>NZ_PJJU01000034.1:0-55175 GCF_002929635.1 Cryobacterium sp. M25 | reverse complement strand
ACGTGACCAAGTCCCGCACCCGGATGACGGACGCGGTCGAACGGAAGAACGGATAGGGGGTCCCTGGCCCCTGGTCCCAGGCCGACGATGTTGCCCCGGTCCCTGGTCCCTAGTCTCGGTCCCGGGCTCGACAGGCTCGACCAGCGTCGCGGGAACGTTGGGGAGGGTGGGTCGCCGTATAGCGTAGGGACCATACGCGTTGACCCGAGAAAGGGGCCCCGTGAGCGCACCCCACGATCCGTTTGAGCTTTCTGCACGCCGGTTGACGCTGGACCTCGCCCGGCGGGGCACGGAATTCTTCGGTCGCGAACTGCAGGGGCTCACGGACGATGAACTCGACGGGGACTCCCTGCTGCCGGGCTGGACCCGGCGCCAGGTCGTCGCGCACGTCGCGTCCAACGCCCGTGCGATCGGACGGCTGGCACAGTGGGCCGACACCGGAGCCGAGACGGTGATGTATGCCTCGATGGAGGCGCGGAATGCGGAGATCGCCGCGGGCAGCATCCTCAGTCCCGACGCGCTCCGAGAATCCTGGGCGGACTCGGCCGCCGACCTGGACCGACGCTGGCTGGCGCTGGCGGACGACCGCTGGGTCGTTCCGGTCAGGAACGGGCAGGGTGCCATGGTGCCGCTGCGGGACACGGTCTGGATGCGCACCCGCGAACTCTGGATCCACGCCGTCGACCTCAACCACGGTGCCGGCTTCCGGGACCTGCCGGAGGAGGCTCTCGAGCGGCTTCTCGGCGAGATCGTCGGTGCCTGGGCCTCCCGGGGTGATACGGGCCGCCGGCTCACCGCGACGGATTCGACGCACACAGGCTACGGCGATCCGGATGCCGCCCACCAGGTCACGGGGTCGCTCGCCGACCTGGCCGCCTGGGCCGCCGGCCGTGCCCGATCGGGCGTTACTTCCGATGCGGGGGAGACCCCCGTGGCAGCGCGCTGGCTCTGAACTGACTGTGACCAGGCTCGCTCCTGCCACAGGGTGGGCCGTACACGAGAACGGCCCCGCACCAACAGGTGCGGGGCCGTTCCCCAGCCAATCAGGCGGTGACGGCTACTTGCCTGCCTTGCGGGCCGACTTCTTTTCTTCGGCCGGTGCCACTGCTTCGACGGCCGCGCGACCGGCGCGGACCTCGTTGAAAGAGGTGCCGTAGTACGCGGCCTCCATGATGGTGTGCATGTCGTCGAGCATCGGCATGCGCGGGTTGGCCGGTGCGCACTGGTCACCGTAAGCACCCATGGCCAGGCTGTCGAGGCGGCTGATGAAGTCCTCCTCCGGCACACCCTGCGCCTGGAAGGACGGCTTGATGCCGGCCAGGTCGCGCAGCTTCTCCACGGCCAGGGCGTAGGACTCGACGCCCTCCGCCGGGGTCGACGCCGGGAGGCCGAGGTGCTTCGCGATCTGCTGGAAGCGCTCCGGGGCGATGTAGCTCTCGTACTTGGGCCAGCTGGTGAGCTTGGTGGGGATGAGGCCGTTGTAACGGATCACGTGCGGCAGGTAGGTCGCGTTGACCCGGCCGTGGATCAGGTGGAGCTGCGCGCCGGTGACGTGAGCCATCGCGTGACAAATACCCAGGAACGCGTTGCCGAACGCCATACCGGCGATCGACGAGGCGTTGTGCATCTTCTCGCGGGCCTTGATGACCTCACCGTCGGTGCTCGCGGTGGTGCCGTTGACGCTGGTCACGATGTTCTCGAAGATCAGCTTGATCGCGTGCAGGCAGAGGCCGTCGGTGAAGTCGTTCGCGTAGACGGACACGTAGGCCTCGGTGGCGTGCGTGAGAGCGTCGAAACCCGAGTCAGCAACCAGGAACGACGGCATCATGGCCGTGAGCACGGGGTCGATGATCGCGACGGTCGGCAGGAGGGCGTAGTCCGCGAGCGGGTACTTGACTCCGGTGACTTCGTCGGTGATCACGGCGAACGGGGTCATTTCCGAACCGGTGCCCGAAGTGGTGGGGATGCAGACGAGCTTGGCCAGTTCGCCGAGGTCGGGGAACTTGAACGCGCGCTTGCGCACGTCGAAGAACTTTTCCTTCATGTCGGAGAATTCGATTTCGGGGTGTTCGTACAGCAGCCACATGACCTTCGCGGCGTCCATCGGCGAGCCGCCGCCGAGGGCGATGATGGTGTCAGGCTTGAAGGCCCGCATTTCGGCGGCACCCTTTTCGACCGCTGAGACGGTCGGTTCGGGCAGCACGTTGTCGATGATCTGCAGTGCGACGCGGCCCTCGCGCCGGTTCAGGATGTCGAGGATCTTGTCGACGAAACCGAGGCGGGTCATGGTCGAGTCGGTCACGATCGTGACACGTTCGACGTTGCGCATGTCCGCCAGGTAACGGATGGCGTTCGGCTCGAAGTACGTCTTGGCGGGGACCTTGAACCACTGCAAGTTGTTGTTCCTTCTGCCGATGCGCTTGACGTTGATGAGGTTGATCGCGGAGACGTTGTTCGAGACGGAGTTGTGTCCGTACGAGCCACAGCCGAGCGTCAACGACGGGATGAACGCGTTGTAGATGTCACCGATACCACCGAGCGAGCTGGGAGCGTTGGTGATGATCCGGACCGCCTTGACGCGGGTTCCGAACTCTTCGATGATGGCCGGGTTTTCGCTGTGGATGGAGCCCGAGTGGCCGAGGCCGTCGAATTCAACCATCTGCTCGGAGAGCGAAATGCCCTCTTCAGCGTCCTTGGCATGCAGCACGGCGAGAACGGGTGCCAGCTTTTCGCGGGTCATCGGCTCGTGCGGTCCCACTCCGGCGACCTCGACCAGGATGATCGATGTGTCGGCCGGGATGGTGAATCCGGCCTGCTGGGCGATCCAGACCGGCGACTTGCCGACGACGGCGGCGTTGAGCTTGGCCTCGCCACAGTTGGTCGAGTTGGCCTGGACTCCGAAGATGTAGTCCTCGAGGAGAAGCTTCTCGGCCGGGGTGACCAGGTAGGTGTGCAGGATCTTGAACTCGGCCATGGCTTCTGCGTAGAGCGGCTCTTCGATGATGACGGCCTGCTCCGACGCGCAGATCATGCCATAGTCGAAGGACTTGGAGAGCACGACGTCGTTGATGGCACGCTTGAGCTTGGCGCTCTTCTCGATGAAGGCGGGAACGTTGCCCGCGCCGACGCCGAGGGCGGGCTTGCCGCAGGAGTACGCGGCCCGGACCATGGCGTTGCCACCGGTGGCGAGGATGGTTGCGACGCCCGGGTGGTTCATCAGCAGGCTGGTGGCCTCGAGGGACGGCGTTTCGACCCACTGGATGCAGTTTGCCGGTGCACCGGCGAGGATGGCGGCGTCGCGCACGACGCGCGCTGCGGCCACAGAAGACTGCTGGGCGCCCGGGTGGAAACCGAAAACGATCGGGTTGCGGGTCTTCAGCGCGATGAGCGACTTGAAGATCGCGGTCGAGGTGGGGTTCGTAACGGGGGTCACACCGCAAATCACGCCGACCGGCTCGGCGATCTCAGTAATGCCGGTAATGTCGTCTCGGCTGATAACGCCGACGGTCTTAAGGTTTTGCATCGAGTTCGTAACGTGCTCGCATGCGAAAAGATTTTTAACGGCCTTGTCTTCGAATACGCCACGGCCGGTTTCGGCTACGGCGTGAACGGCAAGTTCGGCGTGTTTGCTGAGAGCAGCCACCGAGGCTTTCTTAACGATGTGGTCGATTTGTTCCTGCGTGAAGTTCGCGTAATCCAGAAGCGCGACCTGAGCGGCTTTAACCAGAGAGTCAATTTGAGTGGCAAGTGACTCGGTGACTGGTTTGTCGATTATTGTCATTGTGTCCCTTTTTGGCGGCCCACCTTGGGCTTATCGCCTCTTAGCTATAACCTTAGGGCGCTGGCCAGACGGCCGCACGTCAAGGGACGCGCAGTCAGTGGTCCAGGGTCGGTCGCCGTCAGCAGATTAGCTGATCGGGGGCATCTTCGCCGCGAGGAACGAAACCTTCGGAAATTGTCTGACAACTCGCAGTAAGTTCGGTTTCTGGCGCGCGCGTGCACGCGCGCGTCACGCGCGCGTCACGCGCGCGAAGCCGCGCCTGAAGCCCCGGCAGGTCAGCCTCGGTCGAGACTGCGGACGGTGCCCACGGCGGCCTGAACGGATGCGGCCGCTTCAGACGCATCCGCTGCTGTGGTCGTCGATGCCAGCGTGAACCGCACGGCGGTCTGGGCGACCTCAGCCGGGATGCCCAGAGCGGTCAACACGTGGGACGGTTCGTCGCTGTCGGCCGCGCAGGCCGACCCGCTCGAGCAGACGATGCCGCGCTGTTCCAGTTCGAGCAACACCGCCTCGCCGCTCGTGCCCGGGAAGACGAACGAGGCGGTGCCCGGCAGACGCTCCGTCGGGTGGCCGGTGAGCCGGGCCGACGGTGTGCCGCTCAGAACCGTGGTGATGAAGGCATCCCGCAGCGCGGTGATGCGGGGCGCTGCCTCCGCGCGTTCCGCCTCGGCGAGGCGCAGTGCGGTCGCCAGTGCCAGCGCCCCGGGTACGTTCTCCGTTCCGCTGCGGCGCCCGCGCTCCTGACCGCCGCCGTGCAGCACCGGTTCGACCGCGATGCGGCCGCGCAGGAAAAGCACCCCGATGCCGGGAGGTGCGCCGAGTTTGTGGCCCGACAGGCTCAGGGCATCGACGCCGAGAGCCCCCACGTCGACCGAAAGCCAGCCGGCCGCCTGCACGGCGTCGGTGTGGAGCGGCACGCGGGCGCCCTGGGCGATGGCCGATAGTTCCGCAATCCGCTGAACGGTGCCGACCTCGTTGTTGGCGTACTGCACCGAGACGAGGGTGGTATCCGGGCGGATCACGGCGCGGAGCTGTTCCGGATCCACCCGGCCGGAGGCATCCGGGTCCAGGAGCGTCACCTCGAAGCCGTGCAGGCGGCGCAGATAGTCGCAGGATTCGAGTACCGCCTCGTGCTCGATCGGCGTCGTGATGAGGTGACGGCCGCGTGGGGCGCCCAGGGCGATGCCCTTGATCGCGAGGTTGTCGGACTCGGTGCCGCCGGTCGTGAACACCACGTCGGCCGACCGGCACCCGAGCACGCCCGCGACCATGGCCCGCGCCTCGGCCAGCGCGGCGGCCGCGGCCTCACCCACTCGGTGGTGGCTCGATGGGTTGCCGAACCGGCCCGCGAGCTGCTGCCAGAGCACCTCGAGAACTTCCCGTCGCACCGGGGTGGTCGCGGCGTTGTCGAGATAGATCATGGCCGGACCGCTCAGCCCTCGGTGAGGATGACGACGTCGAGGCCGAGGTCGAGGGAGCGCACGCTGTGCGTGATGGCCCCGACCGAGATGATGTCGACGCCGGTCTCGGCGATGCCGCGCACGGTCAGCAGAGAGACGCCGCCGCTGGCCTCCACGCGTGCTCGGCCGCCCGTGAGGCGTACGCCCTCGCGCAGGTCGTCGGGGCTGAAGTTGTCGAGCATGATCGTGTCGACGCCGGCGGCAAGCACAAGCTCGATTTGGTCGATCCGGTCCACCTCCACCTCGAGGTGCGTGGTGTGGGAGATGCGGTCGCGCACCTGCCGGAGCGCTTCGGTGAGGTTCAGGCCGCCCGCGGTGAGCACGGCCAGGTGGTTGTCCTTGGCCATGACCGCGTCGGAGAGGCTGAACCGGTGGTTGTGGCCGCCGCCGTCGCGCACCGCGGCACGTTCCAGCACACGCAGGCCCGGGGTGGTCTTGCGGGTGTCGACGATGCGGGCGCGGGTGCCGGCCGTCTCGGCCACGTAGAGCGCTGTCAGTGTGGCGATCCCGCTCATGCGCTGCACGAAGTTCAAGCCGATGCGCTCGGCCTGCAGAATGCCGCGGGCGGACCCCGACACTTCCGCCAGGGTGTCACCGGCGTCGAAGACGGTGCCGTCGGCCACGAGCATCCGAACGACGATGCGCGCGTCGGTCAGTCGGAAGGCCGCCGCGAACACGGCACCACCGCTGAAGACGCCGGATTCCCGGGCGACCAGCTGCGCGGTCGCGGCGGCGTCGGCGGGGATCAGCACCTGCGAGGTGAGGTCACCCCAGGGGGCGTCCTCCTCGAGCGCGGCGCGCACGACGGTGTCGATGGCGTTCATGGTCAGCATGCAATGGCCTCCTCGGCCTCAGTGGGGTGGTCCAGATTCAGGGTGCTCCGCATGCCGTCGGCTGTGTCCGGGGCTGTGCCGCGGGTCCAGGCGACGGTGCGGGTCCAGGCGACGGTGCGGGCGAGCTCGGGCCGGCCGTCGGGGTAGTCGGAGCGGTGATGTGCGCCGCGCGATTCCTCCCGGGCCAGGGCGGAAGCCACGGTGACCCGCGCCAGGTCGAGCAGGTTGGCGTCTTCATATGCCCGAACCCGCATATTAGGTGCAGTGGTTTCGTCCGGGCCCGTCGGACGGGTGGCCCAGTCGGTCAGGGTGACGGATGCCTCGGCGAGCTTCTCCCCACTCCGCAGCACTCCCGCGCACTCCCACATCAGCTGCTGTACCGCGTCACGGTCGACGCCGGCAGGCAACCCCCCGGTGGTCGAGCCGGTCACGACCGAGACCCCCGCCGACACCCGAACCGGCAGGCGCAGCGCGCGCACGGCCCGGTCGGCGAACACGGCCGCCTCGAGCAGAGAGTTGGAGGCCAACCGGTTGGCGCCGTGGGCGCCGGTGCGGGCCACTTCACCCACGGCGAACAGGCCGGGCAGGCTGGTGCGGCCCCAGATATCCGTGAGCACCCCGCCCATCCAGTAGTGCGCCGCCGGGGCGACCGGGATCGATTCGACGGCCCAGTCCAGGCCGGCAGCACGGCAGGCCGCGGTGATGGTCGGGAAGCGTCGCTCGAGAAGTTCGCGGCCGAGACCGGTGGCGTCCAGTCGCACCGGTTCGCTGCCCTGCCTGGTCATTTCCCGGGCGATGCCTCTGGCCACGATGTCGCGCGGGGCGAGTTCCGCATCGGGGTGCAGGTCGAGCATGAAGCGGTGGCCCGACGCATTTCGCAGCACGGCGCCTTCCCCGCGCACCGCCTCGGAGACCAGCGGGGTACCGGGAACCGCGAGCGCGGTCGGGTGGAACTGGTAGAACTCGAGGTCGGCGACGGATGCCCCCGCGCGCCACGCGGCGGCCACGCCGTCACCCGTCGCCAGAGCCGGGTTCGTGGTGTGCGGGAAGAGCTCGCCGGCACCGCCGGTCGCCAGGATCACCGTGTCGGCGGGGATCGTGCGGAGTGCTTCGTCGGGCCCGAGGAGGACAGCCCCGGTCACGCGACCGTCCTGCACGGTCAGATCAACCAGCATTGTGTGTTCCTGCACGCGCAGGCGGGCGCCCACGCCCCGCAGCGAGCGGGCGGCCCGTTCACGCACCGTCGCCACGAGGGCAGCCTCGATGGCTGCGCCCGTGGCGTCCCCGCCGGCGTGCAGCACCCGCGAGCGGGAGTGGGCAGCCTCCAGTCCGCGGGTCACCCCGGACTCGTCGCGGTCGAAGTCCACACCGAACCGAATCAGGTCCCGCACCCGAGCCGGCCCCTCGGAACAGAGCACGCGCACTGCGACCGGGTCGCAGAGTCCGGCCCCGGCGCGTAAGGTGTCCTGTACGTGTGACTCGACCGAGTCATCGGGGAACATGGCCGCGGCGATCCCGCCCTGGGCCCAGCGGGTGTTGCTGTCGGGCAGGGCCGCTTTCGTGACGAGGGTGACCTGGTGGCCGGCATCCGTCGCACGCACCGCGGCGATGAGTCCGGCCAGCCCACTGCCGACGACGAGCACGCGGGTCACGGTCAGGCCTCGATGGAGACGGGCGGCTTGGCGGAAAGCATCCGTTCGAGGGCGACGCGGGCGTTGCCGGCAACCTCGCCCGATACCTGGATTCGATTGAGCACCTCGGGCGCGCGGTCCGCGGTGCCGACCAGCGCTTCGAGCACCCAGGCCAGGTAGCCCGAGTGGATGCGGTACATGGTGGAGCAGGGGCAGACCACCGGGTCGAGGCAGAAGATGGTGTGCTCGGGGTGCTGTGCGGCGAGCCGCTGCACCAGGTTGATCTCGGTGCCGATGGCGAACGTGGACCCGGCCGGGGCTGCCTCGATGGCCTTCTTGATGAAGTCGGTCGAGCCGTAGGAATCGGCGGCGTCGACGACGCCCATCGGGCACTCCGGGTGCACGACCACGCGCACGTCCGGGTGCGACTGGCGGGCCGCGGTGATCTGGTCCACCGTGAAGCGCTTATGCACGCTGCAGAACCCGTGCCAGAGCACGACCTGGGCGGCCTCGAGCTCCTCGGCCGTGTTGCCGCCGAGGGCCTTGCGCGGGTTCCACATCGGCATCCGCTCGAGGGGCACCCCCATCGCCTTGGCGGTGTTGCGGCCGAGGTGCTGGTCGGGGAAGAAGAGAACGCGGCGGCCGCGGGCGAAGGCCCACTCGAGCACGGTCTCGGCGTTGGAGGAGGTGCAGACGATGCCGCCGTGCTCGCCGCAGAACGCCTTCAGCGCGGCCGAGGAATTCATGTAGGTGACCGGGATCACGGGCACGCGGCCGTCGACGCCCTGCTCGCTGCCGTAGAGGTCCTCCAGCTGTTCCCAGCAGTCGGTGACGGAGTCGATATCGGCCATATCGGCCATCGAGCAGCCGGCGGCGAGGTTGGGCAGAATGACCGCCTGCTCCGGCGTGGAAAGCAAGTCGGCGGTTTCGGCCATGAAGTGCACTCCGCAGAAGACGATCGCCTCGGCATCCGGACGGCTCTTCGTGGCCTGCGCCAGCTGGAAGGAGTCGCCCACGAAGTCCGCGTGCGCCAACACCTCCTCGCGCTGGTAAAAGTGCCCGAGGACCACGACCCGGTCGCCGAGCGTGGCCTTGGCGGTACGGATGCGGTCGCCGAGTTCCTCCGTCGACGCGCGACGGTAGACCTCGGGCAGCTCACCCTGCCGCGGTGACCCGGTGGGGATGACATCGCCCATCGACGACCCCGGGCCGTAGCCCGGCGTGCCGGAATCAAACTCCCACGGGGCAGTGAGCAGGTCGGGGCTGCACGTGCTGCCGGCGGCAGCTCCCGTGCTGATGAGTCGAATGGTCTGGTCGACCGATGCGATGGTCATGCGGTTACTCCTCGATAATCATACAAAGCGATAGTCGGACAAGCGGTGGCCAGCAGGAGGGTGCTGGGAGGAAGAGTCATGCTCAGCCGATGGCCGGCTCGAGCGCACCCGGAGCGGTGGCATGAACGGAATCGTTGTAGCGGTAGAGGCGGGGCGGCCGATGCGGTACGCCGGCCACGCGCTGGCCGGTGTCGACCACGGTGCCTGACCCCTCGATCGTGCGGCGGAAGTTGGCCGGGTCAAGGGCCTTCTGCAGCACGGCCTCATGCACCTCGCGCAGCTGCGCGAGCGTGAAGGTCTCGCCTAGGAACGCGTGCGCGATGCGGGAGTACTCCACCTTGGTGCGCAGGCGCCAGAGGGCGTATTCCACGATGAGGTTGTGGTCGAAGGCGAGCGGCGACAGGTGGTCGGCCGGAAACCACCGCACGTTCTCGTCCTCGACGGCCAGCGCCGCCTCACCGGACTCGACGAGCGCCCAGTAGACGACCGAGACGACCCGGCCGCCGGGGGAACGCCCCGGATCCCCGAAGGTGTAGAGCTGCTCGAGGTACTTGGGGGTCAGGCCCGTGGTCTCGCGCAGGGCGCGCGCGGCCGCGCCGGCCAGGCGCTCATCGGCCCGCAGGCCGCCGCCGGGCAACGCCCACTGGCCGAGGTAGGGTTCCCGGGTGCGGCGTACAAGCGGCAGCCACAGGGTCGAGTGGCCGGATTCCGGATCCGGCCGCAGGGCGAAAATGACCGTCGACACGGCGAGGGTCGCCTCAAGCTGGGTGTTTATTCGCGCATCCACTGTCATTCCCCAAGTAAAGGTCATTGTGACTCTAACTGAATGGATTCATCTTATAGTCACTCTGACCAGAAGTCACGCCCATGGGGCGGCGTGCGGGTCCGGTCAGCGGGCACGCGGCAGGGATGTCGGTGCAGACGCGGCAACGCGGCGAGCGTTCCTGCCGGTGAGACCCCAGATCGTGACACGGGCCATCGCCTCGGCCACGATCGCGGCACTCATCTTCGAGGAACCGACGGTGCGCTCCACGAACGTGATCGGCTTCTCGACAACGCTGAGCCCGGCCCGAACCGCATGCAGCAGCATGTCGATCTGGAAGCAGTAGCCCAGGCTCTCGACGCCGGAGAGGTCCATTCGCCGGAGGGCATGCGCCGTGAAGACGCGGTAACCGCCGGTGACGTCTCGCTGGGGCAGCCGGAGCAGCACGCGCGAGTAGACCGATCCGCCCCGCGACAGCAGACGCCGGTGCCACGGCCAGTTCCGCACCATTCCGCCCGGGACCCAGCGGGAGCCCAGCACCACATCCGCCGTCTCCGCGGCCTCGAGCAGGGTCGGCAGTTGCTCTGGCAGGTGCGATCCGTCGGCGTCGAGCTGCACCAGTCGGTCGTAGCCGCGGGAGAGCCCCCAGGCGAAGGCCTCGAGATAGGCGGCTCCGAGGCCGCTCTTCCGGGAGCGGTGCAGGGCGTGCACCTGGGAATCGGTGGCGGCCAGCGCGTCAGCCAACTGCCCCGTGCCGTCCGGGGAGGAATCATCGACGACCAGAACGTCGGCCGCCGGCACGCTCGCGCGCACCCGGGCCACGATCGACGCGACGTTGCCCTGCTCGTTGTAGGTCGGGATGATGATCAGAGTCCGAGCCATGGGGCTACCTTGTCATTTCGATGATCTGCGTGCGGTTCAGCATGGTCGACTCGGCGACCGTGAACCCGAGTTGTTGCAGGGTGCGGATGTTGTCCCCCCGCCTATTCTCACCACTGGCCTGGTTCTGCAGCACCCAGACCCGGTTCGTGTCGGTAAGTCGATCGGTCACCTGCTCCAGCGGCACAGCCACGTCCCACAAGTCGTTGGTGGCGTCGAACGGCACCGCGAGGGTGACGTCCCGCAGGCCCTCGAACGCGGCCGGGTAGAGCCGCAGGGCGAGGCGGGGCTTGCGGGAGGGCCGCACGCTCTCGTCGAAAACGACCGCGTCTCCGGGCTGCGCGCCGGCCCGCACGACCTCGGACGCTTGGCGCAGGTCACTGCCGTAGTTCTTGCCGAACTCGCCGCGCTGGTCGAGATAGGTGGGCAGCATGAGAGCCGTGATCAGGCCCAGTGCGGCGGCCTGCGGCCAGAGCGGCCGGAGGCAGGCGATCCCCATGGCGATGGCGATCGCCGCCGCCGGCGTACCCACCGACAGGTACCGCAGCGAGTACATCGGCGTGATGAGGTGCGTGCCGATCAGGAGCGCTGCGCTCGGCACGATCAGCCAGGCCAGCATGACCGCCAGGGCCGCCCTGGTTGCTGTTGGTGCGGCCCGCCGCCCGCGCACGGCGAAGACCATCACGACCGCCAGCAGGATCAGACCCCACGCCAGAACGGCCAGCGGTACGTTGCCGAACCACTGGTGCACTGCGGCGGTGAGCACGGCGATCGGCGGGCGCCGCCCGATGAAGGCGATCTGATCGCGCTGCTGGAGGCTGGCCGCCATCACGGGGGCAGCCAGGGCGAGCCCGGAGGCCGTGGCCAGGGTCCAGGCGCGAATGCCCGCCCACCTGTCGCCCTCCGGCGGTATCAGCAGCACGGCGAGGCCGAGCACCGGGATCAGCAGCAGCACAAAGAGGAAGAAGTAGATTCCCAGGGCCAGGAGCGCGGTGTAAGCCGCCCAGAGCGCGAAGCGGGTGGCGCGATCCTGATAGCGGCTCCGCAGCAGGTGCACCAGCAGAACGGTCAGCCACACCACAACGGCCGTGGCGACGGCGGCCGAACGGGCTTCGGCGCCCATGTAGGTGACCCGGGGGAGCAGCGCGAAGACGATGGCCGCGAGCACGCCGACCCGGTGGGAGATCAGGGTGCGTGCCAACACGAAGGTGCCGGCCGTCGCGACGCCGACGAAGAGGGCGCTCAGCCCGCGAGTCGCCAGCTCCGAAGAGCCGAAGAGGCCGATCCAGACGTGCAGCAGCAGATAATAGGCGCCGTGCACCGCGTCGACGTTGTCCAGAAGTCGGAAGAGCCCCGGCAGGGATCGTTCCGCCGACATCACGCTGGCCGCCTCGTCGCCCCAATACGAGGGCCGCCACGATCCGGCCGCCGAGACGAGGAGGCCGAGCAGCCCGAGGATCGCTGCCAGTCCTTCGGTTCGGCGCAGGGGCAGGGTCAGCGGCTCGGGGCGAACCAGGCGGGAGACCAGCGGAGGGGGAGACACGCCTACACGTTAGGCCACCCCGCTGAACCCTGGAACCCAGGACCGGTACGGACCGAGGGGAACGGATGCCGCGACCCCGGCCGAGGCGTTGCCGGCGGCTAGGCTGACGCCATGATCGATCCCCTCGAGACGCGCGATCCTGCTCCCGCTGCAGCTGCAGCTGCCGGCGCTGGCTCCGGCCCTGTGGCTGCCCTGGGGGTTGCGGTGGCCCAGTTCGCCCCCGGCCGCGAGCCGGCCGTGAATCTCGCCGCCATGCGTGCCCTCGCCGAGACGGCCGTCGGCCGCGGAGCCCGGCTGGTCGTCTTCCCCGAGTACTCCTCTTTCTTCGAACCGGTCCTGGGGCCCTCCTTCGTCGCCGCGGCCGAACCTGTGGACGGCCCCTTCGTGGCCGCCCTCGCCGCGCTCGCGGCAGAACTCGGCGTGCATGTCGTGGCCGGCATGCTGGAGGCCACGGATGACCCGAGCCGCTTCTTCAACACCCTCGTCGCGGTGGATCCGGCCGGCGAACTCGTCGCGAAGTACCGCAAGCTGCACCTCTACGACGCCTTCGGCGACCGTGAATCGGACTGGGTGCGGCCTGGCGCCGTGGAGGAACCCGAGACGTTCGAGGTGGTGGGACTGCGGGTGGGACTGCAGACCTGCTACGACATCCGTTTCCCGGAGGTGACGCGCCGCCTGGTCGACGCGGGGGCCGAACTGGTGCTGGTGCCCGCCGAGTGGGTGCGGGGACCGTTGAAGGAACAGCACTGGCGCACGCTGCTGACAGCGCGCGCCCTGGAGAACACGGTCTACGTGGCGGCCGCCGACCACGCCCCGCCGGTGGGCGTCGGCAACAGCATGGTGGTCGACCCGATGGGCGTGGAACTGGTCACCATCGGCGAGACAACGGATGTCGCCGTCGCCTGGGTGCTGTCGGAGCGCCTCACAGCCGTGCGCGCCCGCAATCCCTCGCTGGCCCTGCGCCGCTTCGCGGTCGTGCCCCGCTGAGCGTGCAGCCAGCTCAGAGTTCGGTGGCGATGGTGTCCTGCGAGGCGGGCGCCGCGCGCACCGTGAATTTCTGATCCGGGCGATGACCGCGGTCGGTGCGCTCCGGATGTTCGGGTTCACCCATCGCCCGCTCCTCGCCGGTGGCCACCAGACCCTGGGAACTGTTAGCGGAACGGGTGAGCTGGGCGAGCCACAGCGGGTTGATGCTCGGCGGCTGACCGCCGGAGAACTTGAAATACAGGGGAATGGCCGGGTGCAGCCACGCGGAACTGCGACCGTTTCCGGCTTCGGCGGCGTTTCGCCACGAGAGCAGGAAGCTTTCGCCCCGGCGGAGTTTCTGTACGATCACGATCTGGAGATGCGCCAATATCCGGTCGTCGAATTCGACCGTGACCCTGTCATACGTCAACGAACCCATGGGGAGCCGCTTTCAATCGGTGGGGCTGTTCAGAGGCCGGCCACACAGGGTGACCAGATCTCAGGACTGATCCTCAGTTTGGTCGCTATGAACCCGCTTGACAAGGGAAACAGCCGTGCCGCGGGATCGTCCAGGACACAGCGACTACTACTGCGGGAACACGCCTGACCGGGACAGGCATCCGTTCGGCAACAGGTGAAGCAGCGTCTCATACGGTTTCTCCACGTGCGCGAAGTGCCCGGTGCCCGGCACCGTGACCAGATCGAAGCCGCGGATGACCGCGCGGAGCCTGGCCGCATCCGTCGCCGCCACGAAAATGTCGGCGTCACCCTGGGTTGCGTGCACGGCGCACTCGATCCGGGCCCAGCGGTTGGCATCGTAGGTTCCGGCGAGGTCGGATGCCACGGCGAACGCCTGCGGGCGCAGCTCGGTCGCAAGGGCCCCGATGACGCTCTCGTGCAGCAGCTCCGGTCGGCGGAACAGGGGCGCCGCCAGCGTGCGCAGCAGCCCGGTGCGGTGGAGCAGGCGGATCAGACCATGGCCGGCGCGCCCGGCCCGGGCGACGGCCCGCAGTACCGGCAGTAGGGCGCTGTACCCCGGCAGCGCGGCGAACCGGGCGACCGGGTGCCGCACGGTGTCGATCACCGAGAACGTCGTGGCCGAGACGAGGCCGACGAACGCGGTCGACTGGGTCTCGCTTGCGGCAAGTTCGAGTGCCACGAAGCCGCCGAGGGAGTGGCCGATCACGGTCCAGGAGCGGTAGCCGAGCGCACAGGCGATCTCGGCCACCACCGCAGCGGTTGCCTCGATGGAACGAGAGGGTCCCGCCGCCGGAAGCGGCGAGTCCCCCCAGCCGGGCAGGTCGGGGATGATCAGGTCGGTCAGGCCGAGACCGGAGGCGTCGGCCGCGGCCAGCAGCGGCGTCCAGGTCGTCCAGGATCCCGCGGCGCCGTGCAGCAGGATGGTCGCGGTGTCGCTCCCGGTACGGCGGCCGTGCCGCACCGAAACCGTTGCCTGGCGCAGCCGCATGGAGCTCGTGGTCAGTCCGAAGGCCCGGGCGTCGGACGACAGAGGGAACGGGCAGTATCCGGTGCGGTCCGGGTCCTCCCGGGTCGGTGCATCCGGGGCCGGGAAGCTCCGTGGCGACGTCGTCGGCCGGGTCTCGGCGATGGTGCTCATAATGCTGGTTCGGTGCGTCGGCTCCTGTGGATTGCCCGACCGTGACGGGTGAGGGGAATGCGCGGGAGAGCAGGGCCGTTGGCCCCAGGGGGAGCTGCTTCCCCTGTCCGAGACGGCGCGCGCGCCGTCCGGCGACACCCTGACCCACAGAAAGAGCTATTCGTGAATCTTTTCTCCCCGTTATCCCTCGGCGACCTGGAACTGCCCAACCGGCTCGTCATGGCGCCGCTGACCCGGGTTCGGTCCGGAATCGAGGGCGTTCCCGGCCCCCTCGTCGTCGAGCACTACAAGCAGCGTGCTTCGCTCGGCTTGATCGTGACCGAGGGCACCTACCCCAGCCACGCCGGTCAGGGCTTCCCCGGCCAGCCGGGGCTGGTCACCCCCGAGCAGATCGCCGGCTGGACCAACGTCGCCGACGCCGTGCACTTCGCCGGCGGGCGCCTGGTCGCCCAGGTAATGCACGCGGGCCGCGTCACCCACGAGGGCACCAACGGCGGCCGCGAGGTCGTGGCTCCCAGCGCCATCGCCATCCAGGGCGAAACCCACACCTACGCGGGAAAGGCCGCCTACCCGGTACCGCACGCCCTCACACTCGACGAACTCCCCGGCGTGATCGCGGACTTCGTGCAGGCCTCCCGTAACGCCATCGCCGCGGGACTCGACGGCGTCGAGATTCACTCCGCGAACGGTTACCTCCTGCACGAGTTCCTCTCGCCGGCCTCCAACCAGCGCGACGACATCTACGGCGGCTCCCCGCAGAACCGGGCCCGTTTCGTCGTCGAGGTCGTCACCGCGGTGGCCGAGGCGATCGGCGCCGGCCGCGTCGGCATCCGGGTCTCGCCGGAGCACAACATTCAGGATGCCCTCGAAACGGATGCCGCCGACCTTCTGGCCACCTACGGCGCGCTCGCCGACGCACTCGCTCCGCTGGGCCTTGCGTACCTGAGCATCCTGCACCGCGAGCCGGCCGGCGAACTGGTGCAGCAGCTGCGTGCCCGTTTCGCTGGGCCGCTCCTGGTGAACAGCGGCTTCGGCGAGGTCACCGACCGGGACGAGGCGATGGCCATCATCGCCGACGAACTGGCGGATGCGGTCGTCGTGGGCCGTGCCGTGATCGCCAACCCCGACCTCGTGTCGCGCTGGCTCAAGGACCTGCCGCTGAACGCTCCCGACCCGCTTACCTTCTACGGTGCCGGAGCCGAGGGCTACACGGACTACCCGGCACTGGCGCACTAGAACCCCCTGTCGGCACCTCCAAAGCGGCGGCTGCCGGGCGGCTAACGGGCGATGATACCGGCCAGCTGGGCGGCGGCGCGCTCGAGCACGTCCACTTTTTTACAGTAGGCGAATCGCACCAGCGAGGCATACTCGGACTGGTGACGGGCGGAGCAGAACGCGCCGATCGGAACCGCGACCACCCCGGCGAGATCGGGCAGCACCCGGCAGAACTCGGCGCCGTCAGGGTAGCCGAGCGGCGCGGCATCCGCCACGATGAAATACGACCCCTGAGGTCGACTGACCGTGAACCCCGCTTCGATCAGGCCGCTCTCGAGAACGTCACGCTTGGCCTGCAGGTCGGCGGCGACACCGGTGTAGAAGGTGTCCGGCAGGTCGAGGCCCCGCGCGATCGCCGGCTGGAACGGCGCGCCGTTCACATAGGTGAGGAACTGCTTCACGGCCAGGATTGCGGTGACAAGAGCGGACGGGGCGGTGAGCCAGCCGATCTTCCAGCCGGTGGTGTTGAACGTCTTCCCACCGGAGGAGATCGTGATGGTGCGCTCGCTCGCGCCCGGAATCGTCGCGACGGGCACGTGGGCGACACCGAAGGTGAGGTGCTCGTAGACCTCGTCGGTCACGATGAGCGCGTCGTGACGGTGTGCGAGGGACACGATGAGTTCCAGGGTCTCGCGCGGCAGCACGGCCCCGGTGGGGTTGTGCGGATTGTTCACGATAATCAGTCGGGTGCGGTCCGTGATGGCGGCGCGCAGTTCGTCGCGGTCCGGCTGGAAATCGGGCGCCCGCAGGCGCACCGTGCGATGGATGCCCCCGCCCAGCGCGATCAGGCCGCCGTAAGCGTCGTAGAACGGCTCCAGCGTGACAACCTCGTCGCCGGGGTCGAGCAGTGCGAGAACGGTTGCCGCCAGCGCCTCGGTGGCACCCGCCGTCACCAGGACCTCGGTATCCGGATCGACGGACAGGCCGTAGAACCGGTGCTGATGCCGAGCGATGGCGCCCCGCAGCACGGGCAAGCCGCGCCCCGGCGGGTACTGGTTCGCACCGTCGGAGATCGCCTGGCGTGCGGCTTCGAGAACCTCGGCAGGGCCGTCCTCGTCGGGGAATCCCTGGCCGAGGTTGATGGCGCCGGTGCGCAGGGCGAGGGCACTCATCTCCGCGAAAATGCTCGCGGCGACGGTGCCGTCCGCGGCGAGCAGGCCGGCCCCACGGGCCGTACGTCGCCAGGCCCCGGAGATTGTCATGATGTCACCTGCATGGCTCCAAACTACGACATGTGGAAAGTTCGAGCGGGGCTGCGCCGGATGCCCTAGGTTGGCCGCATGCGGACCGTGCAGCGCGACCTCCTCGTTCTGAGCTCGCTGCTGCTGCTCGGCACACTCGCGCTGACCGGTTGCACGCCCGAACCGGAGCCCCAAGCGCCCCAGGCGTCCGAGACGACCGCGCCGACGGATGCCCCCGTCTTCGCGTCCGATGAGGAAGCTCTGGCTGCGGCCACCGAAGCCTATGCGGCGTATCTGGCTGCCGGTGATGAAGCAGAGGAATCCGGATCACCATCACGGGAGCTTTTTCTATCCCTGAGCTCCGGAGAAGCTCACAAGCAGAATCTATCCGTTGCCGCATCATTCGATGACCAAGGCTGGAAGCAAGTCGGTTCCACTTCGTTTGACTCGATGGCCATCCAGTCCACGAAAATCACCGTCGACGGAGAATGGGAAATAAAGGTCTATGTCTGTCTCGATGTGACCAAAAGTGACATCGTGGATTCCTTAGGAACATCAGTGTCAAAAACTGACCGGCCACTGCGGCTGCCCCTAGAAGTTGTTTTCATTGGCACGGAACAAAGCAGTAACTATTTGCAAATTGCGGAGTCGCGGGTATGGTCCGGATCAAACTTCTGCTGACAGCGCTGATGCTCTCACTTTTCTCCCTTTCTTCTGCGGTGCCCGCAATAGCGGAGGCTCAAGATTGTCCTTACCAACTGGCAATCGCCGGCCTCTGCCCTGATGTAAGGGAAGCCATCAACAACGGCGGGGTGGACCTTTCTGCGGGGTACGAGACCGGCGGGGGACAGGGGTCCGGGAACGAAGCCGGTGGCGGAGCGGGATCCGGGGCGGGCGGGTCCGGTTCCGGCAGCGGCAGCGGCAACGCCGGTGGCGGCCAAGTCGGTGCAGCACCCGTCGTCGATCCGCTGGCGTTCGTGCGCGACGACTTCACGGTCAACTGCATTCCGGGGTCGCCGTGCGACCCGAACCTCGTGGTGAGGGTTAGTGATCTGGTCAACTTCCAGCCCGCGGCGCCGTCCCAGACGATGGAACCGCGCGGCTGGAGCGTGGCGGGTTTGCCCGCGAACTTCATCGCGTCGGCATCCGAGCACTCCCGTACCGGCGCCTTGCTGGGATATCCGGTGGAGGTTCATTTCACCCCGGTCGGCTACCGCTGGTCCTACGGCGACGGTGCCCAGGCAAGCACGAACTCGGGCGGCGCGACCTGGGCGGCACTGGGCCTCCCGGAATTCTCCGACACCGCCACCAGCCACGCGTTCGCCAGTCCGGGAAGCTATGCCGTGGTCGTCGCGGTGGTGTACTCGGCCGAGTATCGCTTCGCGGGCCTTGCCTGGCGGCCGGTGCAGGGTACGCTGTCGACCTCGGCCAGCCCGCTCGGCGTGATCGTGGGGAATGCCCAGACGGTGCTCGTCAACCGCGAGTGCACGACAAACCCGGCTGGCCCGGGTTGCTAACTGTGTTGATCGACCCGGCACCGCGCAAGTCACGGCGTCGTCATTGAATGCTCCCAGGCTGCACAGATCATTCGTTCAGGTTCAGGAGTCAAGGTGGAAATGCTTGGAAGGAGCACACCATGACCGACAATCCGCAGGCACCCGGCACCACTCCCGATCCCGACGACGCAGTCCCATTCGAAGTCAATGCGGCCGGCGAGGCTTCCGCCACGGCCCAGCCCTCTGCGGATCACTCCTCCGGCGGCACCCCCGGCGACGAGAAGCCGACCGAGGTCATCCCCGAAACGGTTTCCGCCTCTGAACAGTCGCCGGCCCAGCCCACCGCGGCCCAGCCCACCTCCGCCTCGGCCGCGCCCGCGCGCGCGTACGCCACGGATTCCTTCGGTCACCCGGTCGCGGAAAGCACCACCTCGGATCCCTACGCGCCGAATACCCAGCCGCAGTCCTACGCCCGTCAGAACGGGTACGCCGCCGACCAGCCCGGCGGCCCGCGCACGCAGCCCCGCCGCTCGGGTAATATCGCCCTGATCGCGGCCCTCGCCATCGGCGCTCTCGTCGGAGGGGCATCCGGCGCCGGCGTCACGGCCTTCGTGGTCACCAACCAGACCGTCGGAATCCCGACCAGCCAGGCCGACGGCCCCAGCACGGTCGTGGTCAACAACACCGACAGCGTCAACCAGATTACGGCGGTCGCCGCCAAGGCCACGCCCAGTGTCGTCACCATCGCCGCCTCCGACGGCAGCTCCGGCGGAACCGGTTCCGGCGTCATCCTGTCCGAAGACGGCTACATTCTCACGAACACGCACGTCGTCACCCTCGACGGCGCCGCCGCCGACGCCAGCATTCAGGTCACCGCCAGTGACGGCAAGCTCTACGCCGCCACCATTGTCGGCACCGACCCGGTTTCCGACCTCGCCGTGATCAAGCTGGACGGTGCGAGCGGCCTGGCGCCGATCAAATGGGCCGATTCCGGCAAGCTCAACGTCGGCGACAGCGCCATCGCGATCGGCGCACCGCTCGGCCTCTCCGGCAGCGTCACCGACGGCATCGTCAGCGCACTGAACCGCAGCATCTCCATCGCCTCCTCGGCTGCCCCGTCGACACCCGAGAACTCCGCACCCGACGAAGAGCAGAGCCCGTTCTTTTTCGACCTTCCCGACCAGAACGGCGGCCCGGCCCAGGCTCCCTCCACCGGCAGCATCTCCCTCTCGGTCATCCAGACGGATGCCGCGATCAACCCCGGCAACTCCGGCGGAGCCCTGCTCAACGCCAAGGGCGAGCTGATCGGCATCAACGTCGCCATCGCCAGCGCGGGCGGCGACTCGGCGGCCGCCGGCAGCATCGGCGTGGGCTTCTCCATCCCGTCGAACCTGGCCAAGCGTATCTCCGACGAACTGATCGCCACCGGCACGGCCAGCCACGGTCTGCTCGGCGCCAGTGTCACCAGCGCTGCCGGCAGCCCGGAGAGCGCCACCGTCGGCGCCCTGATCAGCGAGGTCTCGGCGGGCGGTGCAGCGGAGAAGGCCGGACTGCGAAAGGGCGACATCGTCACCAACCTCAACGATCTACCCATCACCGACGCGAACGACCTCACCGCCCAGGTGCGCGCTCTCGCGGCCGGCGAGACGGCCGACCTCACCTTTGTGCGCGATGGAAAGTCGGCCACGGTATCCGTCACGGTCGGCGCACTCTCCAGCTGACCACTCGCTCCTTCCAGAGAACAACAGCTGCGCCGCCGGTGATCCACCGGCGGCGCAGCTGTCGTTTTCGGCCCCGATGCTGGCAGGAAACACCCGGCTGGTAGGCTCTTACATCCCGCCAGAAGAATGGAACTATGACCAGCCAGGATCCCTCTTCCGGAGCCGCATCCCTGCTCGGGGTTTCCTATGTGATGCCGGTGCTGAATGACGTCACCCATGTGCGCGCCGCCGTGACCAGTCTGCTCCGCCAGGATTACTCGGGGCCCTTCGAGGTCACCCTGGCCCTCGGCCCGAGCATCGACGGCACAACCGAACTGGTTGAGGAGATGGCCGCGGTTGATCCGCGCATCCGCATCGTGGCGAACGAGATCGGCTCCACTCCGGCAGGCCTCAACACGGCTATCCGTGCCTCGCAGTACGCGTTCGTCATTCGCGTCGACGCCCATTCGGTGCTGCCGCCGGACTACGCCCGCATCGCCGTGGAGACCCTTGAGCGCACCGGCGCCGACAATGTCGGCGGCGTCATGGACGCCCAGGGCGAGAGCCCGTTCCAGAAAGCCGTCGCGCGCGCTTACGGCACGAAGATCGGCCTCGGCGGCACTCCCCTGCACATCGGCGGCCCGGAGGGCCCCGCGGAAACCGTCTACCTGGGCTGTTTCCGGATGGACAGCATCGTGCGCGTCGGCCTCTTCGACGAGGGCATCAAGCGCGGCCAGGACTGGGAACTCAACCGCCGCCTGCGCGACCAGGGCGGCATCGTCTGGTTCACACCCCGGCTCCGGGTCGTCTATCGGCCCCGGCCGAGTCTGGCCCGGCTGGCCCGGCAGATGGTGTCCACCGGCCTCTGGCGAGGGGAACTCGCCCGCCGATATCCCGAGGACAACGGCATCCGTTACTTCGCCCCGCCCGTCATGGTCCTGGGTGTCACTGTCGGCACTCTGGCCGGGCTGGCCGGCCTGGTTCAGCTCCTCACCGGGGCGAACCCGTGGTTGCTGCTCGGTTTTCTGATTCCCGCCGCCTACCTGGGGCTCGTCGCCGTGGCCACGGCCCTGGTGACCCGGCCGGACGGGTTTCGTGCCGGGCTGTGGTTTCTCGTAGTCTTGCCCTGCATTCACTTCTGCTGGGGGATCGGCTTCCTGCTCGGGTTTCTAAAATTCACCACCAACATCACGGCCCATACCGGAAGGCACCAATGACGTCAGCGAATCCCGCGGCGACTCGACCCTCCTCAATCGCCGAGCTGCGCCAGGTGGCCCAGCCGCCGGAAGTTCGGCTGCGGGCGAACGCCGAGCACTGGACGGCGTCGCTCTACCTGCGCGACATCTCCCCGTATCTGACCTGGATGCTTCTGAAGACCTCCATCTCGGCGAACGGCGTCACCGGCCTGATGATCCTGGTCGGCTGGTCCACGGCCGCCGCGCTGCTCATTCCCGGCATCTGGGGCGCGATGCTCGCCCTCCTGCTTGGGCAGCTGCAGATGTTGGTCGACTGCTCCGACGGCGAGGTCGCCCGCTGGCGCCGGCAGTCCTCCCCGGCCGGCGTGTTCCTCGACAAGGTCGGGCACTACACGACAGAGGCCCTCATCCCGATCGCGTTCGGGATCCGGTGCGCCTTCTACCCGTTCGAGGCCCCCGCCGACTTCCTGTGGACCACGCTCGCACTGCTGCTCGCCCTCGTCATCGTGCTGAACAAGGCCCTCAACGACATGGTGCACGTGGCCCGCGCGAACGCCGGCCTGACCAAACTCGCCGATCGCAAGCACGAGCAGGCCCCGACGTCGAGCCTCATCGCCCGCGCCCGCCGCCTGGCCCGGTTCCTCCCGTTCCACCGGCTGTACCACTCGGTCGAACTGACCATGCTGATCTTCGTCGCCGCGGTCGTCGGCAGCTTCCTCGGCGAGCCGGCGGTCGACCGGTTCGTGCTGGTCGTGCTCGTCCCGCTGGCCTTCCTCTCACTGGTGGGCCACTTCGTGGCCATCATGGCGTCCAAGCGTGTCCGGTCCTAACGCTTCACCGGTCGGGCCCGCCCTGCCGACAGTGGGGGTTGTGCTGCTCACCCAGGGCACCCGTCCCGACGACCTTGCCCGCGGCATCCGCAGTCTGCTGGCCCAGCAGGACGTTCTCCTGGACATCGTGTGCGTGGGCAATGGCTGGCAGCCGACCGGGCTGCCGGACCAGGTGAAGACGCTCGGCCTGCCCGAGAACCTGGGCATTCCGGCCGGCCGCAACCGCGGGGTCTCCCGCGTCGCGGGCGAGTTTCTCTTCTTCCTCGACGACGACGCCAGCATCCCGGACCCGCACTTTCTGCGAGACGCCATCGGCGTGCTGCGGGCGGATTCGACCATCGGCCTCCTGCAGCCCCGAGTGGTCGATCCGGCCGGGATCGTGTCGCCGAGACGCTGGATTCCGCGCATCCGCAAGGGCGAAGCCACCCACTCCAGCAACGTCTTCTCGGTCTGGGAGGGTGCCGTGCTGCTACCCCGGGCCGCCTTCGACGCCACCGGGGGCTGGGCCGAGCCGTTCTTCTACGCCCATGAGGGCATCGAGCTGGCCTGGCGTGTCTGGGACCTGGGCCTGCGCGCCTGGTACGCCGGCGAGCTGGAAGCGAATCATCCCGTGATCGCGCCCACCCGGCACGCCGACTACTACCGATTGAACGCCCGCAACCGGGTCTGGCTGGCCCGCCGCAACCTTCCGGTCCTGCTCGTGCCCGTCTACGCCGGGTCCTGGCTTCTGATCCAGGTACTGCGCTGGGCTCGAAATCCGGGCGCGCTGCGCGCCTGGCTCACCGGTTTCCGCGAGGGGTGGACCACCGACCCGGGGGAGCGGCGTCCCCTCAGGGCGCGCACGGTGTGGCGGATGACGCTGGCCGGACGGCCGCCCATCGTCTAACGATTCCGTCGTCACGTCCCCTTCGGGGGGCCAGAGGCGCTCGGTCGAGTGGCATCGTCGGTACTCTTGACGGGTGGGTATTCAACGAGACGTCAGGCTTGGGCTCAAGCTGGTCAGGGACGTCACGGCGTCCCGCAAGGCACAGCGGCTGCTGAACGGGCGGCTGTCCACGCGTGAGCCGCTGCCCCGGAATCACTTCAAGATCGCGGTCTACTTCGCCGACGGCGACGTCAATCTGTACCAGATGCGGCAGTGGTACAAGCCGCTCGCGAAGCTCGCCGAGACCTGGCCCGTGCTGGTGCTGAGCCGCAGCGGGGCAGGTGCCCTGCCGCTGATCGATGAGTCCCCGCTCCCGGTTGCCTACGTTCGCCGGGTCGTCGACCTCGAGCAGGTGCTGGCCCAGCAGGACATCCGGATCGTGTTCTACGTGAACCAGAACACCCGCAACTTCCAAATGATGCGCTACGGGGGCCGCTGGCACGTTTTCATCAACCACGGTGAGAGCGACAAAATGTACATGGTCACGAACCAGATCAAGGCCTACGACTACGCCTTCGTCGCCGGCGACGCCGCGATCGCCCGTCTCGACAAGGTGCTTTGGGACTACGACTTCGACAAGCGCGCCCTGAAGATCGGCCGCCCCCAGGCCGACTTCTACTCCGGCGCGACGCCGTTCGCCCCGGACGAGCGCCAGGTCATCCTCTACGCTCCGACCTGGGAAGGCGACCGGCCAGCCGCCGCCTACGGCTCGATCGCGTCCCACGGCGTTGCCCTGGTGACGTCACTGCTGGCCTCGGGCCGGCACCGCGTGATCTACCGCCCGCACCCCCGCAGCGGCGTGGTGAGCAGCGAGTACGGCGCGGCGAACAAGACCATCATCGCGGCCATCGCGACGGCGAATGCGCGGGATGCCTCGGCCCGGCACATCTACGACACGAGCCCCGACCTGGGCTGGCAGTTGTCGGCAGCGGATGTCGCCATCGTCGACATCTCCGCGATGGTCTACGACCGTCTGGCCTCGGGCAAGGCTCTGATGGTGACCCGCCCGGTCGACCCGGCCGCCCAGATCGACTCAGGCGGCTATCTCTCCGACTGCGAGTGGCTGAACGTCGACGATGCGGGAAGTATCCTCGGCGTGCTCGACGATCTCACCCATGACAGCGAGGCCCATGACCGGCTCAAGATCTGGGTCGAGCGTTACTTCGGCGACACCGGTCCCGGAGTCGCCACGGAGCGTTTCCACGCCGCTGTGGCGCACCTGATGGACGAGTGGGAGCGCTTCGACGCATCCCACCCGCAGGCCGTGAGCCTGGAAGTGGTCGAACCAGCCATCGACGCTCCGACGGACGAGGTCAGCGACGTCGAGAAGCTCTAGTCTGCACGGGGCGGTGTCGGCGTTGTCGGGTCCGGTGCGCCGGGCATCCGTCGCCGGGGGGAAAGCCGGCCGGACAGGCCGGTCAGGGACAGCCGGGTGATCCCGGGGATGCGGAGGGCCGGCGATTCCCGAACGACGATCCGCACCCGGGGGTCCAGTTCCTCGCGGAAACCGACCGGCGGCTGGCCGAACGCGAGCCGCGACGCGTGAACGACCCGCGAGCCCAGGATGTGGTTGCCCGCACCCCCGATGATGGCGCCCACACCGAACGGCAGGGCCTTGCCGATGAAGCTGGCGCCGCCCCTGGCGGCGAACTGCCGGATGAAGCTGCTCTTCAGCCGATCGGTCAGCGGTCCCATGATGGCCCGGGGAATGCTGGTCGTGATGAGTTCGCCCCAGTAAGCGGCGCGCGGGACGCCGGAGCCGGAGACCTGGCCGGCCAGCTGGCGCACGAGGTCTGAGCCTTCGCGGCCGAGCATCATCGTCATCACCAGAGCGCGTGCCCGCTCGGGGTCCTCGACCGTGATGCCGTGCACCTCGCTCACCGACTGGGTGAACAGGGCGGTGGCCTCGAGGAACCCGGCCGTCTCCACGCCGGAGATGGCCAGGGTGACGGCGGTGCCGACCCCCGGGATGACCGCCGTCGCGCCGACCGCGGCACCCCCGGTGGTGACGGCGGCGAGGTAGCGCCGCTCCAGGATCCGGATGATCTCCACGGGCGACGCCTGTGGGGAACGGCGGCGCACGGAACGGATGTGCGCGAGCACGGCAGGACGGTGGATCGCCATCACGCGGTCGAAGCCCGTGACGATCCCGGTGGGGAGCTGGCCGCCTTTCGGCAGGCCGCCCGTCTCGGAAATAATCGGCTTGGTTTTTCTGGCCATCAGAGTGCCCTCCGTCAGTGTCCCGATGAGTTTACGTGCCCCGGCTGGGTGCCACTGGCGGAAAACTCGGTGCGCGCCTATACAAGGAGAATGCCTGAGCCGAAGTCAGAAGCATCCCGAATCCTCGGTGTTCGCCTGCGTCGTCGGCGGCGCCAGTTGTCCCTCAATCAGGAGGCCGTCGCCCACCTGGCCGGCCTCAACGTGTCCAACTACGCGCGGATCGACCGGGGACTTGGCAACCCCACTTTCCACACCCTGATCCGGCTCGCCACAGTGCTCGGCATTGAGCCGGGCGATCTGATGACCGGGTTCAATTCCGCTCAACTGCCGCCCTCCCGGGACGGCCTGGAAGATCCGGATGCCGTGATGGCCTCGGCCCGTTAGGCCGGCTTGATCCCGTATTGCGAGTTGTAGAGCGCCAGCACCTCGGTGATGGGGGCATCCAGAACCAGCGCACCCTTGTCAAGGTAGAGACCTCGGGTGCAGAAGCGCTTGAGGTCCCGCTCGTTGTGGGACACGAAGAACAGAGTTCGCCCACCGGCGAGCAGTTCCTCGATCCGCCGGTAGCACTTCTCCCGGAACGCCTTGTCGCCGACGGCGAGCACCTCGTCCACGAGCAGGATGGGCTCCTCGAGCCGGGAAATCACGGCGAACGCGATGCGCACCTTCATACCACTGGACAGGTGCTTGTAGGGCGTGTCGACGAAGTCGGCGATCTCCGCGAAGGCGATGATCTCGTCGAAGCGCACCGCGATCTGCTTCTTCGTCATCCCGTGCAGGCCCGCGGTCAGGTAGACGTTCTCGCGCACAGTGAGGTCGTCCACGAAGCCACCCGTGATCTCGATCAGCGGGGCCACACCCTCGGTCACACGCACCGAGCCCTCGTCGGGCAGCACGACGCCGGTGACCAGCTTCAACAGGGTCGACTTGCCCTGCCCGTTGCGACCGACCACGCCGATCGCCTCGCCGCGCTGCACCGTGAACGCAACGTTCCGCAGCGCCCAGAATTCGTTCGGGCGGATGCGCCGCCTCCGGGCGGCGAACAGGTCCTTGAACGAGCGCCGACCGCGTCGATTGCGGCGGAAACGGATGCCGACACCCGTGAGGGTGATCACCGGTGCCGACACTAGATCTCCTTCAGGACGGCGCGCTCGGTGCGCGTGAAGACAACCAGGCCGGCGAAAAGAAAGAGGACCGACATCAGCGCGCTGATCAGCACGAGAATCCAATCGAGCTGCTCGGGGAAGAACGCGGCCCGGTACAGGCTGAACAGGCCGCTGAGCGGATTGAAGCCGGCCCAGAACTGCAGTTCCGTGGGCAGGTCCGCGGTGCCATAGATGATCGGCGATGCGTAGAACAGGAAGCGGAGGATGAGCTTCACGGCCCGCTCAAGGTCGCGGAAGAAGACCACGAGGGGAGCGACGATCAGCCCGATCCCTGCGGTCAGGATCGTCTGAAGCAGGATCGCGAGGGGGAAGAGGGCCGCACCCGCGCTGAGTTCAGCCCCGGCGATGAGTGCGAACAGCAGAAGCACCGGGATGGACGCCACAAACTCGATGCCCTTGGACAGCACGAGCCGGTTCACCCAGATCGTGCGGGGTATTCGGGTGGACCGAATCAGCTTCGCTTCGCGCAGGAACGCGCGGGTGCAGTCGGACACGGTGCCGTTGAACCACATCCACGGCAGCAGCGCCGACAGCAGGAAGACGATGTACGGTTCGTTGCCCACCGTGCGCTGGAAAACCTGGGTGAAGACGAACCAGTAGATACCGGCCATGACCAGAGGGTCGAGAATCGACCAGAAGTAACCGAGCAGCGACGTCGAGTAGCGCACCCGCAGATCCCGCTGTGTGAGCAACCAGAGGGAATGACGGTACCTGGCGAAAGACGTGCGCTGCTCAGGGCGCACTTCCGCATATCTACTCACGCGCTCTATCGTAGGGGCGCGGCGCGCGCCCCTGCGAAAGGCGCCGCTAGACGAAGAGGTTCGCCCGTTCGAGATCCTCGGCGAAGTCGACCTCGACCGCGTAGAAATCGGAGATGTCGAGAGGCTCGACCAACAGGTTGTTCTTCTCGATCGCGAGTTCGATGCCGCGCTCGAAGTAGTCCTGGTCGGCGACCTTCGTCAGGTGGTGGACCAGTACAGCCTTGTACGCGCTGGAAATATAGTTGATGCCCACTGCCTCGCCCAACCCGCCCTTGACAGTCTTGGAGAGTTCTTTGATGTAGCCCTCGGCGCTGGTCGTGTACTTGACCTCCTCGTCGGACACCTTGGAGGTGTTGACGGTGACGAAGGACTGGTCGCGAGCGACCATCGCGGCAGCGCGGTCGAGAATGGCCGGGTCGAAGACGACGTCGCCGTTCATCCAGAGCACACCGCCGGTGGTGGACGCCTGGAGAGCGCGCATAAGGCTCTTCGAGGTGTTGGTCTGGTCATACTCTTCGTTGTAAACGAAGGATGCCTGAGGGAAGGCCTCGATGATGTGCTCGAGCTTGTAACCGACCACGATGGTAACTTTCGCCTTCTTGCCGAAGGCGTGCGCGATGTTGTCGAACTGCTGCTGCATGATTGTTCGACCGTCGTTGAGCTCGGTGAGCGGCTTCGGAAGCGAACGACCGAGTCTGCTTCCCATACCTGCTGCCAAAATGACTACCTGGGTGGTCACGATTGTCTCCTCAAAAAAGAATTCGAGTGACCGAGACTCCCTCAGATTCAGATCGAGTTTGTCTAGGGTTCACTTGTAAGTTCACGTACAGACACACCGTCATGCCAACTCGAGAGTACCCTACGCCCTCGGTTGGGGGGAAGAGCGGACTCCTTTCCGTGTTGCTTTCGTGACCCGGGCGCCCGTGACTGGGCAGCGCCTGACTGTGTTTCCGGGTGACCCCCGAAGCCTGCGATGTCAGACGGTCCTTGGTAGGTTAGCGAGGTGACTCCAGCGCCCCCGACATCCGAGCCCGACGAGCAGAAGGTGCCCTCTTCTGCGCTAGATTCTGCTGAAACACAGGCCACGACGCCGGCTGTTGTGCGCACCGTCCCGGTGCGCAAGGCCCCTGTTCCCAAGGCGCCGCCGCGCACGAAGGCTACCCCCCGTGTGGCCGCCGGGCGACCGAGTACGGCCCGCGCAAAAGCGGCTGCAGAGGCGAGGGAGGGCACCCCCGGGGCGCCCCTTCCGAAGAAACCCGCGGCCAGGACCAGCCCAAAGCCCGCACCGAGACCGGCCCCGAAAAGGCCCGTCGCAGCGCCGGAGTCTGACTCTGAAGGCACGTCGCCGACGGCCGACGCCCCGACACTCGCCTCTCCTCCCATCACCGCGGCTCGCACGACGTCGGCTCGCACGACGTCAGTACGGGCTACGGCCGCGCGCACGGCAGCGGCGAAATCTGAGTCCGTCGCGAAAACCGGCGCGGCCCGGTCCAGTGCGGCCAAGGCCAGCGCAGCGCGGGCTGCGGCCATCCGGGCGGCGACCTTGGCTGCGGCTGCGGCCGCGGCCGCCGTCGCCGAACCTGACGCGAAGTCAGTCGAACCTGTCTCTGAGCCTCTCGCCACTGACTCTGAGAGTGTCGAACCTGACGCGGAGCCTGCCACGCAGGTTCTGCCGGAGTTCATCCCGTCGCCGGGCGAGGAGGCCGAGCCGGTCCTGGTCGCCGCGCTGTCCGTGCCCCAGCCATTCGCTGCCGACGCATCCGCTGCCGACGCATCCGGTGCCGACGCATCCGTGTCGGCAGGCATCGAACTGGTGCCCGTACCGGTGCAGCTGCCTGGGTTCGCCGAAACGGAGCTGCTGCCTGCCGCCGCCCCCGCTGCCACGGAACCGCCCGTCGTGAAACGGGCCTCCCGCCAGCGCGCCCCGGTGATTGCGCCGACTGCGCTCGATCTCGCCCCGCCGGTTGTGCTCGCGGTCAGCGGTCTGCACAAGAGCTTCGGCCGGACCGTGGCGGTATCGGGCATCGACCTCGAGGTTCGCGCGGGGTCGTTCTTCGGGATCGTCGGACCCAACGGCGCCGGCAAGACCACGACGCTCTCCATGGTCACCGGGCTGCTCCGGCCGGATGCGGGCACCGTCACGGTGAACGGCATCGACGTCTGGGGGAGCCCGATGGCCGCCAAGCGCATCATCGGCGTTCTGCCTGATCGACTGCGCCTGTTCGACCGCCTGACCGGAGCCCAGCTGCTCTATTACTCCGGGGTGCTCCGGGGTCTCGACGACGTCACCGTGCGGCAGCGCGCGGCCGACCTGGCAACCGCCTTCGGCCTCGAAGACGCGCTTAATCGCCTCGTCGCCGACTACTCGGCCGGCATGACGAAAAAGATCGCACTCGCCTGCGCGATGATCCATTCGCCGCGACTGCTCGTGCTCGATGAGCCGTTCGAGTCCGTCGACCCGGTCTCCGCCGTCAACGTCACGGAGATCCTGCAGAAATACGTCGCCAGCGGTGGAACGGTCGTGCTGTCGAGCCACGGAATGGATCTGATCCAGCGCGTCTGCGATCGTGTCGCCATCATCGTGGAGGGCGCGGTGCTGGCCTCCGGCACAATCGACGAGGTTCGCGGCGAGAAAACGCTCGAGGAGCGGTTCATCGAGCTGGCCGGTGGACGCAAGGTGGCGGAAGGCATGGAGTGGTTGCACAGTTTCTCGGACTGAAAGTCCGCCTGCTCGCCAATCTGTTCCGGCGCAGCCCCTGGCAGGTCGTCGGCATCGTGATCGGCCTGCTCTACGGCCTCGCCCTGGCCGTCGGCCTCTTCGTAGTGCTCGTCGGGCTGCGCTTCACGGGAGATCCCGTCGCCATTCGCGACGGCCTGGTCGTCGCTGGATCACTCGTCGTGCTCGGCTTCCTGCTGTTCCCGCTGGTCTTCGGGATCGACGACACCATGGACCCGCGCAAATTCGCGACCATGGGCATCCCTAGCCGGAGGCTTTCGCTCGGTCTGGCGCTGTCCTCTCTGGTCGGGGTGCCCGCGTTCGTGCTCTCGGTCGTGCTGCTCGGCACGGTCGTGACCTGGTCCCGCGGCCTCTTAGTGACGGTGCTCGCCCTCGCCTCCGCCACCCTGCTGCTGGCCACCTGCATGCTCGTGTCCCGGGTGAGCACGTCGCTGGGGGCGTTCCTGCTGGCAACGCGTCGATCCCGGGAATTCACCGGAATCATCGGGGTGCTTCTTCTGGTGATGATCGCCCCCGTCGTGCTTCTGGCGCTCAACTTCGATTGGGGTCGCTACGGCCTCGACCTGATCGGCGGGCTGGCGGGCATCCTCGGCTGGACGCCCCTCGGTGCGGCCTGGGCCGTTCCCGGGGACGCCTCCACCGGGCTCTGGGGTGCGGCCGTGCTCAAGCTCTCGATGGCCGCGGCAACGACGTACCTGCTGTGGCTGGCCTGGCAGGGACTGGTGGCACGGATGCTTGTCACGCCCGGCCGCGAGGCTCAGGCTCGCCAGTACGGCGGGCTCGGGTGGTTCGACAGCATGCCGCACACTCCGATGGGTGCGATTGCGGCCCGCAGCCTCACCTACTGGCGCCGCGACTCCCGGTACTGGATGTCGGTGATCGTCATCCCGGTCATTCCTCTGATCGTCATCTTGCCGCTGTCGTTCGCGGGGTTGCCGATCTCCTACCTCGCTCTTCTGGCGGTGCCGTTGATGAGTGTGTTCCTGGGCTGGACCCTGCACAACGACGTCGCCCTGGACCACACCGCGGTCTGGCTGCACGTGGCCTCCGGCACCCGCGGATTCGAGGACCGGATGGGCCGGTTGGTTCCCGCACTCTTCGTGGGGATCCCGATGATCGCGGCTGGGTCGGCGATCAGCGTGTCGGTCTACGGCGACTGGGCGGTGATGCCGTCCATCCTGGGGGTGAGCACCAGCATCCTGCTGACCGGGCTCGGGCTCTCGAGTTATTCATCGGCGCGCTTCCCCTATCCGGCGACCAAGCCGGGAGACAGCCCTTTCGCTCAGCCTCAGGCGTCGGACACGGCGGCCGCGCTGATCCAGTCGTTCACCTTTGCGGGGTCGATCCTGCTTTCGCTCCCGGCTCTCGCCTGCGCGCTGCTCGGCGTCTTCGTCGACCCGGTCTGGAACATCCCGGCGCTCGTGCTGGGCGTCGCCAGCGGGCTGATCACGCTCGTGGGCGGGGTCTTTCTGGGTTCGCTCGCGTTCGAACGGCGCGGGCCGGAGATGATCGCCTCCGCCGTGCGGGCCTAGGCGTCCTGACGTTCGCGTGGCGCGCGTGCTGCGCCGCTGCGCCGGTGGCACGCCACGCGCGGAGGGGCGCAGCTCCCGCGCGACTCGCTCGCGGTATCCTCCGGGCTCCGGCTCGCGGGCAGGATCAGCAGGCCTGCCGGTGCGCCCGCGGGTTGTTTAGACTGAGTGCATGACTGATCACTTTCGCGCGAGCATCGCAGAACCCGGAAACCCCGGCACCGGCGGCGGCACCTCGACGCTCGACCGTGAGCTCGAGCAACTCCTCAACCAGGAGCACATCGAGCCGGGCGACCACGAGCGTTTCTCGCATTACGTGCCCAAAGACAAGATTCTCGAATCGGCCATTTCCGGCAAGCCGGTGCGCGCCCTCTGCGGCAAGAAGTGGCTGCCCGGACGCGACCCGGAGAAGTTCCCGGTCTGCCCGGCCTGCAAGGCCATCTACGAGAAGATGAAGGCCTGATTTGCCGGTTGAGCGCTACCGGTACAGGGTCGGGATGACGGGGTCGCCGCGCCCGAGGCGGAAGGCCTCGATCGGCAATTCCTGCATGACGGCTGCGTGGTGCGCGCGGGCGCGGGTCGTGCCGGCCGCCCCGAGGTAGCTTTCGTCGATCACGCCGTCGGTGATCAGAGGCACCAGCAGCACGCGGTCCCGGCCCGAAGGCTCTGCGGGCGGAGTGGAGCCGGCCGGATCCTCGCCGATCAGGACGACCTCGGCGCGCGCGATCCCGGCGGAGTCGAGCCGGCGCACGGCCCGCTTTCGGCCGCCGACCGAGCTCTTCGCGGGCGAGGTCTTGGCGACGGGCACCCAGTCTCCGGCGTCGTCGCGGTGCGCGACGAGTTTGTAGACCATCCCGGCGGCGGGGGAGCCCGAACCGGTCACCACCGATGTGCCCACGCCGAAGGCGTCCACGGGCGACGCGGACAGGGCGGCGATGGAGAACTCGTCGAGGTCGCTGGTGACGGTGATGTGCGTGTTGACGGCACCGAGCGAGTCCAGTTGGCTGCGGGCCTCCGCCACCCTGGTCGGCAGGTCGCCGGAGTCGATCCGGATCGACCCGAGCGCCGGTCCGGCCACCCTGACGGCCAGTTCGATGCCCGCGGCGACGTCGAAGGTGTCCACGAGCAGGGTGGTGGCCGGTCCGAAGGCCGCGACCTGGGCACGGAAGGCGTCTTCCTCGCTGTCGTGCAGGAGAGTGAAGGAGTGGGCGGCGGTGCCCATGGTGGGCACGCCCCAGCTGCGGCCGGCCTCCAGGTTGCTGGTCGAGGCGAAACCGGCGATGTAGGCGGCCCGGGCGGCGGCGACCCCGGAGTACTCGCCAGTGCGGCGCGAACCCATTTCGGCGAGGGGGCGGCCCAGGCTGACCGAGACCATCCGTGCGGCCGCGCTGGCGACGGAGCTGTCGTAGTTGAGCACGCTGAGAATCAGGGTTTCGAGGATGACGCATTCGGCGAAGGTGCCGTCCACCGTGACCAGGGGCGAGCCCGGGAAGTATGCCTCGCCTTCCTGGTAGCCCCAGATGGTGCCGCGGAAGGCGTAGTCGGCGAGCCAGTCGATGGTGGGCTCGCGCACCACACGGTTGTCTCTCAGCCAGGTGAGTTCGGCATCCGTGAACCGGAAGGCCCGGATGAGATCGAGCAGCCGCCCGGTGCCGGCCACGATGCCGTAGCGGCGGCCGGAGGGGAGGCGCCGGGCGAAGGCCTCGAACTGGCACTCTCGTCCGGCGGTTCCACTTTGGATCGCGGCGTCCACCATGGTGAGTTCGTACCGGTCGGTGCGGAATGCTGAGGTTTCGGTCACCCGGAAAGCTTATCCGCCCGGCCCGGTACGTGTTCTTGTCGGAGCAGAAGGCCTACAGCGCCCCGAAGGCGACGATGCAGTTCTGCCCGCCGAAGCCGAACGCATTCGCCAGGGCGAACTTCACCGGCTTCTCCCGGGCGACCCGCGGCACGTAGTCGAGCGTGCAATCCGGGTCCGGGGTCGTGTAGTTGATGGTGGGCGGGATGATGCCGGTTCGGACCGACAGGGCGCAGAGCAGGCCGGAGAGGGCACCCGCGGCGCCGATCATGTGGCCGGTCATCGACTTGGGGGCGGTGACGGCGATGGAGTCGGCAGCGTGCCCGAGTGCCTGGCGTATCGCAGAGGTCTCGGCCCGGTCGTTGGCTTGGGTGGACGTGCCGTGGGCGCAGATCATGTCGATGTCGCTCGGGTTCAACTTCGACTTGATGAGGGCGCGGGTCATGGCCAGGCTCGCGAACTTGCCGGTGGGTTCGGGCGCGACGATGCTGTGGCCGTCGCTGGTGAGGGCGCCGCCCAGCACCTCCGCGTAGATCTGGGCGCCGCGGGCTCGGGCGTGGGAGAGCAGCTCCATCACGAAGATGACCGCTCCCTCACCGAAGACGAGTCCGTTGCGGTCGGCGTCGAACGGCCGGGAGGCCTCGGCCGGGGAATCGTTGTTCTTGGAGGCCGCGTGCATGGCGTTCAGGCCCGCGAACATGACGGGCGTGATCGCAGCCTCGACCCCGCCGGCGATGACGACGTCGGCGTCACCCATCACGAGCATGGTGCGTGCCTCGAGGAGTGCGTAGGCCCCGCTGGCGCAAGCCAGGGCACTCGCGTTGACCGGTCCGTGGACGCCGAGGTCGATCGCGATCTCGCAGGCGGCCATGTTCAACAGGGCGGAGGGCACGAAGCGCGGCGGGATGCGCCGGGAGTCGCCGGAGTTGACGAGCTCGGTGGCTTCCTGGATCTCCGCGAAGCCGCTCACGGCGCTGTTGACGACGACCGCCGTGTCGATGCCTTCCATGGAGGCGCCGAAACCGGCGTCAGCCACCGCCTCGCGGGCTGCGGCGATCGCGAGCTGCGAGGCCCGGGATGCGCGCTTGACCTGCTTCACGGTCATCCGCTCGGCCGGAATGAAGTTCTTCACCTCGCCGGCGATCTGCGTCGGCAGACCGGCGGGATCGAATTGGGTGATCCGGGCTACGCCGCTGCGGCCGCCGGTGAGACCCGACCACGTGTCGCGCCAATTGTTGCCCAGGGGCGTCAAGGCGCCCAGCCCGGTGATTACGACTCGATCATTCACGGTGATCATCTCCTCAAACAACGAATGTGACGTCATTCTGTTGCGGCGTCCGTCGGTTGGCGGGAGCCATATTCCGAGTGTAGTTACGGCCATATTCCCCGAATGGAACGTGCTGACGCTACCGGGGCGAGACTGGGAACATGCCGTCAATCTCCCTGTCCAAGGGGGTGATCGCCGGCCGCGCCGGACCGGGTGCCGCGCGTACACGGATGGGGGTCAGGGATTCCGACTAGGCTCAACTGTCGTGACGGATGCACCGATTGGAATCTTTGATTCCGGAGTGGGCGGCCTGACTGTCGCCCGGGCAATCAAGGATCAACTGCCCAATGAATCGATCCTCTATATCGGAGACACTGCGCATTCTCCGTATGGCCCGAAGAGGATCGCGGATGTGCGCGGTTTCGCCCTTGACGTTCTCGACGACCTGATTGCCCAAGATGTGAAAATGCTGGTCATCGCCTGCAACACCGCTTCGGCCGCGATGCTCCGGGATGCCCGTGAGCGCTACAGCGTTCCCGTGGTCGAGGTCATCCAACCGGCCGTGCGCCGTGCCGTGCGCACCACCCGCAACAACCGGGTCGGCGTGATCGGAACACTGGGCACAGTTAAATCGCGCGCCTACGACGACGCGTTCGCCGCGGCCACCGACATCCAGCTCCTGACGCAGGCCTGCCCACGGTTCGTCGAATTCGTCGAGGCGGGAATCACCACGGGCGACGAACTACTGTCGGTCGCCGAAGGCTATCTCGCCCCGCTGCGGGCCGCGGAAGTCGACACGCTCGTTCTCGGATGCACGCACTACCCCTTCCTGCGCGGTGCCATCTCCTACGTGATGGGGGACACCGTGACCCTCGTCTCCAGCGACACTGAGACGGCCAACGACGTGTACCGGCTGCTGGTGAGCCAGGGCCTGGAACGCACCGAGCAGGCGCCACCCAGCTACCGGTACGAGGCCACCGGCGACAGCGCCGACGATTTTCTGCACCTGGCTCACCGGCTGATCGGGCCGGAAATCGGTCGTGTCGACCTGGTCGAGACCGGGTCGTTCAGTTTGAGCGAGCTTGCCGAGTTCGCCGCATCGCATCCCAACCCCAAGGAGACCCCGTGACCGACACCGTGCGCGTAGACGGACGAACGAACGACCAGCTGCGCCCCGTCACGATCGAGCGCGGTTGGAGCGACCAGGCCGAAGGGTCGGCCCTGATCTCGTTCGGGCGCACCAAGGTGCTCTGCACGGCCTCGTTCACCAACGGCGTACCTCGCTGGATGGCCGGCAAGGGCAAGGGCTGGGTCACGGCCGAGTACTCCATGCTGCCGCGCTCCACCGACTCTCGAATGGACCGCGAATCGGTCAAGGGCCGCATCGGCGGGCGCACCCACGAGATCAGCCGCCTGATCGGACGCAGCCTGCGCGCCGTGGTCGACATGAAAGCGCTCGGCGAGAACACCATCGTGTTGGACTGCGACGTGCTCCAGGCCGATGGCGGCACCCGCACCGCGGCCATCACGGGAGCCTACGTGGCCCTGGCCGACGCCCTCGAGTGGGGCAGGGAGAAAAAGTTCCTCAGCCAGAAGGCCCAGCCTCTGATCGACAGCGTCGCGGCCATCTCCGTGGGCATCGTCGGCGGTGAGTCCATGCTCGACCTTGCCTACACCGAAGACTCCCGGGCCGAGACCGACATGAACGTGGTCGTAACCGGCCGCGGCCTATTCGTGGAGGTGCAGGGCACGGCCGAGGCCGCGCCGTTCGACCGCACCGAACTTAATTCTCTGCTCGACCTGGCGCTGGCCGGGACGATCTCCCTGACCGAGTTCCAGACGACGGCGCTGGGGCGCTAGGGCCATGCAGGTCGTTCTCGCCACCCACAACCAGCACAAGGTCGAGGAGCTGCGGCGCATCCTCGCCCCCCGGCTCCCCGACCTCGACGTGCTGGCCTACGACGGCCCCGAGCCGGTCGAAGACGGCGTCACCTTCGCCGAGAACGCTCTGATCAAGGCGCGCGCCGCCGCTGCACACACCGGTCTGCCGGCCATCGCCGACGACTCCGGCATCTGCGTGGACGTCCTCGGCGGTTCGCCCGGCATCTTCTCGGCCCGCTGGTCCGGGCCCGCCCGGGACTCCGACCAGAACCTGCAGCTGCTGCTCTGGCAGTTGGGCGATGTGGCCGCCGAGCACCGCGGCGGACACTTCACCTGCGTCGCCGCGCTGGCCATGCCCGACGGCACGGAGTGGCACGTGACCGGGGAATGGCTCGGGCAGATCCTGACCGAGCCGAGCGGCGCCGGCGGCTTCGGCTACGACCCGATCTTCCTGCCCGACGGCTATGCGATCTCCGCCGCCGAGCTGACCCCGAACGTGAAGAACGAGCACAGCCACCGGGCGAGGGCCTTCGGCAAGCTGATTCCGGTGCTGGAGACGTTGCTGGAAGCCTGACGGGCGCATCCGTCTCGACTGCTGAGAACGGCACTCATTCCCAACTGACGGCTGAACTGGCGGCCGGGTGCTCGCGGCCCTAGCGTGGAGGCATGGGCCATGATCACGCGCACACCTCGCAGACGAACCGTGCGCGTCTGTCGGTGGCGATCGGGATTGTCGCCGCGGTGCTCGTGGTGGAGGTCGTCGGCGCCTGGCTGACCGGTTCCCTGGCCCTGCTGGCGGATGCCGGCCACATGTTCTCCGACCTCGCGGGTCTGATCATCGCTCTGACGGCCACCGTGGTGGCCGCGCGGCCGGCTACCGACCGGCAGACGTTCGGTTACCAACGGGCCGAGGTGTTCGGCGCCCTGCTGAACGGGCTCATCCTGGTGGGGGTTGCCATCGCCGTCGTGATCGGCGCCGTCGGCCGGCTGGTCGACGCCGGCGGCAGCGAGGTGCGGGCGACTCCCATGCTGGTCGTGGCCGTGATCGGCCTCCTGGCCAACGTTGCGGCCCTGCTCCTGCTGCGCCCGGCGGCCGGGTCGTCGATCAATATGCGCGGCGCTTACCTCGAGGTGCTCGGGGACACCCTGGGCTCGGTGGCGGTCATCGCCGCGGCCGGGGTCATCCTAGTGACGGGCTTTGTACAGGCCGATGCGATCGCCTCGCTGGTCATCGCCGGCATGATCGCGCCCCGAGCCCTCGTGCTGCTGCGCGACGTGGTGCGGGTGCTGAGCGAATCGGTGCCGGCCGCAACGGATGTCGCAGAGATCCGGCGGCACCTGCTGGAAACGAACGGCGTAGTGGCGGTGCACGATGTGCACGTGTGGATGATCACCTCCGGAGCCCACGTCTTCAGCGCCCACGTCGTGGTCGAACCTGTGGTGCTCGGCTCGGGTGGCTCCGGCGCACTTCTCGATGAGCTTTCCGCGTGTCTGGCCGACCATTTCGATGTGGACCACTCGACGTTCCAGCTCGAGCCGGCCGAGCACGCGGCGCACGAGGAGAACCCGCACCGGTAGCGTGACCCGCCGGGAGCAGCCCGGACTGTGTTGAGCCCGGACTGTGTTGAGCTCAGTGGTCGTGCTCGTCGTGCTTGTGCTCGTCGTGCGTGTGCTTGTGGATGTCCTCGAAGGCGTCGGCGTCGAGGACGAGGCTTCCGGTTTGGATGGTCCGTCCGGTGCGCGCGTCCCGGCGGGCTCTGGACGCGGACTGTAGGTAGTGGAAGACGGTGGGGATGAGCGTGATGAAGACCGCGGCCAGCAGGATGATGTCGATGTAGTTCTGAACGAAATCTGCGACTGGCGGGATGTAGCCCAGGAAGAAGCCGAAGTAGGTGAGGCCGGTGCCCCAGAGGAGGGCGCCGATCAGGTTGTACAGCGAGTATTTGCGGTAGTCCATGTGGCCGACGCCGGCCGCGACCGGGGCGAAGGTGCGCACGATCGGCACGAAGCGGGCCACGATGACGGCCACGCCGCCGAAGCGAACGAAGAACGCGTTCGTGCGCTCGACGTTCTTGATGCTGAACAGACCGGATTCTTTGCGCTCGAAGACCCTGGGCCCGAACTTGTGCCCGATCAGATAGCCGACTTCTCCGCCGAAAAAGGCCGAGAATCCGATGGCCAGGGCCACCCACCAGATGTCGATCTGGATGACCCCGGCAAAGGTCAGCAGGCCGGTGATGACCAGCAGGGTGTCGCCGGGAAGCAAAAACCCCACCAGCAGGCCGGTCTCGGCGAAGACGATCGCACAGACGCCAAGGAGGGCCCAGGGCCCGAACCCGTTGATCAGGACTTCCGGGTCGAGCCAGGGGATGACTGCCGTGGGAAGCAGGGCTGTATGAATCACTAAGAAACTCCTGTGGGCGTCGGTCAGATCGGCCGGGCGGCGGGATCACTGTGTGCTCTGATACAGGCTAACGCGGTTTTCCGACAGTGCGCCGTGGGCTCGCAGTAGGTCAGGGGGCCTGGACCACTGTCGGGTCGTCGAGGAGCGCGCTGCGGGCATCCAGCCGGTTCTGGGCGCGATCCATCAGCAGGGTGCGCATGCCGAAGACGATTGAGGCGGTGATGAAGACCCCGGCGATGACATAGGCGGTGCTCTTCACGCCGGGGATGGCGGCCGCGTAGTAGCCGGTCAGGGTAAGACCCACGCCCCAGGCCAGGGCTCCGACCAGATTGCTGGTCAGGAACGTGTAGTAGTTCATGCGGCCGACGCCGGCGATCACGGGCACGAAGACGCGGCCCCATGGCATGAACCGGGCGACGACCACTGACCACCAGCCGTACTTGCGGTAGAAGGTCTCCGTCTTGGCGATGGCCGTGCGGGTGTGGCGGCCGCCGTGGCGGTCCAGGTAGGAGCGGCCGAAGTGGCGCCCGAGCAGGAAACCGACCTGGTCCCCCAGGAACGCGGCGATGCCGGTTCCGACGGCCAGAACGGCGATGCTCAGGCTCGGCGTGGATGCAGCCACCAGGCCGGAGCCGAAAAGCAGGGAGTCGCCGGTGATGAACGGGATGAAGACCCCGAGGAACACCGCCGTTCCGGCGAAGACCAGGGCCCAAACGAGCAGGTAGAACAGAACGACGCTGGTACTCTCCAGCAGTTCGTTCAATTGGCCGTCCAGGGCCGAGATGTGACTCATGTGCGGGAGAGGGGACTTGAACCCCCACGCTCGAAAGCACAGGAACCTAAATCCTGCGTGTCTGCCAATTTCACCACTCCCGCGAAGTGCGCTTCCAGTGTACTTCGAGGGAGAGCCCCGCCCGTGAGCGTTGGCCACCTCTCTGGACCGGGCACTGGGGCCACCGCACTGTCGCATCGCCGCACGGGTCGGCCAGATCTGCACGTCTCCGGGCGCGTGGCTGTGGATAAGTCGGGCGTGGTCGGCGAGGGATGGGCGATCATGCAGGAATGAGCGAAGCCGTGCGCATCATCACCGAGCAGGTTCGCACTCGGGTGCGTCGCGACGGCGTCGACCTGGCGTCGAACTCCGGGCTCGCCGAGCAGTACGTGCGCGACGAGGTGCAGCGCTACGCCGAGCGGGCGCTCGGCAACTCCCTGCCGCTGATCGCCGACGAGCGCCAGGCGGCGCGCGAGCTCGTGGCCTCACTGACCGGGTTCGGGGCGCTGCAACCGTTCCTCGACGATCCCGGCATCGAGGAAATCTGGATCAACGCGCCCAGCCGGGTGTTCGTGGCCCGCGACGGGGTGCCCGAGCTGACCCCCATGGTGCTCACCGCGCGGGAGGTGCGCGACCTGGTCGAGCGGATGCTGCAGGCCTCCGGCCGCCGCGTCGACCTCTCCTCCCCGTTCGTCGATGCCTCTCTGCCCGACGGGTCGCGGTTACACGTGGTCATCCCGGATATCACGCGCCAGCACTGGGCGGTCAATATTCGCAAGTTCACCCGGCGCATCCGCGACCTGAACCAGCTGGTCGGGCTCGGGTCGCTCACGCAGCAATCGTCCGAGTTTCTGCGCATGTGCGTGCTGGCCGGGCAGAACATCCTCGTCTCCGGTGCCACCCAGACCGGCAAGACCACCATGCTCAACGCCCTGCTCTCGGCCACGCGCAAGAACGAGCGCATCGTGACGGTGGAGGAGACGTTCGAACTCGACCTGGCCGCGCGCGACGTCGTGGCGATGCAGTGCCGCCAGCCGAGCCTCGAGGGAACCGGGGAGATCACCCTGCGCCGCCTGATCAAGGAGTCGCTGCGGATGCGCCCCGACCGGCTGATCGTCGGCGAGGTGCGCGAAGCCGAGAGTCTCGACCTGCTCATCGCCCTGAACAGCGGGCTACCGCAATTTGTATAGGGCTATATTCGAATCACACGGGACTTAATGCATATTCAGTATGCAATTCGGCTAGGCTTGAGACGCTGAGTTCGTCCAGACCAAAGCGCTTGAACACCCCTGATGCCTGCCATCGGGGGTGTTCTGTTTTCTCCGGACATCACCTATACAAAACAACTAACTGTCCCTGCTATTGGGGTATGAACCCATGATTCACCATCCCAAAACGAACTTCATTTGGGATATTCGGTGATTACGAGCAATTGCGCCCCTTCGCACTGACAGGATCGAATCATCACTTGAGAGCCTCTGCGCTCTTATCCGGGTCAGGCCGGTAGGGACACCGCTCAGCGGTGGGAGTGCAGCTATCGAGTCTGGACACTCCTGTGACTTCTTCCTTCGCTTACCCCATCCCTCTGCCGGATTACCGGAACAGAGGCAAATATGCCCGTAATTACGGCGGCAGGCTCATCAGATGGCTTATCAGATCTGAATACAGACGCCTGCTCGATCTGAATCGAGCCGGGAAAGCACCTTCACTGGACGTTGGCGAGATGACGGGTCGGTTCGAGGACCTGCTTGTCAGGAATGCTGCCTGGGCCGACTACGACGAGCGGAAAGACCAATGGACTATCGATGCCAGGGAAGCTGGAGTCCTAGCCGGCAAAGCCGCAGCCTTCGTCGCCGAGCACTACGAACCGGAGTACCTCGCCAGAGCGGCCCGTGGCGGACGTAGGAGTCGTAGACGGCCCAGCTTCACCGTTCGCCTCCTTAGGGGCTTAGAGGCCCTCTCGAAGGCCGCGCAGGCTGCAGCGTTGGGGTGTTCAACCTCCACGGTCGCAGGACTCCGCAGGGAGCTTGCGCGACGTGTGCGCGCATTGCTGGCTAAGCATCCGCGTACTTCTGCTGAGTTCCTCCGGGTCCTCCTAGTCCAGGACGACAGAACCAGAACGGCCAAACGTGCCAAGTGCCGCTGGGCATCGCTGGAAATGCTCCAGGGCGCTCGGCGTAGAAGGGCGCAGCTCGTGGCATGGGAACGCGTTCTTCTCACTGTGTAGCTTCTGTAATCCCTACGCGAGCACTGGGGAGCCCTCCCGCGGCACAAATCAGACTGTGCTGAACGTATTTTTTCGCGGGGTCGATAGTACTAATCATGAAGAACAAACCGGGGCGTCCATGCATGGTGTGCAGTGGCGCGCGCGAAGGCATCGAAGCAGGACTCGCATCCGGCTTGGGCATAACGCGGGTTTCGCAGCAATTTGGCGTGAGCGTGGATTCCATCTACCGACACATCCGCAGCCATCTAGCCCAAGAGGTGCGACTAGCCCTCAGGGGCTCACAGGGCCTCAGTACGTCAGATATGGTCCAGCGGCTCGCTGACGTGGCCAATGACGCCCTCCACGCTCGCAGAGCGGCCCTTGAAGCTGGGCACACACAGAATTCCCTCCGTGCAGGGGACGCAGAGCTGCGTGCGCTGACTGTGCTGCTTGGTCGGTTCGGGATTGACGATCTTGAACTCATTGACCAGCTCAAGGCCGGAGAGCTGCTGGCCCGCGCAGTAGGACAGGCCGCCACGCGCAACCCAGCCATTGGCACTGCGGTGGCTACACGGCTCCGGCTCCTCGGGGACCCTCAAACCGCCGATGCACTTCAACACCATGCGGCTGTCGCCGCAGGCACAAATCCAGAAATGAAAGAGGTAACAAAATGACCACCACTGCATTGAAGCCGGGAGACCAGTTCCACTTCACGGAGTCAGGGCTGACCTTCACGACGGACCCCAACTTGTCCGGAGCCGCGCAGGTGAGCTTCAGAGGCCAGACGGTCACAATCACTGACGCCCTTCTCGAAGCAGCCCGGGACCGGCTGGGGACTTCATGGCTCGACCTCATGCACGACATGCAGGCCCAGAAGGCGCGTTGGGGCCGTGAGATGTTCAAGCCCGGGGTAGCGCCCGAAAGCCTGACCCGGTGGACTCCAGGCACTCCAGAGGAGGATGCAGCCCGTGACGAACACCTGAAGATCGCATACGCCATTCAGGATGGTGCCAAGCGCGCAGTGGCGCTCCAGCGCGTGCGCGCCACATTCGGGCGCAAGACCACCAGCACGCAGCTGGCTACGTACAAAGCGGACCGATGACGAACAACAAGACTCGTTCACTGAGATTCCGGGAACTCGTGACGCTCATCCTCCAAGCAGACGGTCTCCCGGTCATTCGCAAGCCAGAGTTCAAACGCCTCTCAGAGGCCCTGCGGCACGAGCTGGAATCTGGAGACGTACAGGGCATCCCCGGTTGGCTCATCAACACGCGTAACGAGATGAAAAGGGACCTGTCGGGTGCCCTGGACGAGGCGCAGTTGGACGCAGGGCGAGACAACAAGCTGAAGAGCGCGGTTGTCTGGTGCCGACCCGGAAGGGGCACTGGTGAGGCGTACGTCGTCATGACACTGGACACCTTCTCCACCGCCCTCCTGCAGGAGCTGGAACACCAGCAATAAGCGGATTGAATACAGTCTTCCGGGCGTCAAAGGATTCTCCCCTGTTGGTCCCCGGGCGTGACGCTGCATCAGAAACTCCCCACGGGGTGGCAGCGGCACAAGGAGGCACGTTCGGATAACACTCCGGGCGTGCCTTCTCTATTTCTCGAACGGCTGGGGATCCCGCGACGGCGGACAAGCGCTAGGCAAGGCAATATCCATCTGTGGGTATTGACTACCCTTTCAACATGGGATCGAAACCGTCCGCCGAGTCTTCAGCTCACCTTCACAAGGACCTCGACATTTCTCCGGCGAAGGTCAGAGCATTCGGAGACGCTACCTACAGGACGCAGCTCCAAGTGTTGGCCGAGCTGCGCATCCGTTCGGGTGATGACACCACGAGCATTGAGTATGCAGTCGCGGGTCTACTACTGGGGTTCTCAGCCCTCATCTTCGCGCCTGCCAAGGCGGTCAGCTTGGAAGGATTGCCTTGGTGGGTGTCACTGGTCGGGGGTGCACTCTTGGCTCTGCTCTTCGTCGCGGTGCTTTTCCCATTCCTGATTCCGCAGGCTCTTCGCCACCATCGACGGAGACAGGCCATCGCCTGGCTGGCCGCATACGAAGATGAAATTTCCCGCCGCCGATCCATGGGTGGCAGGGAGGGCCGGGTCTGGAGAATGGGGCATTGAATCCCGACGCCAACTCGATTCCCTGACGCGGTCCATTGGACATCTAAATGTCCCAGACGCCTCGAATTCTATCGGCTCGTTCGACCAAAGAGAAGCTTCCATCCTGTGTGCCGTGATGGCTTAGTGGCGGGTAGGAGCGATGCGATGTCGGTGACGAACATTCCCAAAATCTCGCCCCGTTGGTGCCGTCGACCCGCGTGCCCGAGGTCGCTTCGAAGAGCCATCAGGAGGTCCTCGAATGCGAACAAGATTGATTGGTTGGAGCGCCCAGCCTTTGCAGTCTCCTGACGGAAGGCATTCCAAGCCAGAATGACCGACCGTGACCCGTAGGTCATAAGCCTCGGGGTCGCATCCGCGAAGAGGACTTGTATCTGCTCGGGGGTGTATTTGGTCCCGGTCGGCCCCATTCCGAGCATATCGAGCATCCCCGCCATGAGGTCGTCGTAGATCTGGTTCTTTTGGATCCGAATGGCACTCTCTCGGGAGCGTCCCAGATCCAGAGCGTGAGTCGTGAAATACGTGACGACTGGCACCAGAAGGAGTGCGACCGCACCCGCAAGTGGGGCTTTCAAGGACACTGGCAGTGAGACGAATATCCATACGACAGCACCGACCGCGACGGCGGACACGGCGTACTTCAGAACTGTGCGCCCAAATTCAATCATCAAATTCCTTACGTGGTGCCTGAACGGCAGCTCAACGAGCCGCCCACCTCTCACTGACGATGATGGCTTCCCAGAGGTAGATCAGGGTGATCAAGGGCCTCATCGGCTGAGGGGTGCGGGCAGTGATCCGCACCCATCGGTTCAGGAAAGACAGACTTGCGTCGGCTGTTGACGCCGCCTTACTCGGCTAGCCCTGGTGAATTCTTACGGTGTCCCGGATCGCACTTGCATGCATGTATATCTCATCGAGTGAATCGATCGGATGGCGCGTCTCCACCTTGTCGCCGTCGAAAATCCCGATGTACTTCTGCTTCTTGCTATTGAAGTGCAAGCGAGCGATCGGCTTTCGGTTGTTGTCGTCAAGCAGAATTGCAAAGTACGACTTCGCGTCACGATGCATGACGCGCTGGGGCTTGACCTCACTGCACGCAATGGCTTTCACGATCTGGTATCCCTCAAGCTCATCCAGGGTGGTCATGATTTCCGTATCGCGGTCCAGGTCCTCTTGAGCTACCGGGATGCTGCTCATCGTCTCGGCAGCCGCGTCCGAAGGTGAGAAGTTCGACCCACCGAGGGCTGTTTTCAGCCTCGCGTTCACCTGATCGTTCAGGTACTGTTTCGTGGCCTTGGTCACTAGTGAAGTGAACTGTTCGCGGACCTTCTGTGTGAACGCTCCCTCATAAACTCGGGCCGTGAAGAAGCGAATCCATTCGTCTTGTGGCTCCGTGAACTGGGTAGCGATGGTGCGTTTGATCTGGCCGATGTATTTCAGTTCTTCGGCGGAGCTGATGATGGAATCGAGGTCGAAAACATCCTTGGTGAGTTTCCGTAGCTCGGGGATGAGCGTCTCGTCAATGTCCAGCAGGTCCAGAACGAGGAACGGCTTCTCATCCATGCGATTGGTGGCGTCGAGGTCGGTGTAGAACTGGTACGTTTCCCCATTGGTAAGAACCGCGATACGGGCATTCGTCACCGCGAAGTAGCGGAAAAGCTGGGACGCATGTTCGATCTTGAGTGGCTCGGATGACTTCTTGCACTCGATGAGAATCTGCACCTCGCCGTCACGCATGATGGCGTAGTCGACCTTCTCGCCGCGCTTCACGCCGACATCTGCGGTGAACTCAGGAACGACCTCAAGCGGGTTGAAAACGTCGTAGCCCAGGATTGTTGAGATGAACGGCATGATAAATGCGTTCTTCGTCGCTTCCTCGGTTTGAATCGCACCGCGCTGATTGCGCACTTTCAAGGCCAATGCCGCCAGCAGCTCTGCAAAATCCATGGTTCCCCCAAATGAAGTTTCTCCTAGAGAGACTAGCCGCGACCGAGGTCGGAGCACCGTCATTCCAAGCGGCGCGGCGACGACCCTTGTGAAGCGGTTGAAACAGCTCTGGACACAGCGGCCCCCGTGGTCTCAGCGTATCGGTGGTAGGGCGGCACACTCGAATGGCTCGTGGAGCACTGCTACTGACTCCCGGTCGACGCGGTGCGTCTCAATAACGATCAATAGTTGAGAATGATGGACCCAGCCTATGAACGCGCAACACGCCGACTTTTTAATTCTCAAAACTCGCCTCCGGAACATGGTGAGGATCCTTGCTATGGATACACGAGTAATGATAATTTGAGTTCATGAAGACAGCGACGAGTGCGACGAGGGGCCGACTCATCGGCTACGCCCGAATCTCGACCACCGGGCAGGATGAACAGCTCCAGCTCGATGACCTCGCCAAGGCCGGGGTCGCCAGGCGGGACATTTACACTGACCGGGGCGTCTCCGGATCGAAGACCTCCCGTCCCAGACTCGACCGCATGCTTGAGGACATCGAGCCGGGGGACACCTTGGTGATCTACAAGCTTGACCGGCTCGGTAGGAACTCGGGTCATGTCATCACGCTCTTGGCCGAACTCGTGGAACGCGGCATATACGTTCGGAGCATCAGCGACGGACTCGACACGACCACTCCGACTGGGCGCGCCATGCTGGGGATGCTCGCAATCTTCGCGGAGATGGAGCGCGGATTCATTCAGGACCGCACGCGTGCCGGACTGGCATCAGCGAAGGCGCAGGGCCGTGTGGGGGGACGCCCTCGTGCACTGGACGGCTTAGCCGCGAAGACCGCTCAGGCTCACTACGACAAAGGCGAGAAGGTCGCTGACATAGCGAACCTCCTCAAAGTGTCCGTGCCGACTGTGTACCGATACTTGAAGGCATCCAGCTAGCTGACTTGGGAGTTGGTCAGGCAGTGCGGTCGTAGCCCGGTCCTAACCCTGTGTCCCTGCTCGCAACTACCGCGAGGACTCGGGACCTCGCGGCGACCCATACGGCGGTGTCCGCATCGATTAACTTGATGATGCGAAGCATGTCCGCCTCACGATTCGTGATGCTGATTTTCCATATCGGCTCGTGGTGAGCTACTCGATTGCGCAGGGAGTAAATGGGCTCGACGAGGTCTCTGATAGTTTTCATATCGCTTGCCCGGGCGCGCTTCAGCTCTGGGAAGAATCTCATGACCGCAGTACCCCAGTGGCGCTCGTACCTCTCGTCCAACAATCGTCGCCAAAACCCAAAGCTCAGCTCAGCGATGATGGCCCCTCGTGGTGGTGAACCCTCGCCTTTGAGCTTGCTCTTTGCATCGAAGCGGGCATTGGCAAGTGTGGTCGATGCATTTTCACTGAATTCTGAATGTCGATTATCCAGCCAGTCTCCAGCTCGGTGGTGGTAGGCGTGCCGGCTCTTGAGTACTGCATCGAGGGCATTCCGAATCGATATTTCGAAGTGGCTCAGGCACTCGTAAATAGCTCCGGACGCTAATGTGTTCCAGGCGTACAGGCCTAGCGTTCTGTCGAGATTTTGGCCGCATTCTTCGAAGTAGGGAGTGAGTCTCTCTGCGGGCAGCGACTGATAGACCTTAGTCAGGTGCCCTGCGGGCTCATCTTCGGTCGGAGCCTTTTCTGCGGGTTTGGGGGATCCGGCTCTCGACCCAGAGAGCATCAACGCCACTGTTCCAGGGGACACCACCGTGGCACGACCTTCGCTGGCGCTTGGATTCGTCACGTTGGACCGCTTCCTCAAGACTTGCTCACAACCGGGGTTGTCATGTGACAACCACATATGTAAGCTACATCTTGTAAGCGGAGGAACTACGCGATGCATCAGGCCTAGGTCGAGTTGCATTGCCCAACGCAGATTTATCACCTAATGGTGGCAAACATGAGGGCGGAAACGCTCTCATTTTTGCGTTAACGTCCCATTTGTGAGTCAATGAGTTTTTCGTACACGCCGCCTGACCAGGACTTTTGATGTAATCAATTGGTCCCCGACTAGGCTCACGAAAACCGCCTAAGGTCGCGCAGCGATGAGCCTAGTCGGGGACGCCCGGGGGCGTTTCATCCCTCCGGCTGGGAAACGCGAGAGTAGCAGTTTTACGCATCGAGCCAAGGTTCCTCTGGGGCGTTCAAGCTGAGAACTACCTTGTGGATTATCTCAATTCGCTCCGCTTTTCGCCCCTTGTTGACAGTGATGTCTAGGAGGGATGCCACAAGCTCGCGCTGCTGGCCGAGTGGAAGGGTGTCGAATTTTTCCGCAAGTTGGTCTTTCGCGGCCCAAGTGGCAGCCATGTGCACAGGACCGCTTACTAGAGCCTGCCTTAAGTCCACCATCATCGCTGCATGAGCAGATTCCTGTGCTGCCGCTTGCAGTTGGCCGATTATTATGTCCTCATTTTTGTTCAACTCCAGAAGGTCCTTGGCTACCTCAGCAGCAGTGAGCGCGCCCAGACGAATCAGAGTCTTGAACTCATCGCGTGACGCCCGGACGAGTGCCTGTGCCTTGTGAAGCGGCGTCATGTCGATACCCTTAGCGCTAGGCACCAAGTTGCCCGTGCCAAATAGGAAAGCGCTGACAATGGCATTCCGCACGAGGGCATCGAGCTGCTCGACTCTCACCGCAGTGTGTCGCGTCGGATCCGTGGATACTCGGAGCTTCGAGGCGCATCGATAGTGCGGCGTGATTATCCCGTCAACCTTTACCGTATGAGACCTCATGGGACTCCCGCATACCCCGCACCTGACGAGGCCCGAGCAAAGGTAGCTGGCCTTTCGCCCCGGGGCTGTGCGCCTGCTGGAGGCCGTCAGGATTGACGTAGTGTCCGACAACGTCTCTCGGCTCACGAGAGGCTCCCACCGCCCTGTGATGCCCTCTTGGATCGCGCCATCGCGTACGACCAGACCAGCGTTCCGTGGGCGCAGGAGGAGCTGTCTGACCGTCTGGTAGCTCCATTCGTTCCCTCGGGTGGTCTTGACCCCGGCGACGTTCCACCGCTTGGCAATCTCGTAGAGGGTGCCACCGGTGAGGATGGTCTCGTAAGCTGCGACGATCATCGTTTGCTCTTCTGGGATCAGCGCGCCTTCCCTGGCTGAGGTGTAGCCAAATGGCCTCGTGCCCCAAAGTGCATTCCCTTGTGAGATTTCATCCTCAAAGCGTGCTCTTAGGCGTTCTTTTTTTATGCTGGATTCGTACTGGGCGACGGCTCCGGTAATGGTGGACATGAGGCCACCCTCCGCTGTGCTGGGATCGACCTTTCCCGAAGCGATGGTCTGCCAAGTCACTCCCGCCGAAATGCAGTCACGCTGGAGGCCGGTCAACTCGAATGAGTTTCGTGCCAGACGGTCTTCAGCGACCGCAAGGATGACATCGAACTTCTTTGCCTTCATGTCCTTCAGGAGACGCAGCCACTCTTTGCGGACGGCTCCCGAGTATGCCGAGACACCATCATCAACAAAGACTTCCTGCACGAAGTAGCCCTCTGTCTTTGCGAGCTTCCGAAGCCTCTTCTCCTGCACAGCTACCGAGTCATGTGCTTCGTCTTCCCCCTCTTTTTTCTTCTTCTTCTCAGATATGCGGCAGTAAAGGGCTGCCCTCGGCGGACTGGATACGCTCATAGCCCTAAAGCATAAAGCGGGCTGCCGGGCATGTGTTCGATCCATGCCAACAGTGCCCGGGATGCGCTCGGCAAACTGTCCACGCTGCCGCTTCTGGCGGGCCGCAACATCGACTCCTCGTTCGTGCTGCCGACCGTGGCCGACTGCATCGACATCGTCGTGCACTGCGAGATCGACCGGCACGGACGGCGCCGGGTGACGGAGATCCTTGCGCCGAGCGGCCAACTGTCAGGGGCGATGATCGAGGCCAGCCCGATCTTCCTGGCCCAGCGGGGCGCCCTTGAGCCGACCGGGGGGTATCCGACGAAGCTGGCCAAGTTCCACGCGGCCGGACTCGACCCGGCCATCGTGCTGCGGGCCGGGGCCGTATGACGCTCGCACTCGGGGCTCTGCTCGGCACCGGGCTGCTCCTGGTCGCCGCGCCGTTCCTCTGGCCGCGCACCAGGGGCAAGGCCCGGTCCCGCACGCCGGGACGGCTGCGGGCGAACCTCGCCCAGGCCGGACTCGGCAGCCTGCCGCTGCCGGCCTTCGTCGCCCTCTCGGTGGTGCTGGGGCTGGCGGTGTCGGCGCTGAGCCAGGCCCTCCTGGGCATCGCTGCCCTGTCGATCGTCACCGCGCTCGCCGGGCTGTCGCTGCCGACGCTGATGGTCGTCTGGCGGGTGCGCGCCCGGCGGCGGGCGAACCGCGCCGTCTGGCCCGACGTCGTTGACCACCTGGTGTCAGCGGTGCGGTCGGGCCTGGCACTGCCGGACAGCGTCGGCAGCCTGGCAGGGGCTGGCCCGCTGTCGACGCGGCCCGCCTTCGCCGAGTTCGCCCGGGAATATCAAGCGACCGGCAACTTCGGTTCCGCCGTCGACGGGCTCAAGGTCTCCCTGGGTGACCCGGTGGCCGACCGCATCCTGGAGACGCTGCGCATGGCCCGGGAGGTAGGCGGCAGCGACCTCACGGTCGTGCTGCGCAGCCTCGCGGCCTGGCTCCGGCAGGATGCCGCCATCCGCTCGGAGGTCGAGGCGCGCCAGTCCTGGATCGTCAACGCGGCGCGGCTGGGCGTGGCCGCGCCCTGGATCGTGCTGCTGCTCCTGGCCTCCCGGCCGGAGGCGGCGGTTGCCTACAACACCTCCGCCGGTGTCGTCGTGATCGTCGGCGGCCTCGGCGTCTCCGTGGTTGCCTACCGCCTGATGGTGGCGCTGGGACGGCTGCCAGAGGAACGCCGGTGGTTCAAATGAGCGCCGCGCAGGCCTGGGCGCTGTTCTGCGGCACCGCGTTGGGCGTGGGGCTCTGGTCGCTCGCTAGCTTGGTGCCTCGGCTGAGTCGGCCGCGCCTCGCGCAGAGGCTGGCGCCGTACATCCTCGACGTGTCGGCGGAGGCGCGGCTATTCGTGGGGCGCACGACGGTGCATCCGTTGCCGGTGCTCGGCACCCTGTTCGCGCCCGTGTTCGGCGCCCTCAAACGAGCGTTCGGCGCCGTTCTCGGTGGCACGGAGACGATCGCCCGACGGCTCCGGCAGTCGGGGTCGGTCCGCGGCACCGACGAGTTCCGATCGGAGCAGGTGGTGTGGGCGCTCGCTGGACTCTTCGTCGGGGCAGGTGCGGTGGTTGCCCTGCCGGCGTTTCGGTCGATGCCGGTGCTGGTGCAGGTCGTTCTGCCGGTGGTCGCCGCGGCGGGCGGCGCGCTGACCCGCGATTGGATGCTCGGCCGCGCCGCCACCGCCCGCCTCGCGCGCATGCAGAGCGAGTTTCCGACCGTCCTCGAGTTCATGACGCTGTCTCTGTCGGCGGGGGAGGGCATCCTGGATGCGCTCGCCCGGGTCTCGCGCACGAGCACGGGCGAATTGTCGCGGGAGCTGGCGGGGGTGGTGGCGGATGTGCGCACCGGGGTGCCGCTCGCCACCGCCCTGCACGCGTTGTCACGCCGGATCGCGCTGCCTGCGGTGACCCGGCTGGTCGATCAGGTCACGGGTGCGCTCGACCGGGGAACCCCGCTCGCGGAGGTGCTGCGCGCCCAGGCGCAGGATGCCCGCGACGAGGCCAAACGCGAATTGATCGAGGTGGCCGGCAAGAAAGAGGTGGCCATGCTCGTGCCGCTCGTTTTCCTGATTCTGCCCATGACGATCCTGTTCGCGATCTTCCCCGGCCTGTTCATCCTGCAGAGCGGATTCTGAACCACTCAACCACTGAACCACTGCCGCACGAGAGAACCACTGTCCCCACGAGAGAAAGTGAGTCAATCATGAAGACACTGCAGCGACGTGTGCGCGACCGGTGGAGCGATGCCGGGGGCGATGAACGAGGCGACGTTCCGGGATGGGTGCTCATCACTCTGATGACGGCCGGGCTGGTCATGATCATCTGGGGTCTGGCCGGTCCGGCGTTGAGCGGCGTGTTCCAACAGGCGATCGACCGGGTCAGCGGAATGTGACCGGCCGTGACGCGCACGCGGGGGAACCGAACCCGATCGATCGGTGGTGAGGAGGGGTCGGCGGCCGCCGAATTCGTGATGGTCGGCGCACTGCTGACCGCGCTGACGCTCGGCGTCATGCAGCTGGGGCTGACCTTGCTCGTGCGCAACACCGTGCTTGACGCCGCCGCCGAGGGAGCCCGGTACGCCGCGCTCGCCGACAGCGGGCTGGGTGAGGGTGCGGCACGCACCCGCGAGCTGATCACGACGTCGATCGGGCCCGCGTATGCGACCGATGTGGAGGCCAGCTATGGGGACTATGGCGGGTTCCCGAGCGTGCAGGTGCGCGTCGTGGCGCCGCTGCCGCTGCTGGCCCTGTTCGGCGTCGATCGCGGGCTGGAGGTGGTCGGACATGCGACGGTCGAGACCCTGCGGTAGTGGGGGCCGAGTCAGCCGTTGGCGTGTGTGGTCGGCGAACGGAGAGCAGGGTTCGGCCTCGCTGGAGTTCATCACGGCCGGCCTGATCCTGCTGGCGCCGCTCGTCTACCTGGTGCTGGCGATGGCGGCGCTGCAGGGCGGCGCCCTCGCCGTGGAGGGAGCAGCCCGCCAGGCCGCACGCGTCTACGTCCAGGCGCCCGATGAGGCCGCGGCGAACGCCCGCGCCGAGCGGGCCGTGCAGTTCGGGCTCACGGACTACGGCATCGACCCTGCGGGTGCCGAGGTAAACGTGGCCTGCGAGGCCGGTGTGAACGGATGCCTGACCCGGCAGAGCACGGTCACGGTCACCGTGCGCATCCGGGTGGCCTTGCCGCTGCTGCCGGACCTCCTCTCACTGCGCGACTCGGCCAGTGTTCCCCTGGAGGCCCAGGCCACGCAGACGGTGTCCCGCTTCTGGCGGGCCGGATGAGCGGCGGCGGAGGCTCAGCGGTCGCCTGCGCGGCCGCGCTCGCGGGCACGCCATCGGGATCGCGGGCGGCGCGGTGGCGGCGCCGGCTGCCGATCCGGCCCGGAGGCGAGAAAGGATCGACGCTCATCCTCACGATCTTCTACGGCTTCCTCGCCCTGCTGCTGATCCTCGTCGTCGTGGCCGCGACCTCTCTGTACCTGGAGCGCAAACGCCTGCTGACCCTCGCGGACGGCGCTGCGCTCGCCGGGGCCGAAGCGTTCGACCTGGGCGCGATGGCCGTCACGGTCGACGGCTCGGGCGCGGAGCTGCGACCCTCCCTGTCGTCTGCTGGAGTGCGGACGGCCGTGGAAGAGTTTCTCGCAGCCACCCCGGATGGCCGGATGGAGGGACTGAGGGTGAGCGGTGCGGCATCCGTCGACGGGCAAAGCGCCACGGTTTCACTGAGTGCCTATTGGCGTCCGCCGGTGCTGGCCGTGCTGCTGCCGGCCGGGGTGCCGCTGGAGGTCACGGCGGTGGCGCGCTCGGTGTTCCGCTAGCGTTAGCGAAACGCGCCTGCCCCGGCGCAGGGGAGGAGAACCGTGACGGCCGAGCGCGACCGCCTGACCGGTGCCGGCGCCCAGGTCGTGACAGAGGTGAGCATCAACTTCGGGTCGTCCCTCGCCGGTCTGGCCATTCCGCTCGTCGGCTCGCCCGTCGTCGTCGCAGTGCGACAGCTGGTGATGGCCGCCACGGTGCTGCCCTTTTACCGGCCAAAACTGGCCGGCCTCAGCTGGCGGCGGCTGTGGCCGGCGCTGGCGCTCGGTGTCGTGCTCGCGGTGATGAACCTCACCTTCTACGAGGCTGTCGACCTGCTCGGGCTCGGCATCGCGGCCACGATCGAGTTCCTCGGTCCGTTTGCTCTGGCGCTGGCCTCGTCGCGCCGCCTGCTCGACTTCGTCTACGCCACGGCGGCGGCCGGTGGGGTGTTCCTGCTCACCTGGTCTGACGGGGCACTCAATCTGCTCGGCATCCTCTTCGCCCTGACCGCGGCGGCGTCATGGGCGGCCTACATTCTGCTGACCCGCAAGGTGGCCGTGACCTTCCCCGGGCTTGAGGGCATTTCCGTGGCCAGCGTCGTCAGCCTGACTTTGCTGGTGCCGTTCGCGCTGCTCACGGTCGACTGGCCGAGCCTCAATTGGGGCGTGATCGGGCTGCTGCTCGCCATCGGCGTGCTCTCGTCGGCGTTCCCGTACACGCTGGACACCTTCATCTTGCGCCGCATCACCCCGCGCCTCTACGCGATCATCACCAGCTTCGGCCCCGTGATCGCGGCGCTGTTCGGCGCGCTGGTACTGGGGGAGACCTTCCTGGTGCAGCAGCAGATCGCCATCCTTGTGGTGTGCGTGGCGGCCGGCGCGGCCATCGCCAGCCAGCGCGAAACGCCGAAATCCGAACTCGAGATCATTGCGGGCGCGATTCCCTGATCGGGCGCGATTCCCCGACCGGGCGCGTGCGGGCATCCGTCGCCGGCTGCCCGGCGTTGAACCAATTCGACGGAGATATTGTCTCAAAGGCCTGTTTTCGGCGGGTCTGGGGCTGATTTCNAAGAAACTTTATAGGCGGGAAAACGGCGTGCGGTCTCTAACAATATGGCGGACTTTGCTCGGTGTCGACAAGACAGTGGTCGAGGACGTTGATCTCGACCTGGTAGCGGGCGTTTTTGTTGCGTCGGTGCGACTGACCAGGTCGATGCGGAACCGGTGCGGGAGCTGCCAGAAGCGCTGCCCGCGCTACGACGACGGAGCAGGCCGCCGCCGGTGGCGGGGCTTGGATTTCGGCTCGACCCGGGTCTTTTTGGAGGCGGATGCCCCGCGGGTGTCGTGCCGGGAGCACGGTGTGATCGTGGCTGTGGTGCCATGGGCCAGGCATCAGGCCGGCCACACCCGCCACTTCGATTCATATGTCGCGTGGCTGGCCACGCAAACCTCGAAAACCGCGGCAACTC
>NZ_PJJU01000050.1:0-117684 GCF_002929635.1 Cryobacterium sp. M25 | reverse complement strand
CCAACTCAGGAGATCCAGCCGGGCCGTGCCGGGCATCCGCACCTATGCCGCACTGACCCGCGGCGGCCGTCTACTGCGGGCAACGGATGTCCTGAGTTAGCCACACACACGGGTCCGGCCAAGCCGCCCCGCGGCGCACGCTCTACCTGCGCCCACCTCCACACCGTGCGCCCGCCTCCACACCCTGCGCCACGAACCACACCACCCCGTGGGAGGGCACACCTGCACCAACGACAGTTGGCCACCCCTCGAGGTGACTTCCATGTGGTAAGTGGGAGTGAATGTCTGCATTTCGGTCGAAAGTGCCGGGTAGAGCCACCACTCTCGACCGGAGAGGCACACTCGCCGCGACCCGGTATGACACCGCCGGACTTGATTCAGAATCAACCAAAATGGCCTCCCAGACGGGTGGTCATTTGGCGTTGAGTTACTGTTGATAGGTCTGTCGAAATGACAGGTCAAATTACACAGGAGACACAGTGAGCCCTTCAGGAACGCACGATAACGAATCACGCGACGGCGGACGAGACGATCGTCGTTCCAACGGGGGTTACCATGGCCGGTCCGACCGTCCGCAGCGTGACGGTGAGCGTCCCCCTTACCGCGGTAATTCCGAGCGTCCGAAGCAGGGAGGCGAGCGTCCTCCCTACCGCGGGAACTCCGATCGTCCCTCCACGGGCGGTTACCGTGCAAATTCCGAGCGTCCGGCCAACGGTGGCGAGCGTCCTCCGTACCGTGGCAATACCGAGCGTCCGCAGCGTGATGGTCAGCGTCCTCCCTATCGCGGCAACTCCGACCGCCCGGCCACGGGTGGTTACCGTGGCAATACTGACCGTCCCCAGCGTGATGGTGAACGTCCCCCTTATCGTGGCAACTCTGACCGCCCGCAACAGGGCGAGCGTCCTCCCTACCGTGGCAATTCGGACCGTCCCTCTACCGGTGGCTACCGGGGCAACTCTGAACGCCCGCAGGGTGGCGAGCGTCCTCCTTACCGTGGCAACTCCGAGCGTCCGCAGCAGGGTGAGCGTCCTTCCTACCGCGGCAACTCCGAGCGTCCGCAGCAGGGTGAGCGTCCCCCTTACCGTGGCAATTCGGACCGTCCCTCTACCGGTGGCTACCGTGGCAATCCCGATCGCCCGCAGGGCGGCGAGCGTCCCCCGTACCGGGGCAACTCCGATCGCTCCTCCGGCGGCGGGGAGCGCAAGCCCTGGACCAAGGACGGCGCCCGTCCCGAGCGCAGCGATCGCCCGCAGCAGGGTGGCGAGAAGCCCTGGACCCAGCGCGGCGGTTCGCCGAACCGTGCCGGAGCTCCGCGCGGAGACGCCGGTAAGAAGCTGTGGACCCGTGACGGTGCCCCGGCCCGCGGTGACCGCGATGCCCGTGTCGTCGAAGAGGAGATGACCGAAGAGCAGCGCATGCAGCGCGAGCTTCGTTCGGTGCGCCCGCGCCACGACGACCCCGAGCTGCCCGACGACATCACGTCGCAGGACCTCGACCGGATCGCCCGCAACGAGCTCAAGACCCTCAGCAAGGACAACGCCGAGGCCGTCGGCCGCCACTTGGCCATGGCCGCCCGCGTCATCGACGAAGACCCCGAGCTGGCTCACCGCCACGTCTTGTCGGCTGCCCGTCGTGCCGGCCGGATCGCCGTGGTGCGCGAGAGCCTCGCGATCACCGCCTACGCCACGGGCGACTTCGCCCTGGCGCTGCGGGAACTGCGCACCTATCGCCGCATCTCCGGTTCCAACGATCAGCTTGCGCTGATGGTGGACAGTGAGCGCGGCGTGGGCCGCCCGGACCGGGCGCTCGAGCTGGGACGCTCCGTCGAGCGCGCCTCGCTGCCGGCATCCGTTCAGGTTGCCCTGGCGATCGCCATGTCCGGGGCGCGTCTGGACCTCGGCGAGACCGAGGCTGCGCTCAGCGAGCTAGAGATCCCGCAGCTGGACCCGAAGACCGCGTTCTCCTACAGCGCCGAGCTGTTCGCCGCCTACGCCGAGGTTCTCGCTGAGCTGGGCCGCGACGACGAGGCCGAACTGTGGAACGAGCGGGCCGAACGGGCCGACGCTGCCGTGTCCGGCGTGACCGATTTCGACGAGACCATGGAGATCCTCGAGATCGACGAGGAGGAGTCCGACGAGGAAGAGTCCAACGACACCGACACCGACACCGACGACTCCACCGACGACTCCACCGACGACGACACCGACGACGACGACGACGACGCGACTGACGTCTCCGACGAAGAGTCCGCGAATGACGCCGACGACTCCACCGACGAGGCGGAGCACGATGCTCAGGCGTCGCCGCGTGCCTGAACCGGTCACCCCGCTCACCGGCGTCGACGTGGTTCTGGCCGACCTGGACGGCGTGGTCTACGCCGGTCCGGCGGCCATCCCGTTCGCGGTCGAGAGCCTGAACCGTGCAGCGGAAACCGTGCGGGTCGGCTACCTCACCAACAACGCGTCCCGCACCGACCAATCCGTGGCGGACCACCTCTCCGAACTGGGCCTGCACACGGTGGCGACGGATGTCGTGACCTCACCGCAGGCCGCCGTGCGTCTGCTCGCGGATGAGGTGCCGGCCGGCTCGCGCATCCTCGTGATCGGCGGCGAAGGTCTTCTGACCGAGGTTGAAAAGGGTGGCTTCGTCGTCACCCGCTCGGCGGATGACGCTCCGGCCGCCGTGATCCAGGGCTTCTCGCCCGACCTCGGCTGGAAAGACCTGGCCGAGGCCGCGTTCGCCCTGCACCCGAACGAGGATGGCGTGGAGATCCCGTGGATCGCCACGAACACCGACTGGACCATCCCGGTGGCCCGGGGGATCGCGCCCGGCAACGGCACCCTCGTCTCCGCCGTGCACAGCGCCGTCGGTCGCCTGCCGATCGTGGCCGGCAAGCCCGAGGTGGCCATCTTCACCGAGGCCGTCACCCGCTTCGAGGCGCAGGCGCCCCTGTTCATCGGCGACCGCCTCGACACCGACATCCTCGGCGCGAACCGGGCCGGCATTCCGGCCGCGCTGGTGCTCACCGGCATCGACAAGGCCAAGCAGACCCTGGCCGCCGACGCCAAGTCGCGGCCGACGTATATCCTCGAGGACCTGCGCCAGCTGCACGAGCCCTACCCGCCGACGGTGTTCTCCAAGGACGGATCCTCCGCCACGGTGAACGGGGCGACGGTGCGCATTGTCGGCGCCGACGTCACGATCGTGGCCGAGGGTGACGGGGCGATCAACCTGCTCCGCGCCGCCTGCGCCGTGATCTGGGCATCCGGTCGGCCCATCTACGGGCTCACTGTTCCGGAGCGACTGTATCTCGGACGGTAACGTGGAGAGGGTGAATCAGCCCCACGTGACGACGGACGACGTAACCCAGGATCTTCCCGCGCGGCTCGCCGCGATCGAAGACCGGCCCCTCGAGGAGCGCGCCGCCGCGTACGTTCAGGAGCACGACGGGCTGCGGGGCCACCTCGAAGGTGGAGACGTTCCCCGGGCGAGCCACCCATGACCGACGTCGACGGAACCCCGATGGGCGCCCCCGATAACGTCGCCCCCGACACCAGTGCCAGCGACCCCAGCGACCCCAGCGACCCCGGCGTTGCCGGCGAGCGGATGCCCGACCAGCGCCTCGACTCGGCCGTCGCCGAGCGCGGTCTGGCCCGGTCCCGCACCGTCGCCGCGCAGCTGATCGTGGGCGGACTGGTCACGGTCGACGGCACGCCCGTCGTCAAGGCATCCGCCAAGGTGCGGGACACCCAGCTGATCGAGGTGGCGGCCACCGACCACTACGTCAGCCGCGGCGCCCACAAGCTCATCGCCGCCCTCGACGCCTTCGCGGTTCCGGCCCTGGGCCGCACGGTGCTCGACGCCGGAGTGTCCACGGGCGGCTTCAGCCAGGTGCTGCTCGAACGCGGCGCCGGCCAGGTCATCGGGGTGGATGTGGGGCACGGGCAACTGGCCCCCCAGCTGGCGACCGAGCCGCGACTCGTGCTGGTCGAGGGGTTCAACCTGCGCTACGCCACGGCCGAGAAGATCGCGGCCGCCTCCGGGGTGCCGCAGCGGGTGGACCTGGTCGTGGGAGACCTGTCCTTCATCTCCCTGACCACCGTGCTTCCGGCCCTGGTGGCGTCCGCCGCCGACGGTGCCGACTTCGTGCTGCTGATCAAGCCGCAATTCGAGGTCGGCAAGGGCAGCATCCGCGAGGGCGTCGTGCACGATCCGGGCCTCCGCGCCGACGCGATTGCCGGTGTGCTCTGGGCGGCGTGGGACCTCGGCCTCAAGACGAACGGTTTGATCGCCTCGCCCATCGCCGGCGGCGCCGGAAATCGCGAGTACCTGTGCTGGCTGTCGAGCGCGGTCGGCAGCAATCCGACAGAATGGATCGAACGCACAACGGCGCTGGTGGGAGTGACTAAATGAGTGCAGCACCACGCAACATCCTCGTCGTCGCGCACACCGGCCGCACGGATTCCCTCGAGGCCGCCGTCACCGTCTGCCAGCAGCTGCTGGCCGCCGGAGCCGTGCCGGTGCTGGCCCGCAACGAGCGCGCCGACCTGCTCGCGCACTGCCCGGACCTCGACGACAAGATCGCGATCCTGCACGAGTGCGTCGCGACCACCGAACTCGAACTCGTGATCGTGCTCGGCGGAGACGGCACCATCCTGCGTGCCGCCGAAGTCGTGCGCGGCTGTTCGGCCCCATTGCTCGGCATCAACCTGGGCCACGTAGGTTTCCTCGCCGAGAGCGAGCGCGACGACCTCGGTGAGGCCGTGCGCCGGGCCCTGCTGCGCGACTACCTGGTCGAGGAACGCATGGCCCTCGCCGTTCGGGTCAAGCTCGGCGATGAGGTGATCTACGAGACCTGGGCGTTGAACGAGGCCACAGTCGAGAAATCCAGCCGTGAACGGATGCTCGAGGTCGTCATCGAGGTCGACGGCCGCCCGCTCTCCTCCTTCGGTTGCGACGGCGTGGTCATGTCCACGCCCACGGGCTCCACCGCCTACGCCTTCTCGGGCGGTGGCCCGATCGTCTGGCCGACGCTCGACGCGCTGCTGCTGGTGCCGCTCAGCGCTCACGCCCTCTTCGCCCGCCCGCTCGTCGTGGGCCCGGACTCGTCGCTCGCCGTGGAGGTGCTCGCCCGCACCGGCGGGGCCGCGGTGCTCTCCGCCGACGGTCGCCGCGTGCACGACCTGCCGCCGGGCTCCCGTGTGATCGTGCGCCGTTCACCGATTCCCGTTCGGCTGGCCCGCCTGCACAGCGGCCCGTTCACCGACCGACTGGTCAACAAATTCAACCTGCCCGTCACGGGCTGGAGAGGCCCGGTCGGCCGTGAATAGGCGTTCCGCATGATCGAGGAGCTCGTCATCCGTGACCTCGGTGTCATTGCCGAGGCCACCCTGCCGCTCGGCCCCGGCTTTACCGCCGTGACGGGCGAGACCGGCGCCGGCAAAACCATGGTCGTCACCGCGCTCGGCCTGCTGCTCGGCCAGCGTGCCGATCCCGGTCTCGTGCGCCAGGGCCAGTCGCAGAGCTGGGTGGAGGGCCGCTGGCTGATCCCCGCCGACGGCACCGTCGCGACCCGCGTGCGGGATGCCGGGGGAGACCTCGACGGCCCCGAACTCATCCTCAGCCGCTCGGTGTCCGCGGAGGGACGCAGCCGGGCCGTGGTCGGCGGGCGCAGCGCCCCCGCCGGCGTGCTCAGCGACCTCGGCGGCGACCTCGTGGTCGTGCACGGCCAGTCCGACCAGGTGCGTCTGCGTTCGGCCGTCGCCCAGGCTGCAGCCCTGGACCGCTTCGCCGGGCCGACGCTCGCCGACACCCTCGACCTGTTCCAGAGGGCCTACTACCGCTGGCAGGGCCTCCAGAGTGAGCTCGACCGACTCGTCGACGAGCAGGACCAGCGCGCCCGCGAGGCCGACACGCTGCGCGCCGCCATCGACGAGATCGAACTCGTCGCCCCGCAGCGCGGCGAAGACGAGTCGCTCAGCGAACGCGCCGAACGCCTCGGCAACCTCGAGGAGCTGCGCATCGCGGCCGCCCAGGCCCGGGAGTTGCTCTCGGCCGAGGAGAACCCCGACGAGATGCCCGACGCCGTCGCCCTGCTCGAGTCCGCCCGGCGCCAGCTCGAACGGGCCGGGGAGCACGACCCAGCCCTGCCGCCCCTGGCCGAGGCACTCGCGAACGCCGGCTTCCTGGTTGCCGACATCGCCGCGCAGCTCTCCAGCTACCTGGCCGGCCTCGACGCCGATGGCGCCCGCGAACTCGAGGTCGTGCAGGAGCGCCGCTCGGAGCTCACCGGCCTGGCCCGCAAGTACGCGGGCGGCCTTGACGAGGCCATCGACTTTCTCGACACCGGCAGTGCCCGTCTGCTCGAACTCGACAGCGACTCCGACCGCATCGACACGCTCCGCACCGAAACGGATGCCGCACGCCAGTCGACTGACGGCCTCGCCGACCAGCTCACCGGCATCCGTCGCGCTGCCGCAGAGGCCCTGGGTGCGGCCGTCACAGCCGAACTGGCCGCCCTGGCCATGCCGAACGCGTCGCTGCTGGTCGAGGTCGACGGCCGGGCCGAGATCACCGCCACCGGACGCGACCTCGTGAAGATTCTCCTGCGCCCGCACGCGGGGGCGGAGCCACGGTCGCTGGCGCGCGGGGCCTCCGGTGGCGAACTGTCCCGGGTGATGCTTGCGATCGAGGTCGTCATCAACCATGCCGACCCGGTGCCGACCTTCGTCTTCGACGAGGTCGACGCCGGCGTGGGCGGCGCCGCGGCGATCGAGATCGGCCGCCGGCTGGCCCGGCTCGCCGAAACCGCCCAGGTGATCGTGGTCACCCACCTTGCCCAGGTGGCCGCGTTCGCCGGCAACCACCTCAGCGTCGTCAAGGACAGCGACGGCTCCGTCACCGCCAGCAGCGTGCGCCAGCTGCACGGCGACGAGCGTGCCGCCGAAATGGCCCGCCTGCTCTCCGGCCTGCCCGATTCCGCGAGCGGACTCGAACATGCCCGGGAGCTCATGAACCTCGCCCGCGCCAACCGATAGGTCAGCCCTCAATGCTAGAGTCGAAGCCCGTGGTGGAAAATAAAAGCACGGACGCATCAGTACGCAACGACACAACACGACACATCTTTGTGACCGGTGGTGTCGTTTCTTCTTTGGGCAAGGGCCTGACGGCGGCAAGCCTCGGCAATCTCCTCACGGCCAGCGGTCTCCGCGTGGTCATGCAGAAGCTCGACCCCTATCTCAACGTGGACCCCGGCACGATGAACCCGTTCCAGCATGGCGAGGTCTTCGTGACCGACGACGGTGCTGAGACCGACCTGGACATCGGACACTACGAACGGTTCCTCGACATCAACCTCAACCAGGCCGCGAACGTCACGACCGGTCAGGTCTACTCGCAGGTGATCGCCAAGGAACGCCGCGGCGAGTACCTCGGCGACACCGTGCAGGTCATCCCGCACATCACCGACGAGATCAAGCGCCGCATGCGCCTGCAGGCCAGCGACGAGTTGCGCCCCGACGTGATCATCTCCGAGATCGGCGGCACGGTCGGCGACATCGAGTCCCAGCCGTTCCTCGAGGCGGCACGCCAGGTGCGCCACGAACTCGGCCGCAACAACGTCTTCTTCGTGCACGTCTCGCTGGTGCCGTTCCTCGGCGCCGCGGGGGAGCAGAAGACCAAGCCCACCCAGCACTCCGTCGCCGCCCTGCGTTCCATCGGCATCCAGCCGGATGCGCTCGTGCTGCGCAGCGACCGGCCCGTCTCCGACTCGAACAAGCGCAAGATCGCGCTGATGTGCGACGTCGACGAAGACGCCGTGGTCAACGCGGTCGACGTGCCGAGCATTTACGAGATCCCCACCATGCTGCACGAGCAGGGCCTGGACAAGTACATCACCGACCGCCTCGGCCTGCCCGTCACCAGCGTCGACTGGACCGGTTGGCAGAAGGTGCTCGACGCCGTGCGCGAGCCCCAGCACACCGTCACCATCGGGCTGGTCGGCAAGTACATCGACCTGCCCGACGCCTACCTGTCGGTCACCGAAGCGCTGCGCGCCGGCGGATTCGCCAACCAGACCAGGGTCCAAGTCACCTGGATCGCCTCCGACGACTGCGAGACCGAGGAGGGCGCGAACCGCCTGCTCGGTGAGCTCGACGGCATCTGCGTTCCCGGCGGCTTCGGCGTGCGCGGCATCGAGGGCAAGCTCGGCGCCCTCAAATTCGCCCGCGAGAACGGCATCCCCGTGCTCGGCCTCTGCCTTGGCCTGCAGTGCATGGTCATCGAATACGCCCGCAACAAGGCCGGCCTCACCGGCGCATCCTCCTCGGAGTTCGACGAGGACACCGAGTTCCCGGTGGTCGCGACCATGGAAGAGCAGGTCGAGATCATCGCGGGCGGCGACCTGGGTGGCACCATGCGCCTGGGTCTCTACCCGGCCGTTCTGGCCGAGGGATCCATCGTGGCCGAGCTCTACGGTGCCTCCGAGGCGTCCGAACGTCACCGCCACCGCTACGAGGTCAACAACGCGTTCCGCTCTCAGATCGCGGATGCCGGACTGTGGTTCTCGGGCACCTCACCCGACCGCCACCTGGTCGAGTACGTCGAGCTGAAGCGCGAGGAGCACCCGTTCTACGTGGGCACGCAGGCGCACCCGGAGCTGCGCAGCCGGCCCAGCCACGCGCATCCGTTGTTCCGCGGCCTGATCAGCGCGGCCCTGGACCGCCAGCAGGCCAGCCGCCTGTTCGAGGTCGAAGCCAAGGAAGAAGCCTGAGCCGTGACCCACCCGTCTGTGCCCGCCGCCAACGTGACCGCTCCTGTGACCGCCGAGAAGTCCGGCGAATCGGCCTCCGCCCCGCTGGCGGATGAGCCGGCCTTCGCGGCGGTCTCGGACAGCGCGATCGTTTTCTACGGCAAGGTGTGGGATGTCCGCCGCGACACCTTCGGCTATAACGGCTCCCGCATCAATCGCGAGTACCTGGACCACCCGGGCGCCGTGGCGATCCTCGCCCTCGACGAGCACAACCAGGTGCTGCTGATCAAGCAGTACCGGCACCCCGTGCGCACGCGCGACTGGGAGCTGCCGGCCGGGTTGCTCGACGAAGACGGCGAGCATCCACTCGTCGGAGCGCAGCGCGAGCTGGCCGAGGAGACCGACCTCGTCGCCACCGAGTGGAATGTGCTCGGTGAGTTCGCCACCTCGCCCGGCGGCAGCAACGAGGTCATCCGCATCTACCTGGCGCGCGGCCTCGCCGCGGCTCCGGAGATCTTCGAGCGCACCGAGGAGGAAGCCGACATCGAGGTGCGCTGGGTGCCGCTTGATGACTGCGTCGATGCCGTGCTGGCCCGCCGGGTGCAGAACCCGTCGCTGGTGATCGGGGTGCTCGCCGCCCAGGCAGCCCGCGCGCGTGGCTGGAGCACCCTCGGGGCGGCGGATGAGCCGTGGCCGCGGCATCCGGCCAATTGGGACCACACGGTGTGACCGGTTGGCCTCGTCTGGTGGTGTGAGCGGTGCGGCTGGTGTTCCTGCTGGCCGGGGCGTCACGGGTGTGGGCGGTCCGCCTGCACCGGGAGTTGCCGGTGGGGTCGTCGCGGCGGCCGTGGACTCGTATCTGCGGCACGTCGCGATCGAACGCGGCCTGAGCACCAACACGGTGTCCGCCTACCGGCGTGACCTGGCCATCTACAGCCGGTGGCTTGCCGCGGTCGGGTTGACCGGACTCGCCGACGTCACCCGGCAGCACATCTCCGACTACGTGCGGTTCTTGGGATCCCGCGAGGAGTCGCCGCTGACCGCGGCGTCGATCGCGCGCATCCTCTCGACCGTGCGCGGGTTTCACCGATTTCTGCTCGAGGAGGGCGTGGTCGACACCGATGTCGCCCACGAGTCCAAGCCGCCCAAGCTCGGCACCCGGCTGCCCAAGGCCATTTCGATCGAGCAGGTCACGCTGTTGCTCGCGGCGACCGACGGCGACGAGGTGCACAACCTGCGCGACAAGGCGCTGCTCGAGCTGCTCTACGCCACGGGCGCCCGCGTCTCGGAGGTGGTCAACCTCAATGTGGACGATGTGCTCGACCCCGAGGTGGTGCGCCTCACCGGCAAGGGCGACAAGCAGCGCATCGTGCCGGTCGGCAGTTACGCGCGCGCGGCCATCGACACGTTCCTGGTGCGGGGGAGACCGCTGCTCTCCGCCCGTGGACCGGCGACGCCGGCCCTGTTCCTGGGCCTTCGCGGCAAGAGGCTCAGCCGGCAGAACGCGTGGTTGATCATCCGGGCCGCGGCCGAACGCGCCGGCCTCGAGGGGCATGTTTCGCCGCACACGCTGCGGCACTCCTTCGCGACGCACCTGCTCGAGGGCGGGGCCGATGTGCGCGTGGTGCAGGAGTTGCTCGGCCACTCCTCGGTGGCCACCACCCAGATCTACACGCTCGTCACCGCGGATACCCTGCGCGACATGTACACGACGGCGCATCCGCGGGCGCGGGTGTCCGGTTCCGTCCCCCCGGTGGTTGAGTCACCCCGCGGTGGTGGTTGAGCCCCCGCCGGTCCTGGACGAGCTCAACCCCGCCTGACTGTTCCCGTTTCGGACAACTGTTGCCCGTGTACCGGCAACAACTGTCCGGAACGGCAACAGTGGCGGCCGGGGCCGCCGCGCGCCGCTGACGTTTAAGCTTTCCGGGACATTTTGTTCGAGCGGCCACCGAAGGCTGCGTCTCGCGTTTTTTCCGAAGTTACGTGACGACGGATGCCGAGAGCCGCCCACGCTCGCGGCTGCGGCGGCCCCGCCGGTGGTTGAGCCTGCCGAAACCCGGTGACCTGGCCCTCGAACCCGCCCGTCGGCATCCGTCACCGTCGCTAGCTTCGGAGTTTTTCGGAACCCGCCGGTCGAGCGGCCACCGAATGCGGCGTGTCGCGATTATCCCCGAGGTTACGTGACGCCGGCTGCCGAGAGCCGCCCCCGCTCTGGGCTGCGGCGGCCCCGCCGGTCCGGGATGCGTAGCCTAACCCCGCCTAACTGTTGCCGTTCCGGACAACTGTTGCCCGCGTACCGGCAACAATTGTCCGGAACGGCAACAGTTGCGGCCGGGTCCGCCGCGCGGGGCATCCGTCACCCGCGTCGCCACCCGCGTCGTCACCCGCGTCGCCACCCGTCGGAGTCTCGGCGCCCTCCCTGGCATAGCTCCTGCAATTTGGCTGCCGGGAGCCGGTTCCACCGTGTTTTCGGGCCTATTCTGCAGGATTTGCAGGAGTGATGCACGAGGGGCTACACACCAGGCCGGCAGCTGACCAGCGGAAGCCAGCGCAGACCCCGCAGACGGGCGCGGGTCGGTGCGGCCGACCTCAGAGCAGGCGCAGCCCCACCGCAGTGATGATCGGCTCGCGCTGCCCGCCGGAGTGCACGATGTGGCCACCGCCCTCGTCGACGGTGAGCTGGCTCGCGTGGCAGCGCAGGGCAGCCGTGACCGTCGCGAGGTGCGCCGACAGGTCGAACCACTCGGCCGCACCCGCACCCGCACCCGCACCCGCAACACCCGCAACACCCGCACCCGATGTAGCACCATCCACCTTCACCTGCACCACCTCGGCAAACGCGACTCCCGTCGCCCGGCTGCCGGCCAGCGCCGCTTCATGCATGCGCACGTGATCCGGATGCCCGTACCCGCCACCGTTGTCGTAGCTGATCACGAGGGCAGGCCGAAGCTGCCCGATCAGCGCGGCCACATCCGCGGTCACTTCGGCCAGGGGCGCCCGCACCAGGGCGTCGCCGTCGATGTCGTCGGCCGGCCCGGCCAGCCCCGGACGAATCCAGGTCATGCCCGAGTCCCGGTACGCGCGCGGCGCGAGGCCCGCGGCGCGCGCGGGCGGCGTGCCCAGCCAGAACCGATCCGCGAAACCGATGCCGAGGGCCGCCGCGGCGCAGGCGAGCTCCCGCTCGCGTTCCCGGGTGAGCGCATCCGTGCCCTCGAGCACCGACAGCGGCCCACGCACGACCTCGCCTTGCTCGCCGCGCGTGGCGGTCAGCAACGACACCCGGATGCCCCGGGCCGCCATTTCCGCAATCAGCGCACCCGTCGCAATGGTTTCGTCATCGGGATGAGCGTGCACGAACAGAACAGTGGGAACACCGTCCAGCAGACTCACGCGCTGAGCAGTGAGGGGCGGCGGTCGCCGGCACCGGGGCGCACCAGCGACCGGTACACGGTCACGAGGCCTTCTGCCGACCGCGGCCAGTCCAGGTGCTCGGCCCGCTCGCGCGCGGCGAGCGACAGACGCCGGGCGAACGCGGGGTTCGAGAGAATCTGCGTGAGCGCGCCGGCCCAGACCTTCGGATCGCGCGAGTCCAGCACCACGCCGGTGTCGCCGTCGAGCACCGCCTCGCGCAGTCCGCCGGCCGCCGCGGCGACGACGGGAACACCGCTCGCGGCCGCTTCCAGCGCCACGAGCCCATACGTTTCAGAGTGCGAGGGTACGAGCACGACCCGGGCGCCGCTCAGCAGCAGGGCTAGGTCCACGCGGGACTGCGGACCCACGAAACGCACGTTGCGCTCGATTCCGTGCCGGGCTGCGAGGGACCGAAGTTCGTCGATATAGCCGTCGTAGTCGGCTGACGCGTCTCCGGCGATCACGAGTTCGGGCCGGATCGGCTCCGGCACGGCCGCGATCGCCTCGATCGCGAGGTCGAGGCCCTTCAACGGCTGCAGGCGCCCCGCGACGACCGCGTACCCGCGGATGTCGATCGGTCCAGAAAGCTCGGCAGCCCCAGCCGCGGCGGCACCGACACTCCGGATGTCCGTGGGCCGGAACAGAATCCCGTCCACCCCCGGCAGCACGATCGAGATGCGCTCGGGCGCACCGCCGAGCCGCTGCACGATGGTGTCGGCCTCGGACTCGCTGATTGCGACCAGGGCATCCGACTCCTGCGCCAGCCAGGCCTCGCCGGCCATGCGCCCGGGGGACTCGGGGCGTTCGCCGGCCGACAACGGCGTCGACGCGTCGGCCGCGATGCTGTGGAAGCTCTGCACGTGCGGGATGCCCCGGCGGCGCGCGAGCGGGAGCGCCGCCATACCCGAGAACCAATGGTGCGAGTGGATGACGTCGTAGGGTCCCAGCGCATCCATCTGCACGCGGAACGCCTCGATGAACTCCTCGTGGTCGCCCTTCGGCACGGGACGGGCCGGTCCGGCCTCGAGAAAGCGGAGCGTCACCCCGGGGCTCAACTGCATCGTCTCCGACACGGGGGAGGAGCGACGGGTGAGGATATCGACGTGGTGGCCGGCGGAGGCGAGAGCCTCCGCCTGGTGCCGTACGACCACGTTCATGCCCCCGGCGTCGCCCGAGCCCGGCTCAGCTCCCGGGGACGTGTGCAGGCAAACGAGCGCGATTCGGAGGGGCGTAAATGGCTGAGGCACCTGAAAACCTTAACGCAAGAGCCTGTGACTCACCCGGTTCCACAGATCAGAGACCGATCACGGACCGATCACGGACAGATGACAGGCCGAGACACGCCGGATTCACGCGGCAGACCTGCGGTTTTCGGCGATCCGTGCCGCAACATGCCCGATCCGATCGCTACAGTGGGGACAGTGACAGGTGTAAGACGGATCGAGGGCATCTCAGTGGCGCGCAAGCAGGATGACCGGACACGACTTTCCGGTTTAGACGAGGTACCGGTCGGTGCGACCGGTCGACCCAAGCGCGACTTCGACGAACCCGCGGTTCTGCCCAGTCACGGCCCGGCGCGCATCATTTCGCTGTGCAACCAGAAGGGCGGCGTCGGCAAGACGACGACCACCATCAACCTGGGTGCCGCCCTCGCCGGCTACGGCCGCCGCGTGCTGGCCATCGACTTCGACCCGCAAGGCGCCCTCTCCGCCGGTCTCGGTGTGCCCACCCACGACGTCACCACCATCTACGACCTGCTGCTGAGCGGCTCGGTCAGCCCGCACGACGCCATCCAGAAGACGTCGGTGCACAACCTCGACATCATCCCGGCCAACATCGACCTGTCCGCCGCGGAGGTGCACCTCGTCAACGAGGTCGCCCGCGAGCAGATCCTGGCCCGCGTGCTGCGCAAGATCTCCGGCGACTACGACGTCATCCTGATCGACTGCCAGCCGTCGCTGGGCATCCTCACGGTCAACGCGCTCACGGCCAGCCACGGCGTGCTCATTCCGCTCGAGTGCGAGTTTTTCGCCCTCCGCGGTGTGGCGCTCCTGATCGAGACCATCGACAAGGTGCGTGACCGGCTCAACCCGGCCATCGAACTCGACGGCATCCTGGCCACCATGTTCGACTCCCGCACCCTGCACTCCCGCGAGGTGCTCGAGAGGGTCCTCGACGCGTTCGGCGACAGTGTGCTCGAGACGGTCATCGGCCGCACGGTCAAGTTCCCCGACGCGAGCGTCGCCGGCGTCCCGATCACCGAATTCGCACCCGAGCACGCGGCCGCCAAGGCCTACAAGCAGGCGGCGCGGGAACTGATCCAGCGTGGCGCCGTCGCCTGACGCGGACGCACCGAAGTCGTTTTCGGTCGCCCTCGGCAACTTCGAGGGTCCGTTCGACCTGCTCCTGTCCCTGATCGGCAAGCACGAACTCGACATCACCGAGATCTCCCTGAGCCGGGTCACCGACGAGTTCATCGCCTACCTGCGCGGCCTCGACCAGGACGAAGAGCTCGACCAGGCCACCGAATTCCTGGTGGTCGCTGCCACCCTGCTCGACCTCAAGGTCGTCGGGCTGCTGCCGCAGGGTGAGCTTGTCGACGCCGAAGACGTGGCTCTGCTCGAGGCCCGCGACCTGCTGTTCGCCCGGCTACTGCAGTACCGGGCCTTCAAGAGCGCGAGCGCCTGGTTCCAGGGCCGGCTCGACGCCGAGTCCACCCGGCACGTGCGGGCGGTGCGGCTGGAGGAGAAATTCCGCCGCCAGACTCCCGAGCTGGTCTGGACTCTCTCCCTCGGCGACTTCGCCGCCCTGGCCGCCCTCGCACTCACCCCGCGGGTTCTGCCCGGCGTGGGGCTCGACCACCTGCACGCGCCGCTGGTCAGCATCCGTGAACAGGCGGCCTACGTGGTACGGATGCTGCGCGCCGCCGACACGCTCACGTTCCGCGAGCTGATCGTGGGCGCCGAGGTGAAGGGCGTCGTGATCGCCCGTTTCCTGGCCGTGCTCGAGCTGTACCGCCTCGACGCCATCTCTTTCGACCAGCTCGTGCCGCTCGGCGACCTCAGCCTGCACTGGAGTGCCGAGACCTGGACCGATGACACCCTCGCCAACCTCGGAGCCGACTATGAGCAGTGACACGACTATGAGCATTGACACGACTATGAGCAGTGACACCGCCCCCGCAGCAGAGAACGCAGAGAACACAGAAAACACAGAGGGCACGGATGCCCCGCGCCCCCCGCTCGAGCGCACCCTCGAGGCCATCCTGATGGTCGCCGACGAACCGCAGGGGCTGCTGCAGCTCGCCGCGGCCGTCGACGCCACGCTGGGCGAGGTGCGCGCATCCGTCGCCCGGCTCGTGGCCGACTTCGACGGCCTCGCCGGCACCGTGCGCCGCGGCTTCGAGCTGCGCGAGGTGGCCGGCGGCTGGCGCATCTACGTGCGGCCCGAGCACGATGTGACCGTGGCCGACTTCGTGGTCACCCAGAACCCGAGCCGGCTTTCGCAGGCGGCCCTGGAGACTCTCGCCGTGATCGCCTACAAGCAACCGATCAGCCGCGGGGCTGTAGCCTCGATTCGTGCCGTTAATGTGGATTCGGTCGTGCGCACACTGCTCGGCCGCGGTCTGATCACCGAAGCGTTCACCGACAGTGAGACCGGTGCGATCAATTACGGCACCACAGACCTTCTGCTAGCCCAGCTCGGAATCAACTCGCTCGACGAGTTGCCCTACCTATCGCCGCTGCTCAATGACGGCGCGAACGGATTTGAGGAATTGCCATGACAACCGACAACCAGGGGATTCAGGGGACACCCACCAATCTCGAGGCCGCCGCCGACGGCGTGCGCCTGCAGAAGGTTATGGCCTCCGCGGGCGTCGCGTCCCGACGGGTCTCCGAGGAGATGATCGCCGCCGGCCGCGTGCGCGTGAACGGCAAGGTCGTCACCGAACTGGGCCGCCGGATCCACCCCGACTCGGACCTGATCATGGTCGACAACGTCGCCGTGCAGCTGGACACCAGCCGCCGCTACGTGATGCTGAACAAGCCCGTCGGCGTCGTCTCGTCGATGCAGGACGAGAGTGGACGCCCCGACCTGCGCGAGTTCACCGACCAGTTCGAGGAGCGCCTGTTCAACGTGGGCCGCCTCGACGCGATGACGAGCGGCCTGCTGATCCTGACCAACGACGGCGATCTCGCGCACGTGCTCGCGCATCCGTCGTTCGGGGTCTTGAAGACCTACATCGCCAAGGTCGAGGGCCGCGTGTCGGCGCAGACCATCCAGCTGCTGCAGAGCGGCATCGAACTCGACGACGGGCCCATCTCCGCCGACAAGGCGCGCATCCTGACCAGCCCTCCCGGCGACGGCTTCAGTCTGGTCGAGCTCACCCTGCACTCCGGTCGCAACCGCATCGTGCGCCGCATGATGGAGTCCGTCGGCCACCCCGTCGTCGACCTCGTGCGCCGCCAGTTCGGCCCGCTGCACCTCGGCACGCTGCGTGTGGGCGCCGTGCGCGACCTGACCAAGGTTGAACTCGGGCAGCTGCTCACCGTGTCGCGGGCCGAAACCAAGATCTAGGCCCAGGTCAGGAGTTCCAGTGGTTGAATCTCGCCTGATCGGGCCCGTGCGCGTCGTGGGCGCCGGCCTGCTCGGCACCAGCATCGGCCTGGGCCTCCGCGCGCGCGGCATCGATGTCATCCTCGCCGACGCGTCGCCGACCAACCTCAGCATCGCCGTCGACTACGGCGCCGGCCGCGCCGCCACTGCCGGCGACCTGCCGCAGCTGATCGTGGTGTGCGTGCCGCCCGACGTGACGGCCGAGATCGTCGCGCGTGAGCTGGCCGCCCACCCGCAGGCGATCGTGACGGATGTTGCGAGCGTCAAGCTCGCCCCGCTGCAGGAGCTGCGCGCGCTGGGGGCCGACGTGTCCCGCTACATCGGCGGTCACCCGATGGCCGGCCGCGAACGCGGGGGACCCCTCGCCGGCCGCGCCGACCTCTTCGTCGGCCGCCCCTGGGTGGTGGCCGCGCACGACGCGATCAGCTACCAGCAGGCCACCGCGATCGACGACCTGATCCTCGACCTCGGCGCAATCCTGGTCGAGATGAGCCCCGAGGAGCACGACAGTGCGGTGGCGCTCATTTCCCATGTGCCGCAGGTCGTCTCCACGATCATGGCGCGCCGGTTGACGGATGCCACCGGCTCGGCCCTGAACCTCGCCGGCCAGGGTCTGCGCGACGTGACCCGCGTCGCGGCCAGCGACCCCGAGCTGTGGGTGCAGATCCTCGGCGCGAACGCCGAACCCGTGCGGGACATCCTCCTGGCCTACCGCAACGACCTCGACCGCTTCATCGACGCCTTGGAAGCCCCCGCCGCACCGGGCGCGCGCCGCAAGGTGGCCGAGGAACTCGCCGGCGGCAACGCCGGGGTGGCCCGCCTGCCCGGCAAGCACGGCCAGGACCGCCGCTTCGTGTCGCTCAGCGTGATGGTCGACGACACCCCCGGGCAGCTTGCCCGACTCCTCAACGAGGTCGGCGAGGTCGGGGTCAACCTCGAAGACCTCCGCCTCGAGCACTCACCGGGCGCCCAACTGGGCCTGGCCGAAATTTCTGTACTCCCTGAGGCCGTTGGTCGCCTCACCGAAGAGCTGGCCGCCCGCGGCTGGCGGATTGCTGGTTAATCATGGGTCGTCACTCAAGCCCCCACATCGTCGCCATCGACGGGCCGGCCGGCAGCGGCAAGTCCAGCGTCAGCCGCGCCGCCGCCAGGCGCATCGGCTTCGACTACCTCGACACGGGCGCCGCGTACCGGGCCTTCGCCTGGTTCGTCAGCGACCGGGGCATCGACCCGGAGAACACCGACGCCGTCGTGGCCGCCCTGGGCGACTTCGACTACTCCATCGGCATCGCCCCCGACGAGCACGTCGTTCGGGTCGGCCGGGCGGATGTCACCGACGCGATCCGCGACCCCGCCGTCTCCGCCATCGTCAGCTCCGTGGCCCGCATCCCGGAGGTGCGCACGCACCTGACGGAGCTGTTTCGCGCCATCGCGGCAAGCTCCAAGCGCACCGGAATCGTGATCGAGGGCCGGGACATCACCACCGTGGTCGCCCCCACCGCCGAGATCCGCATACTGCTCACGGCTTCCGAGGAGGCTAGAATGACTAGGCGCTCTGCGGAAATATCGACCCAATCGACTGAAACCGTGGCGGAGCAGCTGCGATCGAGGGATCGCGCTGACTCACAGGTTGTCGAATTCATGAGCGCCGCAGACGGTGTGACCACCGTCGACTCCACCCATCTCGACTTCGAACAGACCATTGACGCGGTCCTCGACGTCATCAATACCTACCGCGAGGCCATCGCATGACCAACAACAACGACTTCGACGACACGATCCCCGACCCCGACACCGAACTGGTGACGCGCCTGGACGATCTCGACGACGACCTGGTGACGCAGCGCGCCGCCGCCCTCCGCACCGGATTGAACGAGTACGATCTCGATGACGAGGACTTCGACGTTCTTGACACGGTGACGGAAGACCCCGACGCCATCCAATACCTGCCGGCCCTGCCGGTCATCGCCATCGTCGGCCGCCCGAACGTGGGCAAGTCCGCGCTCGTGAACCGCATCCTCGGCCGCCGTGAGGCCGTCGTGGAGGACACCCCCGGGGTGACCCGCGACCGCGTCACCTACAAGGGTGAATGGCACGAACGCCGCTTCAGCCTCGTCGACACCGGCGGCTGGGAGCCCGACGCCAAGGGCATCGACGCATCCGTCGCCGCGCAGGCCGAACTCGCCATTGAACTCTGCGACGTCGTCATGTTCGTCGTCGACGCCAACGTGGGACCGACCTCCACCGACGAGGCCGTCGTGCGCCTGCTGCGCAAGGCCGGCAAGCCCGTCTTCCTCGTCGCCAACAAGGTCGACGACATCCGCCAGGAGCCTGAGGCCGCGAGCCTCTGGGCGCTCGGCCTCGGCCAGCCCTGGCCCGTCTCGGCTCTGCACGGCCGCGGCGTTGCCGACCTGCTCGACGCGATCCTCGAGGAACTCCCCGAGATCTCCGCCGTCGCCAAGCAGGAAGTCGGCGGACCGCGCCGCGTCGCGATCCTCGGCCGACCGAACGTGGGCAAGTCGAGTCTTCTGAACAAGGTCGTCGGCGAGGAGCGCGTTGTTGTCAACGAGCTCGCCGGAACCACGCGCGACCCCGTCGACGAGCAGGTTGAGCTCGGCGGCAGGGTGTGGCGCTTTGTCGACACGGCCGGCATCCGTCGTCGCGTGCACCTCTCGCAGGGCGCCGACTTCTACGCCTCACTGCGCACCAGCGCCGCCCTCGAAAAGGCCGAGGTGGCCGTGGTCCTGATCGACGTGACCGAGGTGATCAGCGAGCAGGACGTGCGCGTGATCGACCTGGTGCTCGAATCCGGTCGCGCCCTCGTGCTGGCCTTCAACAAGTGGGACCAGATCGATGACGACCGTCGCCGCTACCTGGAACGTGAGATCGAGCAGGACCTGGCGCACGTTTCCTGGGCGCCGCGGGTGAACATCTCGGCCAAGACCGGCCGCCACATGGAGAAGCTCGTTCCGGCCCTCGAGACCGCTCTCGAAGCCTGGGACACCCGCATCGCCACCGGCAAGTTCAACGCGTTCCTCGCCGAGCTGGCCGCGTCGCACCCGCACCCCGTGCGCAGCGGCAAGCAGCCCCGCATCCTGTTCGGCACCCAGGCGTCGAGCCGCCCGCCGACCTTCGTCATCTTCACCACCGGGTTCCTCGACCCGGGCTACCGTCGCTACATCCAGCGTCGCCTGCGCGAGGTCTACGGCTTCGAGGGAAGCCCGATCAACATCAGCATGCGCGTGCGCGAGAAGCGCAAGCGCTAGCCGCTTCGCGCGTCACAAGGCCCCGATCGGGAGATATTCCATCTCCTGGTCGGGGCCTTTTCGGTCGTCTGAACCACCAGATCCATTACGACCCGGCCTTTCCGCACCCGCGCCGCGGGCTTGGGCGACAGTTGCGCACAGCAGCGCCGCCGCAACTCCGCGCTGCCGATTCCGACCCGCACCACGATGCACGTGACCGGCCACACGGATGCGTCGTCAGGCTTCTGCCGGCTGCCCACGGTGACCACCTTCGCCCGTTGCAGCCGCGAATACGCCGGCTTCGGCTCGACCGCGCACCAACCGACCGGCTCTCCGTCGAGAAACGCGATGACGCCCGGCCCGGGCGCGCTGGCCTGCACCTGCTCCCGCAGCATCCCGGCGCATGCTTGCGCTGTGGCCTTCTGGAACTCCCGGTTCGGTAGCTTGAAGTACTGGCACCAGCATCGTGCCTAGTCGCCGCGGGCGGCGAACACCTGGCTCACGTCTTCCCGCAGCACGGATGCGGCGGCTTCGACCCTGATCTCACTAGTCTGTTGGCATTCACTCACACTCCCCCCGCGCCGTCGCTGTGCCACTGCGTCGGTCGCCCGTGCTCGGTCAGCGCCGCGACTTTCCCACCGCGGCCCCAGACGGTGCGCGGGTGGTTCCCAGACGCGGTAAGATATTCAAGTTGTCTCCCGCTGATTCTGTTCGTTGGAATCGTCGCAAGAGCGGCGGGCTGTGGCGCAGCTTGGTAGCGCACTTGACTGGGGGTCAAGGGGTCGCAGGTTCAAATCCTGTCAGCCCGACCAAAGGGCCGTTCGCGAAACTCTTCACGAAACGGTCCGGTCGAAACAAAAAGAAATCGCTCCTGAGGCTTCTCAGGAGCGATTTCTGGTTTAAGGGCTTCTCGCGTCCGTTTCTGGTCGCGATTCTTGAGTTGTGTGCGGGATCTCGGTTGTTCAGCGTGTCTTCGGGCGTTTTTACGCGCGTCGGATTGTCTCGAATGCTGGGTGTTTGCCCTCTCGGGCAGTATCGGTGGCCGCCTTGGTGGCTATCTCCTCAGGGGTGGCCCGCCGGTCCCGTCGACTGAGCCTGGTGGTTTCGTTTTGTCTGGGCGGAGAACTCCGGGCGGGTAGGTGTCCGTGTAGGGGTTGTGCCATTCGCGATCTCGGCGTCGCACCAGAGCGACCACGGGTTCGCCACGGGACTCGCTCTTCGCGTCGGCTTTGATCTTGTCGCTGATGAACGCTGCGATCTTGCGGAGGTTGAAGTTTGTCAGCAGCATCGTCACGATGATCTGGGCAGCTCCGAGTCCGCGCACCCGGCGTCGTCCCGCGGATTCGATGTCTTCGGTTCCGCCGGCTTTGACTTGGGCGTTGAGGGATTCAATGGAGTTGCGGGCATGGGTGTGGAACTCCGACCACTCCCCGGTTCCATATTCAAATGCCTGATTGTTTCGGCGGTTCTTCGCGGTGTCGAAGGAGACGGAATGTTGTTGGCAGATCTTGTCGGCGAAGTCAGGAACGTCGTCCGGGTCGACACCGGGGCGCTCCTTGTCAGTGACGGTCTTGAGGAGTTCCCGCAGGGGACAGGTCACGGACGGGCTGGGGCCCAAGGCAGGGCAGCGCAGGACGACACGGCCCTTAGCGTCGGGCTTCTCTTTGACGTGGAGTTGGAACGCGGTCCGGCTCTTGATCCTGGCCCGATAGGTTTCTGTATCGATGATTCCGCTTTTGAGGTCTATCGTCGCCTCCTGAAGGGGCTTGGGGGTTCCAGGGCAGTATGTCCCGCCTTCAATGTAGTCAGCGCCGTGGTCTCCTCCCTGGATCCCAAGGCGGTCGATGCGGTAGTCCGTCGAAGGTGTGTAGCCTTCGGCGAACGCGGGGTCATGGAGGCGAGCTTGAAGCGCGTTCGCAAAATAGTCCTTGTCGGCGTCGCAGACTCCAGGTTCCAGCCCGGTGGATGCTGTGGTGCCACGCATCAGGGAGACCGCTTCTTCAGCGACATTGATGTTCGGCAGGCTGAGAGTCGCCGCAACGGCGAGCCCGGGGAACCGATGCTTGCCGGGGGCTTCCGCATCTACTCGGACAGCGATGTTGGCTTCCCAGCCCCATCTGTAGTTTGATTCAGCTTTGCCCTTCGTGGGGGCGGTCGGGTCCGTTTGGCCTTTGGGGGTGTCAGTTCGTGGTCCGGTGCGGACATGCCAGCCTGCGAAAGCATCGACAGGACCAGGTTTCAGCGATCGCTTGTCGACGACTGTCGCCTCGTCTGCCACGCGTTTGGCCAGAGTATTGCGCGAGTATCCCTTTGTCGTTGGGGTTTCGATGTAGGTCTGGTCCAATGAGATGTCGACCTTCTTTGAGGCACGTCGAATGCTTCGTGGCTGTTCATCGAAGGTCATTTTGAGGAACAATCTAGTGAATTCGTCGAGTCGGGCTTTCCGTTTTTCGGCTAGTTCAGCATCGTGTGCTGCGATGATCTCCTGGATTTCGGTGTAGGTCTTCGACTTGCGACGTTCCTGCGGGAACGGGTCCATCAGGTCGTTAATGCGGTGGAAGGCCCTGCACGTGTTGGCGTACCAGCGATTCTTTTCCGCGACGTGACCGACGAATCCGGTCATGGGGCGCTCGAGTCCGAGGAGTTCACCTGACGCGTCGCTGAGCCGGTACATGAACAGGTCCCGCAGCGAAGTCAGAAAAACGGCGGAGTTATCTTTGGCCAGCAGCATTATCCCGGTGAGAAGCGCCCGTTCCGAGATGAGGGACGGACGACCGCCGATGCTGAAAGGGGTCGCGTCTTCGTCGCTCCACTCCTGCAGTCGCTTGAGGATACCGGTCTTCCGAACCCGGCTCTCCGCGAGTTTCACGGTGTCGTCGTCAATGAGCTGGTGGATCCGACCGCGGCCCATGACCTCGGCCTGCGTCATCCCGCCAAGATCAGGGTCGTATCCGTTGAATCCGTAGTCGATGTCGCCGGCGCTCATCGGGCGACCTCTTCGCCGATGATGACGCCGACGTAGTCAGCGACGTCCAGGGGGCGAGCGTGCTCGAGGTGGTCGTGGAGGCTGGTGCTCGTGCTGAAACCGGCAATGGCCATGAGTATCGGCAGAGGGAGCCCGTTGTCGATCTGGGCGACAACCCAGGTTGAACGAAGCCGCGACACCGTGGCCCGAACCTTGCAGGGATGTTCGGTCAGGAAGGTTTGAATAGCGCGGGGCCGGTACTCCTCGAAACGGTAGGCGCGGAAAATGTATTCGTCAGCCTCCGTGCGTCCGGCGAGGCTACGCATCAGCGTGCGGCTCCAGGGGTTCCGAACCGGAACCCTGCGCGCGTGGCCGCCGGGGATGTTCACGAAGACTCGACCGTCAACAACGTCGACGTCACCGATCCGCATGTCGATGATCTCGTCCGGGCGCAGCCCCGCACCGCCGGCGAGGCCGAGGAGAGCCTGGGCGTTTTGTCGTTTCAACGTTGTGGTGAGGCTCGCCGCCCAGCTGTGCATGGACGCGACCTCGGCGCTGGTGAACGGGCGGCGGCTGGGATTGCGATGCAGTGAAGGGAGACGTGTGACGCCGGTGTCGGCCAGGGTTTCGGCAATGGTTCCGAGCTGGCGCACGAGACCCCACCGGTGGGCTTTGGAATGCTTGGGAAGACGTTCCTGCAGATACCGGTAGATGAGGTTCTGCGTGTACACGCGCTCGACGGTGAGCGTAGTGCCCGTTGAGGTCCACACCCAGGCGTTGAACCGGGCCGACATCGTCATCAGCCGCCGCACGGTCTCGAAGGTGCGGGGTTGCATCCGGATGGCGTTCACGATCGTGAACTCACGCACCGCATCCCACTGCACATGCGAGAGCTGCGGCCGGTAGCGGATGATGACGTGCCACACGTGGTCGGGAAGTTCTGGGTCCAGGGCGCGGAGGTGGGCGTAGGCCTGGGAGTCGGTGAGGAATTTGTCGTTGAGTCGGTTTTTTGTAGTCACCCAGAGTGTGTGTGCGGCGGATTTTCGGGGCCAGCAGCGGATTTCTCTGAATCGCACCATTCTCGATCACCGCAGCGCAACCAAAGCCCTGATCAGAGCTTTTTAGTGAGTGATTTGCGAAAGGGTGGGATTACCCCCGTTCTGGGGGTAAATATGGCTAGTTTGTCGAGGGCTGCCAGGTTTTTCAGCCCTGAGATCCGCAGCAGTTCCTGGGGTGGCGTGCCGCTATGAAGATGGTCGAGCAGCCAGGTGGCGCGCATGCGACTGGGGCGCACGTCCAAGTCTGTGCGGGCGCGCAGCAGAAAGTCCGTGACCTGCCCGGAGGTCGCGCTGAGTCGACCAGGGCGGAAGAGCCAATCCTCGGGTTGGAGGTCATCGAGGATTCGCCGGAGGGGGCGTTCCCAGTCGGGACGGAGTGGGACGACCCGGGGCCGCCCCTCCCACACGATCACCTGGATGCGGCCGGTCCTGGTGTCGAGGTCCCGGACGCGAACACCGAGGAGCTCCCGCGAGGCCAGGCCGGCCCCGAGGCCGAGGGCGAGGAGGGCGATCGCGTCTCGGCGCCGATGTTCGGTTCCCTGCGATGTGGCCCAGCTGTAGAGCGCCGCGACCTCTGGGGCCGAATAGGGTTTCGTGGGTGCCGACCGGGAGATCGGCCGGTGACTGCGGTTGAGATCGGCGGGGTTCAGGTTTTCGATCATCAGCCAGAGCGTTGCCCGGTGAGTGGCTCTGCTGCCTTTGGTGTATCTCGTCATTGCCAGATGGATGAATTCTTCGACGGTGGCCCGGCGGAAAATGCGTTTCCGTTCAAGTGGCGTGCCGCGGCTCTGCCAACACCACAAGACGAACGCGACGGCAGCGGGGTAGAGCGAGCGCTCCTCGCGACCCGTTGCTGCTGCGGTGTCGGTCACGGCGGAGGTGATGAACTCGCCAATGACGTCCCAGTAGGGCAGCGCATTGATGGGCCGGTAGTCGTAGGGCGGCTTCTGGTAGTCGGTCATCGCCGGATCAACGTCTTCGGCACGGAATCAATGCGGACAACGGGGGTGGATTCGCGGGTCGTCAACCACACGCCCGGCACATTCAAGTTGATCAGCAACACCATGGGCCGACCGATGTGACACTGGACAACCTCGAGTAAATCGATGTCGTCGCCGTCCTGGCGCAGGCGAAGGGGCGATTGAACCCCGGGACTGGTCACACGTCGAAGTAGCCGTCGGTCGAGGTCGAGCCAGTAGCGAGTGGCGGAGGCCGTCGTTACGACGTAACAGCCGGTTGCGTCATCCGTCAAAGTATCCACGCTGTGCTCCTTCCGGGCCCGACTAGCCCATTTCGCCGATCACTCCGCGGGTGCGGGTGCGGGGGCGATGCTCTGGATCGTGGTGGACAGCTGCCAGTAGTTCTCGACGAAGGCCGACTCGTCATCCTCGGGATTCATCAACCAGTAGCCCCGTGCGCCGACCCCGCAGCGCACGATCTCACGGAGCGGCCGCGTCCGATCGTTCACGGTTCGACTGGCACCTTCGCCGGGGATTCGGGTGACCGTCATCGCGTCCAGATCGAATCGATACGTGGAACTCAGCGTCGTCACAATCCAGCGGCCGCCCTCGGCACCGGTCAGCTCCTCCGTCCGTTCGCTGGCCATCACTCGGGGCGATCTGCCGGCTGAGCGGGCACAGGTTCAATGCGCACGACGGTGCTGGAACGTTGCCAGTAGTACTCAACGGTCTCAATGTCGGGGCCTTCGGGGTTTAGGAGCCAGTAGCCGAGCTTTCCAACCCTGCACTCCACGATCTCCCTCAGCGGGCGAGTGGGCCCATTATCCGTGGGGGCGGACGAGGGATCGGGAAACCGAAACCTGTCGATGGTCATGGCGTCCAGGTCGATCCGATAGGTCGAGTCCTCAGTCGTGATGAGCCAGCATCCGCCTTCGATACCCCACAGGAAATCCGGTCCACTCGCCCCGGAGTCGCCTGCAGCGCCTTCAGCCATGTCAACCATGCCGCACCCCGTTTCTCTCGGACCGGGTGTCCACCTGTCGGACCACTTCGGTCTGCTGAAGGTCAACGCTACGAAAGCTGCCGATTTCAATCAGCCGACTCAGCGACAAACCCGACCAGCCCCGTGGTGAAAGGTAGGACACACGGGAGTCTTCAGCGGCTTCAGCAATAGGCTGCGAGGCAAATAGCCACGTGGAGGTGGACCATGGCCGGAGCAGAGCGTCCCGGGGAACCGGACACCTCGGGGGTTTCCGAGCCCGGTGTGTGGCGGCTCAGGCGAGCCATGGCGGCGAGCCCGGATGTGGTTTCGCCGCAGCTCGCGCGCAGCCTGCAGGCGACAGAGAACATGTGGCGCAGTATCGCCGCAGAGTTTGGGTTGCTGACCAGCGGGCAAGTCGCCGAACGTTTGGGAGCCAGCCCGTCAAACCGGACGCTGGCGGCCAGACGACGCGCTGCGCATCAGATCGCCGGCGTCGTCCGTCGGAACGCCGTCGTGTATCCGGGTTTCCAACTCGATCGGACCCACGGAACGATCATCCCGATGATGGCGCGGCTCATCGAACTGGCGGCGGCAAATGGTTGGTCCGAAGAGAATTTGTTGCTATGGCTGTGCTCTCCGACGACGGCATTTGATGCGGAGGACCGTCCCGTCGATCATCTCGAGCAACCGGATGCAGTGTTGCGTGCGGCCAAGAATCAGTTCGAGGCCCGGTGGTGACGGTGTTGAGGCTGCCCGTGCAAACCACGGGCTTTCGGCGACCCCATACAAGAAGTCGCTCCTGAGCATCCTCAGGAGCGACTTCTTGGATTCGGCTACGTCGTAGGCGCAGCACCTTCCTCACGGGTGCACCGGGCTGCCCGCTGACGGTTTCCGCGACGCGCGTTCGTGGTTGTTTCTACCGCCACTGTGTTCGAGGCCTGATCCTGGATTTCAACGCGTAGGTACGCGGCGATTGTGCGCAGGTTGTAGTTGGTGAGCAAGATCGTCACGAAGACTTGGGCAGCAGCGAACCCGCGCACAGTCCGGCGAGAGGCGTCGTCAAGACTCTCGAAAACAGGGTTTTTGACACCGGCGTTCAGGCTTTCAACGGAGTTCCGTGAGTGAGTATGAAATTCCTGCCACTCCGGGCTCCCATACGTGAAGGCCTGACGCTCACGCAGACCGTCGTATTTGTCAAAGGTCACGGACTTCTGGGTGCAGATCTTGTCGGGAAAGTTCGGAAGGTCGTCCTCGTCGACGCGAGGGCGGTTCGAGCGGACGTTGCCTCCTGGAATGTCGCGCAGTGGGCAAGTGACGGCCGGGCTGGCACCGACGGCGGGGCACATCATCCGGACCCGGCCCTGGTCATCGGGCTTGCCCTTGGGACGAAGCTCGAAGTGAACGCGTTGCTGAATGCGACGTTGATATGTATCTGGGTCGATGGTGCCGTTGACGTGATCCCTGGACGCGTCTTGGAGTGTCGTGGGCATGCTGGGGCAGTAGGCCTTGCCTTCGATGAAGGTTGATCCGAACTGGCCGCCTTGCACTCCGAGTCGCTCGACGCGGTAATCGGTCGACGGTGTGAACCCGAGGTTGAACGTGGGTTCGTGGAGGCGTTCGACAGGAGAGTTGGCGAAGTAGGCCTTGTCGGCATCCGTGATGCCGGGTGCGAGGCCTGTGCTGAGTGCCGAACGCATCAGCGAAACGGCTTCTTCGGCCACCCCGATGTTGGGCATGCTCAGGGTTGCACTGATCGCCAGCTTGGGGAATTGGGATTCCCCGGGGTGTTCCGAGTCGACGCGCACGGCGATGTTGGCAGCCCAGCCCCAGCGGAAGTCGCTCCTGCCGTTGTGAGCCCTGCCCAACCACCATCCGGCGAACACGTCGACAGGTGCTGGCTGACGGAGCAGAGGATTGGTGCCAATTTCGTCCGCAACCTTCTTGGCCAGGGTCTTTTTTGAGAACCCGCCGGTGGTGGGCGACGCGATGAATGTCTGCTCGATGGCGAGGTCGATGCGGCTGGTGGCCTGGCGGAGGTGCCGCGGCTGCTGCATGAATGTCATGTGCAGGAACCCCTCCGTGAATTCGTCCAGACGGGCTTTCATCTTCTTCTCGCGGTCGGCGTCGTGCGCATCCAGAACGGCCTGGACCTCCGTGTAGGTGGACGAAGTGTTCCGTTCCTGCGGGAAGGGATCCATCAGGCTAAGCATGCGGTGGAAGGCACGGTGAGTGCGGCCCATCCAGCGCTTCACCTCGCGAGCATGACCTGCGAAACCAGGTGCGGCGTCCGGGAGGCACAGAAGCGTGCGGGACTCGGCGGGCAGCCGGTGTTGAAAGACCAGTGCGAGGGAACTGATCTGGAGCGGACCGTGTTCGCTGGCGATCAGGAGAAGCCCAACCAGGATGGCGTGGTCAGAAATGAGGGCGGGCCGTGCGCTGGCACCGGTGACCTGAGCGTCCTCGCTTCGCCACGCATTCAGCTTGTCAAGGATGCCGGTCTGGAGAACACGGGAGTGGGCCAGAGCGACCTGCTGCGAAGTGAAGACATGGTCTATGCGACCACCGGAGTTGACTTCCGATGCGCTCATGCGGCCGTAGTCGGTGGTGTCCGGTGTGGTGGAGTCAGCAGTCATGGTTGTCATCAGATTGGCGAGGCTGTTGGTGTCGGAGTTGAGGTTGTCGGTGAATCGGTTGTTTGTCATAAAACATATGTGTGCGGCTGATTTCGGGCCCTGAGCAGAATTCGGTCATATTCGGCATGGTCCAACCCCCTGCCTGAAGGTAATACCTGATCAATTGCAGAAAAAGAATTTCAGAATAATTTCTGAGATTGTCGGATCCGTCGATATTGGAACGCCTCGCACCACAACCGTAGGAAGAATTCGCGGATCAATCCGCCGATTCATGGACGGAGTTCCATGAGTCCGAGAACGATCGCGCACCTTTGGGCTGCCCCGCGCATGACCTCGTCGAGGCCGCCACCCCGGTGGCCACGACGGGCTACCCATGAACGGCACGAACCCCCAAAACCTGTTCGCCAAAGCCGAGGTGCTCTGGCTGAAAGAACCAGATCCGGACCCACGCTCGGCCCGCTACGCGGAAGCCGACAAGAACAGTGCACACCGCGACGCTGCCCGGACGACCACAGTCAAACGCCCAGCCAACTGGGTCTCTGCCCTCTATGGCTACGAAGACTACTGGCGGGAGAACGGGCGAACCCCGCGCGAGCGCACCCGAAACCTTGCCACCCTCCCCGCAGAAGAACGGCGCCGGGGCGAGTGGGCCCGGTACCAGCGCCGCTTCGAAGACAAACTCTGCCGATACCAGCTCCTTCGGCTCGACGTCTCACCGGCATTCGAGTGGGATCCCCACGACCAGGCATGGCAGGAAAACTTCGACGCCTGCGTCCAACACGTCGACCTGACCGGGAAACTGCCCTACCTCAACGGTGCAGACAAGGTGGAGTTCGCGCTGGCTAGATGGTTGGGCCGGCAGCTCCGACAGTTGCAGATGGGAACACAGCCCGAGAGCCGGGCCGCACAGCTCGCTGTGCTCATGGCCCTGCAGAACACTGGATCTGGACTCCGCCACTCCCGCTGAGAACGGGATACCCGAAAGACCGACTCGTCGACAACGGATGCCCGGCGTGCACCCCAAAGGGAACACCGCACCGTAATTTGGTGACATGGCCGTTCACGAACCGGAGTCCCGATGTGGGTGTCTCGCGCTCGGTGACCGCCGAGCGCGGGACAAGACGGCGAGGGCGCAGTGATCACAGCGACCGGGCCGGGCGCACTGTCGGCCGCCAGTCGCATCGGATTCCTCGGCGACACCCACGGCGACATGCAACACGTGCTGACCGTGGCACGAACGATGTCAGCCCGAGGGATCGAACATCTGGTGGTCCTGGGCGATTTCGGGTTTCTGTGGCCGGGGCGCAACTGGGGTATCGATATTGACAAGCTGAGCCGACGACTCAAGATGACGGCCCAGACCCTCGCGTTCGTTGACGGCAATCACGAGGACTTCGACCTCCTCTACAAGTTCCCGGTCGCCGATGACGGGCTGCGCTGGATCCGACCGAACATCGTCCACATCCCGCGTGGTTACAGGACCGTACTCGCCAGCGGAGCCACCCTTGCTGCCCTCGGCGGCGCCAATTCGGTCGATATCGGCCATCGTGTTCCGGGGCGTTCCGTCTGGACGGAAGAGTCAATCACCGAGGCAGACCTCACCACGCTCGGGCACGAAGAGGCCGACGTACTCATCGGACACGATGCACCTTTGGACCTCCCGTCCCTAGATGCGTGGCTGGCGGCAACAGACCACGGGTGGCCGCCAGCCGGCCTCAAGTACTCCGCTGAAGGACGTGCCATGTTCCATCGCGGGTTCCAGCAAGTACGTCCCCGGCTCTACCTCGGTGGCCACTACCACCGGCACATCGACGAACTGGTCACCTACAGCCCCGCCGACCGGGAATTCCAGACACGCGTTGTGATCCTGGACCAGGGCGGCTCAGCATCCGCGACCAGCCAGGCCATCCTCGACGTGCGAACGCTCAAACTGGAATTCATCACTCGGGATGGTGGCAAAGAAGGACCCACGAAATGAACACGGATGCGCTCGATGATCGCGAAGGCACACCCGCTGTTTACTGGCGATCAAGGCAACCCTCCTCATCTTCTCCTCGATCTTGAAAAAACCAGCGGTGTCTGTGGCGGTGAGTATTACAGCCACGGTCTTCGCTCTCCGCGCACGCTCGCAATGACCTAATCCGAGCAGCTGTACAGGGCGGTCGACGCTATCCATGCCCGGGAACAGCGAGAACCCCGCGCTTGGGCGGGGTCCTCGCTGTGGCAACGGGTTAGTCGTTCAGGTGCACGATGGCGAAGTCCGCTTCCTCTGCGGTGAACTGCTCCCCATACTCGCTGGTGAGCTGCTCACGAATCGACTCCGGGGACATGGCCATAGTTTCCTGGTACGTCTTCGCCTTGGCGAGAGCGTTGGCGTTCCAGTCAGCCTGCACGTTGTCCACCCCGAACTGGGCGGCCTCCGGCGAGAATTGTTCGCCGTACTCCGATGTGAGCTGACCGTAGAGTCCGGCTTTGCTCATGTGCATAGTCTTCGAGTAGCTCGCGGCCTTGACCAGCGCGGAGGCGAAGTCGGCAGGCACGGCTGGGGCCGGAGGCTCGGGAGTCTGCGTCTCCTCAACGGGACCCGCCTCCTCAACTGGCGCCGTCGTCTCGACCGGCTTCGGTTCCGTCGTCGCAGCTGAATCCTCCGCGGCGACCGGCGCCACGGCGGCGGGCGTTGCATCGGTGGCCGTGGCCGCGTTCACGCCCGAGATGAGCATCGAGAGGGCGATCAGGGCGGCGGAGACGATCCAGGCGATCTTCTTGTTCTGGTCGTAGCCGGCCAGCATCCGTCCCTGCTTGTCCCGCTGTGCTCCGGTGAGAACCAGGATCAGGTCGACCAGAACCCACACGCCCAGACCACCGAAGGTGAACAGTTTGAGCAGGCCGGTGCCGACCTTGCCCAGGTAGAAGCGGTCGGCGGCGAACATTCCGAGCAGCAGGGCGAGCAGCCACGTCACCACGAACGACTTGTCCGAGACGAGCACCGGTCCGGATGCCCCGGCCGAGTCGGCAGGGAAGCCCGGCCGCGGTGCCGGGGGAGCGAGGGGGATGGGTTGTTCCTGCTGCGCGGCGGGAACGCCGCCTGCACCTGAATTGGTGGGTTTGATCTCGGACATGCTGTGTCTCCTGTTCGATTGATGCTGTGTGAGTGGCAATGGGGGAGTGGGTTAGTCGGCGGGCATCTCGATCACGATGTCGAGGCCGTTGTCGGGGTGGTAGCCCCACGAGGCGGAATAGTCCTCCCAGGTGCCGGTCTGCCGCCCGTCGAGGGCCCGGGTGCTGTCGATCCGGTTGATGACGCTGTCCGGGGTGTCCAGCTCGAGGAGCACGCAGGCCAGGTCCTCGAAGTTCGCACCGGCCGCTTCCTCGCCCTCGCCCTCGCTTTGCATCGAGATGCTGCGGCCCTCATCGCCCACGGTGATCCAGGGGTTCGTCTCGACCTCACAGGTAGCGGCGGCATCCGCCATCGGGTTGCCCATCGCGATCGAGCCGAGACCGCCGGCAACGGATGCCACGAGCAGCGACCCGACGACGCCCGCGACCAGGCCGAGGCCCACTCCGACGGCGCCGATCCTGATTTCGCGGGAGCTGAACGCCGGCGGCGATGCGGGAAGTGGCGCCGGGGTCGAGGGTGCTGCTGCAACCGTGGGTGCTGCAGCATCCGTCGTCGAACCGGCCGGCGCCTCAATGCTCGCGGTGCTGTTCTCCTGTGTTGTCATGACCGTGATCTCCTATGAATGGTCTGGCGAAGCGCTGACTGCCGAGCGTGGCAATCCCGGCAAACCGCGCCGAGTGCTGAAGTGGTGGGAGCAGGCGGTGCACGGGCGTTCCCCCCGTGACCGTGCGCCGCCTGCCTATGCCTGAAACTTCGGGTGGATCAGGCACAACGTCACGCTAGGGGCGACCGTGAGACTGCGCGTGCAGGTGTCTGATAACAGGGGTTATCAGCAAACGTCACGCGCAGTGGCGTCGCTGCCCTAACCTGAAGACACACGAGCAGACACACAACAGGCAGAGGGGGAGCGCGAATGAGCACGTCTGAGCCGGCGCTCCTGATGACGATGTCCGACATCGCAGCCCTCGCCCGGGTGCAACGCCCGGTCGTCTCGGTCTGGCGCACCCGCTCCGCCCAGACCGCCACCCCGTTCCCCGCCCCGGTGAGTCGCCGGCGCGGCCAGGAACTCTTCGAAGCCCACCAGGTGGGCCAGTGGCTCACCGACACGCGCCGCGGCAAGAACCCCGAAGCGTTGACGGATGCCGCAGCCCACGCCGCCCCCGCCGATTCGGCCGGCAGTGCGCAGTCCTCCCTCGGCGCGGTGACCGCCCTGCTCGCCCTGCGCAGCCAGCTCGGCACGCCGCTCGGCACGCTCAGCGACGCCGACCTGCTCGACGCCGCCGACGAGCACGATCCCGACGACGCCCTGTTCTACCGGGAAATCGACGCACTCGGCCCTGCACGCGGCGCGCTCATCGGCTACGTCGACGCACTCGTGGAGGCCGCCTACGGCGAGGCCCCGGCCTTCGAGGGTCTGCTGGCCGACCGGTTCCGGATCGACCTGCGCGACCTCAGCGAGACGGCCCTCAGCGGTCCCGCACTCGAGCTCCTGGCGTTTACCGCGTCGGCGCTCGCCGCCACCATGCCAGGAGCTCCGTTCGTCGACGCCACCGGGAGCGCCGGCGACATCCTCCTCACCCTGGCCCACGCCCACGCCGACCCCAGTGACCTCACCGTGCTCACCCCGAACGACGACGGCGACGCGGCGCGGCTCCTCCGTCGGCGCCTGCTCGTGCACGGCATCACCCGCGTGGGCCTGGAGGTGGCGCCGTCCGGGGCGTTCGCGGTCGCCGGTTCCGCGGTGCATATCGCCCAATTGCCTCCGCCGGGCCGGGCCGCGATGGCACCCGCCGAGATGCTCTCCGCGATCGATCAGATCGTGCTGCAGATGACCAACGACCAGCTCGGCGTGGTCATCGCCCCCTCGGCGGTGCTCAACGATGCCGGCCTCTCCCGGGAGAGCGAGGAGCTGCGCTCCACCCTGCTGCGCTCGGGCCGCGTGCGCGCGATCGTGCGCCTGCCGGCCGGACTCCTCACCCACAAGCCCCAGCAGGCCCAGGCCCTCTGGGTGCTCGGAGCCGCGCACGCCCACGTGCCCCTCGCCGACCGCTGGACCATGATCGCCGACCTCACCGCAACGCCCCTGACCTCAGCGGTGATCGACGACCTGATTAGCGACCTTGTCGCCGCTCTGGGTGACCGCGGCACCGTGCGTGCCCACGCGTTCCGGTTCGCGCGCTTCGTGCTGACGCGCACCCTGCTCGCCCGCCGGGACTCGCTGGTGGCCGGTGCGCGCCCGGTCGCATCCGTGCCCGCAACGCAGGGCGCCGCGCTCGCCGTGCGGGTCGACGAACTGCTCGCCCTGCTGACCCGAGCGCCGCTCCAAACAACCAAAACGGATGCCGCACCCGGCCTCAGCCACCTCGCCCACCTCTCTGCGAACGCACCTGGCCCCGCCGGCCAATCCTCGGGCGGGCACACGCCCACCACCCCGGCGGTCACCCAGACGGTGGAACAGCTCGTGTCCGCCCGGCACCTGCGCTACATCCCAGGCAACCGCCTCGACGCCGGCGACGTGACAGAGGTCACTGCCGAGGGCACCGCCGGGAGTCGGCGGAGTGCTGCGGGCATCCGTCTCATCGGGCCAGCCGAGGTGCTCGGCGTGACCTCGCTCGGCCAGCGGCATATCGACCGGCTGCGTTTTGCCGCCGACTATCCCTCGGGCCGGGTGACGGAACCGGGAGACGTGGTCTTCACCACCGTGCCGCACCCGGCCGCGATCGTTGACCGGGAGGGCACCTCGGTGGTGCTCTTCCCGGCGCGCATCCTGCGGATCAGTGCCGACGACCCGAACGGGCTGCTCAGCGAGGTGCTCGCCGCGGACATCACGGCGCTGCCACCCGGGCACCGGCGCTGGCAGCGCTGGCCGCTGCGCCAGGTGCACCACCGGCAGAGCCGTGCGCTCGCCGACGCCCTGGCCTCGGTACGGTTAGAGCAGGAACTGGCGCACGCGCGCCTCGCCCACCTCGACGAGCTGACCTCCCTGCTGATGGCGGGCGTCACCGCCGGCAGCCTCACGGTCTCCTCTACTACGGGCCCACAAATTTCACACGCATTCGCTCCATCGGAAGGAACCAACTAGTGGCACCCAAGATCAAAGTCGCGGCCTTGCCGTCGACCATGAAAGAGCTGAAGGACACCCTCTGGAAGGCCGCCGACAAGCTGCGCGGATCGATGGATGCCTCGCAGTACAAAGACGTCATCCTCGGCCTGGTCTTCCTCAAGTACGTCTCCGACGCGTTCGACGAACGCCGTGAGCAGATCCGCACTGAGCTGGAGACGGACGGCCTCAACGACGACCAGATCGCCCAGCTCATCGACGACGTCGACGAGTACACCGGCCGCGGCGTGTTCTGGGTGGGCGCGCGTGCCCGCTGGACCTTCCTCGCCGAGAACGCGAAGGGTCTGCCCGCAATCGCGGGGGAGACGCCGAAGTCGATCGGTTTGCTCATCGACGAGGCGATGGACCTGATCTCCGCCGACAACGCAGCCCTCGCCGGCTCCCTCCCGCGCATCTACAACCGCGACGGCGTCGACCAGCGCCGCCTCGGTGAGCTGCTCGATCTGCTGAACTCGGCCCGCTTCACCGGCCACGGCGCCACGAAAGCACGCGACATTTTGGGTGAGGTCTACGAGTACTTCCTGGAGAAGTTCGCGGCCGCCGAAGGAAAGCGCGGCGGCGAGTTCTACACGCCCGCCGGGGTGGTGCGGGTGCTCGTCGAGGTGCTCGAACCCACCCACGGTCGCGTCTACGACCCGTGCTGCGGCTCGGGCGGCATGTTCGTGCAGACCGAGAAGTTCCTCGAGTCACACCACAAGGAGGGCTCGAACATCTCCGTCTACGGGCAGGAGATGAACGAGCGCACTTGGCGGATGGCCAAGATGAACCTCGCGATCCACGGCTTGAACGGCAACCTCGCCAGCCGCTGGGGTGATACCTTCGCTCGCGACCAGCACCCCGAGCTTCAGGCCGACTACGTGCTCGCCAACCCGCCCTTCAACATCAAGGACTGGGCGCGCAGCGAGAGCGACCCCCGCTGGAAGTACGGCGTGCCCCCGGCCGGCAACGCAAACTACGCCTGGATCCAGCACATCATCTCCAAGCTGGCCCCCGGTGGCAGTGCCGGTGTCGTGATGGCTAACGGTTCGATGTCGTCGAATTCGAGCGGCGAGGGAGAGATCCGCGCCCAACTCGTCGAAGCTGACCTCGTCTCCTGCATGATCGTTCTACCCACCCAGCTGTTCCGCAGCACCGGTATACCGGTCTGCACGTGGTTCTTCGCCAAGGACAAGACGGCCGGAGAACACGGCAGCATCGACCGCACCGGCCAGGTGCTCTTCATCGATGCTCGCAACCTCGGCCATATGGTTGACCGGGCCGAGCGCGCGCTCTCCGACGAGGACATCGCCAAGATCGCAGGCACCTATCATGCGTGGCGCGGTACGGCGTCAGCGACGGATGATGCACTCACTTACGCAGATGAGCTGGGCTTTGCCTATTCCGCCTCATTGGCAGAGATCCAAGCCGCCGACTATGCTCTCAGCCCTGGTCGCTATGTCGGCGCCGCCGAAGTCGAGGGCGATGGCGAACCGATCGAGCTGAAGGTTCAGCGTCTGAGTCATGAGCTCTTCGCCCAGTTCGACGAGTCGGAGCGGCTCGCGATGGTCGTTCGGGAGCAGTTGGGGCGTCTCTCGTGACAGATCAAGTCATGCTGAACGCGCTCTTGGCATATCCGCTGCGCAGCGGTGTGACGGTCTCGGCCGCGAGCCGTGGCTCAGGAATAAAGATGCTCAACATGGGTGAGCTCTTTAAGTATCCGAGGATTCCTGATGTTGACATGGCGCGCGTTGACCTCACTGGGTTCGATGAGGAGCGGATCTTGCTCAGGCCGCGCGACCTTATGTTTGCTAGGCGGTCACTCACGCTCGAAGGTGCAGGGAAGTGCAGCATCGTCGCGCAGATAAATGAACCGACTACGTGGGAGAGCTCGATTATTCGTGCGCGCTTGGACCCCTCAATCGCCGATGCCCGCTTCTATTTCTACTACTTCTCATCTCCGGTCGGACGTCGACAAATGGAAACGATCGTGGAGCAGGTAGCGGCCGCAGGCATACGCCTGACCGAGCTAGGGAAGCTTTTCGTACCTTTCCCCGAGCTCCCCGCTCAGCAGAGGATTGCCGAGGTGCTGGGTGCGCTGGACGACAAGATCGCCGCCAACATCAAGCTGGTCGGAAAAGCGGACGATTTTTCCCAAGCTCTGTTCAAGTCGCTTGTGAATGAGTCAGCGTCAGCGCCTCTTTCGACGACTGCTCGTTTTGTGAACGGTAAGGCCTTCACGAAGGGTGCCAGTGGCGCGGGTCGCGTTGTCATTCGAATTGCAGAATTGAACTCTGGTATCGGCGGGTCGACTGTGTTCAGTGATGCAACTGTGGGCGATGACTTCCTCGCAAGACCCGGCGACATACTGTTCGCCTGGTCTGGTTCCCTCACGCTGCACAGATGGTTCCGACCCGAAGGCATCGTGAATCAACACATTTTCAAGGTAATTCCGAACGGCTATCCGTCATGGCTTGTCTACGAGTTGATTCGATCGAGACTTGCGTATTTCAAGGGGGTCGCTGCGGACAAAGCGACGACGATGGGACACATTCTACGAGGGCACCTGGACGAGCTGGTCGATGTCCCGACCAAGTCCGCGATCGGCCGGGTAGATGCGTTGATGACTTCGGTTTGGGATCGGACGCTTCTCGCCGAGCGCGAGAACGAGACTCTCGCCGCAACGCGAGACGCACTCCTCCCGCAGCTCATGTCTGGCAAGCTTCGGGTGAGGGATGCAGAGAAAGTACTTGAGGGGGTGCTCTGATGGCGGGATTTTCGGAAGCGGAGTGGGAGCAGGTGGCGCTCGAGCTGCTCAGCGAACCGTTGGGCTGGCAGCCGACGGCGGGTGAGCAGATCGCACCGGGCAGTGGGGAGCGGGATAGCTGGGATGAACTGCTCATCCGCTCGCGGCTGCTCGACGCGCTGCGGCGGCTGAACCCGACGGTTCCGGCGGAGTACCTGGTGCAGGCGCTCGCCGAGATCGCCTCGCCCAAGTCGCAGGACGCGATCACCGAGAACCACCGCATCCACGACTACCTGATCGACGGGTTCCGGCTCAGCTACATCGGTGACGACGGCACCGAGGTGAATCCGAGCATCCGTCTGGTCAGCGCCGAACCGTCGGAGAACGACTGGCTCGCGGTGAATCAGGTCACGCTCATCCGCGGCGACTACAAGCGGCGCTTCGACCTCGTGCTCTACTGCAACGGCATGCCGGTGAGCGTTATCGAGCTGAAGAAGGCCGGCAGTGAGACGGCGGATGTCGCCGCGGCGCACGCCCAGCTGCAGACGTACCTGCGCGAGTTCCCGATGGCGTTCCGATTCTGCGTGTTCACGCTGGCCAGCGACGGGATCCTCGCAAAGTACGGCACCCCGTTCACGCCGCTCAACCACTTCTCGCCGTGGAACGTCGACGACGACGGCACCCCGGTGAAGCCCGGCGACACGAACGACTGGAACGCGACCACCGGAATGGAGATCGCGCTGCTCGGCCTCTACAACCAGGAGCGGTTCCTGCAGCTGATGCGTTCCTTCACCGCCTTCGACGAGGGGGCCGACGGGCTCGCCAAGCGCATCGCGAAACCGCACCAGTACTTCGCCGTCACCAAGGCCGTCGGCAGCACTGCGCAGGCGGTGGAGAGCAACGGTAAGGCCGGCGTGGTCTGGCACACCCAGGGCTCGGGCAAGTCGATGGAGATGGAGCTCTACACCAACCTGGTGTCGCGGCATCCGAAGCTGAAGAACCCCACGGTCGTGGTGATCACCGACCGCAACGAGCTCGACGGGCAGCTCTACGAGACGTTCGCGGCGAGCCTGCTGCTGCCGGAGAAGCCGCGGCAGATCAAGCGCCGCAGCGAACTGCGCGACGAGCTCAGCAACCGCGCCACGGGCGGCATCTACTTCACCACGCTGCAGAAGTTCGGGCGCAGCGAGGCCGAGAAGCAGGCTGGCGCGGAGCATCCGCTGCTCTCCGACCGGCGCAACATCATCGTGGTCGTCGACGAGGCACACCGCAGCCACTACGACGACCTCGACGGCTACGCCCGCCACCTGCGCGACGCCCTGCCGCACGCCACCCTCATCGCGTTCACCGGCACGCCCATCTCCTTCGACGACCGCAACACCCGCGACGTGTTCGGCGAGTACATCGACATCTACGACCTCTCCCGCGCCGTCGACGACGGCGCCACGGTGCCGGTCTACTTCGAGCCGCGCCTGATCAAGGTGAACCTGGCGACGGATGTCACGGAAGAGATCCTTGACGAGGCCGCGGACGAAGCCACCGTGGGGCTGGATGACACCGAGCGGGCGCGGATTGAGGCATCCGTCGCCGTGGTCAACGCCGTCTACGGCGCCCCGGACCGCATCGCCGCCCTCGCCGAGGACATCGTGACGCACTGGGAGAACCGGAGTGGCCAGATGACGAAGTTCATCGAGTCGCCCGGCAAGGCCATGATCGTGGGCGGAACGCGCGAGATCTGCGCGAACCTGTACTCGGCAATCGTGGCGTTGCGTCCGAAATGGCACTCCGACGAGCTCGACAAGGGTGTCATCAAGGTCGTCTACTCGGGCACAGCATCGGACACGCCGCCGGTCATCGACCACGTGCGCCGGAGCTCGGCCAACGCCGTGGTCAAGGCCCGGCTCAAGGACGTCGACGACGAACTGCAGCTGGTGATCGTGAAAGACATGATGCTCACCGGCTACGACTCGCCGCCGCTGCACACGCTCTACCTGGACCGGCCGCTCAAGGGCGCGTTGCTCATGCAGACGCTCGCACGGGTGAACCGCACGTTCCGTGGCAAGGAGGACGGCCTGCTCGTGGCGTACGCGCCGCTCGCCGACAACCTGGCCAAGGCGCTCGGCGAGTACACGAAGACAGACCAGGAGAGCAAGCCCATCGGGCGCGACGTCGACGACGCCATCGTGCTGACCCTGTCGCTCGTCGACACGCTGCGCGCGATGCTCGCCGGGTATGACTGGAAGGCGGAGCTCGCCAAGGGCGGGCCGAAGCGCTACCTGAACGCGGTGACCGGTTCGGTCAACTACCTGCGGGATCCGGCGACGCCGGGCAACCAGGTGGCCGAGGGCGAAGAGACCCTGGCGGCCGCGTATCGCCGCTACTCGGGGCAGCTGTCCCGGGCGTGGGCGCTGTGCTCGGGTGCCGGGTCGCAGGAACTCGAGGAGCGTCGGCCGGAGATCCAGCTGTACGAAGAGGCCCGGGTGTGGATGGCCAAGTACGACGCCTCCGACCGTCAGGCCCGGGGGGAGCCGGTGCCGGAGGACGTGCAGCGCCTGCTCGGCGAGCTGATCGCATCCGCGACGAGCGCGGGCGGGGTGCTCGACATCTACGAGGCGGCCGGGATGCCGAAGCCCTCGCTCGACGATCTCAGCCCGGGGTTCATGGCCAAGACGCAGCAGGCACGCAACCCGCAGCTTGCGATCGAGGCGCTGCGCAAGCTGCTCACCGATGAAGCTGTGCGCACGACGCGCAACAACCTGGTGCGCCAGCGCGCCTTCTCGGACCGGATCTCCGAGCTGATGAACAAGTACACGAACCAGCAGCTCACCTCGGCCGAGGTGATCGCCGAGCTCGTGGCCCTGGCCCGCGAAGTCGCCGCGGAGGCCAACCGCGGGGCCAGTTTCGCGCCGCCGCTCAACCACGACGAACTTGCGTTCTACGACGCCGTCGCGCAGAACGAATCGGCCGTCGAGGTGCAGGGCGAGACCGTGCTGGCGGACATCGCCCGCGAACTGGTGGCCGTGATGCGCCGCGACGTGCGCACCGACTGGACCGTGCGCGACGATGTGCGCGCCAAGCTGCGCTCCTCGATCAAACGGTTGCTCGTGAAGCACGGCTATCCGCCGGACCGTCAGCCGGTCGCCATCAAGCTCGTGATGGAGCAGATGGAGTCGATGGCGCCGCGGTACAGCGAAGAGCGGGCATCGTAGATGTACAGCAGGGAACTACTGTTCGCTCGGTCGGAATCAACGTTGAGGGCTGCACCCATGTACCTGACGACAACTGTTTCTCAGAGGAGCGCGGGGCTGTGAAGGTCATCGGCATTAAGAATGGCAAGGACACCTTGGGCTGGGTGATTGTCGAGGGGGCTGACCGGGCTGACGCTGCAGTGTTGGATTTCAAGGAACTTTCCGCGCCTTCAGGCGACCGGGCAGGACAACTCGCCTGGCTGCGGCGAGAGCTGATCGAGGTTCTGTCACGCCGGGACGTCGACCGTGCTTCGTTGCGGTTGGCGGAGTCTGGACCGTCGGGTGCGCCAAATTTCGGCAGAGCGGAAATGGACGGGGTTACTCAAGCCACGTTGGCCGAACTCAATGTGCCAGTGAAGAGTTTCAAGAGCGCAACGGTGAGAAGCTCATTCGGAAAGAGTAAAGCGGCTGCGGAGGCCGCCATCGACCTTGTCCCTTGTGTCGCCGCTTCGGCCAAGACTCGACGAGATCAGCTCATCGTCGCCGTAGCGCAGTTCTCGATTTAGGCGTCGACCAGTGTCGTACTCGCAGATTCGGCTCTTGGGTTCGGGCTACTTCGGTGAAGTGTGGTTGGAATCTGATGACGCACTGGGACGAGAGTGCGCCTCCAAATATCTGAATCCACAGCGGCTCACCCCTGGATCCGACGTCCACGCTGAGGCCCAGGCGATGGTGGCAGCTGAGCATCCGAACGTGGTCCAGGTATATTCAGCGGACGAAATTGGGGGAGTGCCGGTGATCCGTATGGAGTATCTGCCGGGTGGCAGCGTAGAGGACCGCTATCGCGGAGTCGCTGTCTCTGTCGGTGACGGTGTCCGACTCATGGAGGAAGCCTGTCGAGGAGTGGAGCACCTGCACTCTCGAGGGTTGCTTCACCGAGATATCAAGCCTGCCAATCTGATGCTCGACGGAAGCGGAGCTGTCAAAGTGAGCGACTTCGGCCTTTCCTGCCGGAGTGGCGCGACTTCAGGCATCCCGCCATGGAGCTACGTCATGCATTTACCTCCCGAGGCCGTGGGAACGGTCACGGGGATTGACACACCGGTTGGAGATGTCTACGGATTGGGGATCACTGCGTACAGACTCCTTAACGGTGACTCGGTCCTCAAACAGTCGGGCATTGCCCCCGGCGAGATCCAGGCCGCGATCGTCGCCGGTACATTCCCGGACCGAGACCTGTGGCTCCCGCATATTCATGCGCCGCTGAGAAAGGTCATCCGCAAAGCCCTGAACGTGAAACCGGGAGCACGGTATCAAAGTGCGGCCGACTTGCGACATGCCATGGAAAAGGCGCGCCCGACGGTGTCCTGGGATCCAACCGTCGCCGGTGCCAGCCCCTCATATTGGGCGGGCACCTCCGGTGAGGGCGGCACGGAATGGCGCGGAGAGATCGATTCGGCGCCGCGCGGCGCTCACCGTTTCTCGTTGGGCAGGCGCTTGCCAGGACGGAGCTGGCGCAATGTGGGTGCAGACTCCATCACGTTTGGGACCTCACGGGAGGCCAAGACACACGCCGAACGTGTGCTTGGGCGAATCGCCGAGAACGGTATTTGAACGTTGCAAGTCCACCGTCCAGTCACGTTGAAGGCAATGGCAGACCGGTCATATGTACCCTTATCGGCCAGCCGCCCACCCCGACCGCCCCGATCCGACCGCCGACCTTCCTGGTATCGGCCCGGCCGGGTCGGACCCGAAAGGCCTGAGGATTGTCCTGGTCGGCGGTCCGCAGGCGACGCGGAACCCGAATCCGGGGCCTCCAACGCGGGTCGCTGGGGGCCCGGGCTGGTCGTTTCCGGAACAAAAATGGCGCTCCGGGCCGTGTGGCGGACCAATTTCGAAATTTCTTTTGCGCCGGATCCCGGCGGCCGGAACCGTCCCCGCGCCCGCGGACGGTGGCGAAGGCCGGCCAGATGCGGGCGCATCGGGCTCTTCCCGATTCACTTTTTGACTTGACGGTTTTTACCGGTTTTGCCGCTCAGGCGCCCGAATTCCGTGATCCGGTGCGGACGGGAATTCACTTTTTGACCGCCGTGACGGCCGGGAATCCGATTCGTGCGCCGGGTCGGGTCGCGGGTTCCCCGGGCCGGCCAGCGGACACCGCGGTCACGGGCCGCGCCCCACCAGCGGGATCCGGGCCCGTCGGGCACGCAGTTCCGGTCGAACCGGTGGGCCACGGATCCGGAATGGGGGACGCGACGGCGCGGCCGAAAACCTCGATTTCTTCCTTGACGCTTTTGACGGGATGGCAGTGCAGGCCCGGGTCTGACGGATTCAATTTTTAGTCGATTTCTACTTGACGCTTTGGACAGGCCGCGAAGGGAAATGCCTAAATAAACCTCACGTCTGAGTGCTTGGGAGGGAATTGGGGCGCCTTGCGCCGGCGGGGTGGCGGCCCTCAGATCCGGTAGCGTTCATCTTCGTCAGCGCGGCAGTGCGGGCACGAGAGCGTTCGAAGCAAGGAGAATCATGAAGTCAGCAGCCCTGCCGGTGGCGGCCGTTATCCGCCACGACCTCGGTCTGGCCCGGCACGAGGCGGCCCACGTTCTGGCGTGTCTCGCCGTGGGCGGCAGCCTTGTTTCGGCTAGGTCGAGTGCCGACGGTTTGTGCACGCTGGTCGGGCTGGACGCCGGGGCGGATCCGACAGCTCCGGGCCGCATCTCTATGGCCGGTCCCTGCCTGGAGATCGTGATCGAGACGATCGAGGGCGAGGGGGATGCTGGCGAGACGATGGTGCAGATGCTGGAATCTTGGCGAGACGACGCTGCCCACGGCGACGGGGCGTACCTGGATGACATGGTCGCCGCGAACGGATTCGTCGCTGAGGTGGCCGCATGGGCGCTGGCCTTCTGCACCGTCAACTCCGACCTCATCGACGAGGCCGCGCTAATGATCATCCACGCCGGCGGCCCGGTCGAGTTCGCGACGTTCGCGGCGCGGTTCAACGGCCGGATCGCGGACGTCGAACCGGAAGCGCTGGACGCCGCCGAGTGCTTGCTCGTCGGATCCCTGTGGGCCCTTGAACGTATCGACGAGGCCGTCGCCGAGTACCTGAGCGACCAGGCGGTCCGGTAGATGACGCGACTCAGCCCCGAGGACGAAGAGGGCCTGTCCCGCGCGATCTCGGAGGCCGTCACCGGCGTGCTCAACAAGCGCGGTGCCCGCGCCGGCCTCCCACCGTTGAGTTGGAGGCTCAGTTCCGAACTGGAGACTGACTTTGAGGGCACCCACCCTGGTGGCCGTGAACAGCCCGATGCCGAAGCGCTGTGTGCGTCCTGGGCGGACCACCTGGGGCTGGCCGAGTGGGGTGCAGGCTATCCGGAGGAGGGCAGCCGGCTGTGGGCGGCCAGACTCGGCAACTGGCGGCTCAGTGTCTTCGTTGTCACGGACCCCGAACTCTACCGGTCTGTGTACCCCGACGAGCCCGACGCGGACGGTTGGTAAGCCGGAAGCCGAAGGCGTCGCCCCGTTGGGTGAAAGGTCAGGTTACTGGTCAGTATTTGGGAGTCAATCGAATCGGCAGCAGTCCCGAGATCCGTGGGCGTGACGTCGATGCGATTCTGTAGTGCATCGATAGGCTCGAAACCGTGAACGACACCGCACCCTGGTACTGGGCGATCTGCGACAAGGTAGGCAGCGCCTTCGAAGTCGAATTCCAGCAGCTCGTCGGGTTTCACCGTGCGCACATTAACGCGTTCGCCGCGGCATATGAGCGAGCGGTGGAGGACGCGAATCAAAGCCTCAACCCGGAATTCTACGACCAAGGTGATGTCTACTGGGAGGCCGAGAAGATGGTCGGCGCTGACCCGGTACTAGCGTCCCAACACCTCGGGATGATGGTTCTCGTCAGGGCCGTATCCCTTGCCGAACTGACACTTGCGAAGGCAGCAGCAGTCTTCTTCATTAGTGATGAGGGCATCGTTTTCACGAACGGGAAGGCGTGGACTCGATCAAACGCCACCCTGTTTTACAGGACGATGCTGAAGTCGCCGTTTGACATCGATTCCAGAGGCATGGATGCAATCACTGAGCTTCGCAACACGTACGCGCACGGTTATGGAACGTTCAAAACTCGGGTGGACGCCGAAAAGCTGGAATCTCGCCTTCTCGGGATCATCGACACATCGCCCCCGAGCGACGAAGAAGTCGCCCACGGGTACGGGGACCGGCACTACGTGCTGGGGCAGCACAGCCGGAGCCTGGCCGACTTCCTAGAGCCGGAGACAGATCTGAGTCCGCTCACCGTGCATAGGCTTCTCGACGTGATCCACCGAACTGTCCAGGATGCATTGACCGCCGCGTCCGACGGGCTCAAAGATGAGGATGAGCTAGCGCAGGCCCGGTTCCTCAAGGACTGGGCCAAGCAAACCGGCTACACCCGCGACGGTCTCGAGGAACTCCACTACCGAGGTTCAGTGCGGATCCGCTTCCAAGGCAAACGTGTAGAAGTAATAGCCACAAGCGACGGCGAGCCCACCAATCTCGTGAATCTGATGGCAGACGGTGACTACGATGGGCGGGTTGAGCTGCGCACGCTGGTGTAGCCGAGGAAACGAACGCGGCACTCGGAAATTGTCACGGTGTCTGGGTTCGCCATGTGGTCCGGGGGAATGGCGTTAGCGAGCCGACGGGAGGAGCCCAACTTCGCTACCGCAGCCAGCTCGGTAGGAACCCCGGGAATCGAGCATCGGTCCCGCCCTCGCGATTCATCATGAGGAGGCCGTCACAGGATGGGAACGGGCTCACTTCACGTCACGCCCTCGCCAATACGACCAGTAGCAACTCGAACCGGATGACTATGGACTGCGGCCCAGTTTCGGCGGCAACCGTCATCGCCCTTGGGAGAGCCCGAAATTGGACATACGCACCGGACATCGGCCAGCTGCCGGCTCCGTCGTCCTTGGTGAGGGCGACCGAGAGCCGCAGATCGGTACCGGCCGAGCCAGATGATTCAGTGCATACCCAGCGAATCTCACTGCGCTCGATTACGACCTGGAGGACCTGCTGGCACGTTTCGCCGTGCAGGAAGCCAAGTTTCGGGCGGCTGACGACTCGCACGACCGTGAACCGGTCGGGGCCAGCCCGCGCGAAGTTGTAGGGTTCGAAGCATCCCTAGGCGAACGAGGTGTCATGAACGAACTTTCCGACTTTGATGTGCAAGACGGCTTACGAGACCTAGACGCAGCTCGGCATGGGGCGGCTCACATCATTGCTGCCCTTCACCTTGGCCAACGCTTCGGTTCGATGGGTCCAAACTCCGTTGGATGGTACGAAATTGTTCCTCCGATCCGTACGCCGGATTTTCAGACGAACGCGCGAATCGCGTTGGCAGGGCCTTGCATGGATCTCGCAGTTGAGCTCATCGAATTTGAAGGCGATGCCCCGGTGGTCCTTGGCTCGCTGGAGAGTTGGCGTGACGACCTGGTCAACCACGAAAGTGGCTACCGGTACGACATGATCGCTGCTCGCGGCGGAGCCGCCGACGCCGCAGCATGGTCGCTCGCTTTCTGCAGGGTCAATTTCGACCTCATCGATGAGGCCGCGATGATGCTCGTCCACGCTACAACGAACGTGGACTACAGGGACTTCGCTGCACGGCTGCACGGCCGAACCAAAGACGTCGACTCCGGCGCTCTTGATGTCGCCTGGTCTGACTTCGCTGGTGGATCAGTCCAGCTTGACCGTATCGACGAAGCCGTGCTGGAACGGCTATCCGGCTCGTGGGTGGGGGAACATTGAGTCTCAGTCCCGAGTGACGCGTCGTGGTTTTGCGCATCGCGTCAGACACCGAGTGCATCCAATACGTTCGATTAGGGATTAGAGCTGTGGGAAACATGCGAGTCGACGTTCGTCACCTTCGAGAGCTTCACCAGAAATTGGTCATAGCGCAGGACGAAAGTGAAGGGTGGCGGGACGCGATTGATGATTCCAAAAGCACGGTCGAGGACCTAATCCGGGACGCCGAAGCGCAGTATCCTCCAATCCTTGCTTTCGCGGAGATCAGTTCCAATGAGCGATTGGGGGACCAAGAGCAGTTCCAGATCGAACTTCGCGAGGAATCCGATCCCAGCGTGATAGCCGGCACGATCGAATTGACGCGGGAACAAATGCGAAGCCTTGTCGAGAGGCTGGAAGAGTCCGTGACGTAACCCTCAATCGACCATGTGGGCTATGGCCGCCCCCGCAGATCGGGGACTGTGGATGCATGAAGGAGAGGATGGACCGATGAGCAGCTGGAACGCGCGCGCTGCACTGCGCCTTCCGATACGCGCTGTGGGCACCGATGACGGGTCAATCGTCGATGATGATCTTTTGGACCATCAAGTGCTGAGCGAGGCGGGAGCATGACAGCACGCGAATCGCTGTTCGATGAAGCCTCGTTCCGAACAGCGGGCGACTGGGACGCTGACATCCCTGACGAGTACGGGGTCTATGCAATTCGTCTCAGAGAGGGCTCTGCACTGCCGGAGCCGTTCGGGCGCATCCTTGACCAACGCGGCGACCGACTGATCTACATCGGGAAGGGGGAGGAGCAAACCCTATTAGTGCGACTGCTCGGAAACGAACTCCGAGCAAAAGGGAACGGCACGTTCTTCCGGAGCCTCGGAGCCGTGCTCGGCTACCGGCCGCCGCAGGGCTCGCTTGCCGGACGCAGGCGTCAACAGAACTACCGGTTCGTTCCCCTCGACCGCGACGCTATCGTCAATTGGATCAACCGCAGTCTTGAAGTGAGCTGGGTTGTTTTAGCCCAGAACGACGTGCGCCGAGCGGAGGTTGGTCTAATTAAGAGGCACACGCCGCTCCTGAACCTTCAGGAAAACCCGCGGGCGCTGCCGGAGCTGAGCGCCGTGCGCGCGCTCTGTCGACAGGTTGCGGTAACGCCTGGTACTAGCCGGTAGTCCATGATGGCCGGGCGGCCCCTGCTCACGAGACACGTTTCTCGTGCACCAGCGGGTGAGCCGATGCAGAACGTCCGGGTGCACGAAGGCGGTCCGGGTCTGGTGAGCATTGTCGGATCCGGTCTGCAAACCCTGCCATGCTGACCAGCATGGTAGATACCAAGATGAGCAAGTCGGCCGGTGAGCATTGGACCTGTGCCGCGCTCTCCCTCCTCGGATGGGGCGTCGCGCTCACGCGCGATGGTCTCGAGCGAACGGACATACTCGCAGTGCAAACGACAGGCGATCGGCGGATGATCGAGGTCCAGGTGAAAGCTGCACGTGGTCTTGGCGACAAGATTAGTTGGCCTTTGGGCCCCAACGCTCAGCTGCCCTCGATTTCCGACCGGGAATGGTTTGTGCTCGTGATGCTCCCCGACAATCTGGTGAAGTCACCGCGGGCGTTTGTCGTACCGCGCGACCATGTCGCAGCGGCCGCGTGGATCTCGCACATGAACTGGCTCACCGACCCGTCCGCGGAGCCGGGGAAACGCAATGCCCCAGTGGAAAGAGCACGGGTGTTAGCTCCGATTTGGAGCCGCTACGAGAACCGGTGGGATCTCCTCGATGGAAGCGCACGCGAAGCACCGGTACTTCTCCCGCCGGAGTACCGAGATCTTGCGCGTGATCCGCGAGTTGGGCTCCCGCCCGAGCACCCGTGGCATTCTGGCATACCGGAATGGTGACGACGTATGCTCGATGCGTCCCGTGCCCCAAGTGGGGTGACCGTTGGGACAGAGGCAGTGTTGCCTTCTGACAAGCTCGTATCAAGCAGCTCAACTTTCGGGTGAGGTCTGGTTTCAAAATACCGTCGACACTCGAGGAGCACATTCTTCTGATACTCATTGGTTGACTGACCGTCAAAAGCCTCGCGGATCTTCTCGATGAGGAATGCGACCCGCTCTTGAATAGCTTCCAAGGTTCCGGCGCCTGGTCAAAGGTCTGATCCTAAACCGTGACACGTGGCACACATTCACGCGCCGAATCCCGGCTGTTCTAGGGACGGATCAGAATGGTAAGAACCTCCCACCGCTGCGGCGTCGCCGGAACGGATCGATTCTGTTAACGCCAACTGAAAACAGGGCCAGAAACGCCGGGCGAGTTCTAGGTCTCGTCGCAACACTCCACCAAGATTTGGAGTGTGAAGATGGCCAGACGTGGGCGCAAGAGAAACCTCAACCGCGAAGACGAGTATTGGAAACTCATACTTGCCGGGATCGGACCGATCGCCGCCGCGAAGCGCGTGGGGATCGGACGCACGACCGGTCACCGTTGGCGATCTCAACGTGGTGGGATCGCGCCGCTACGACTTGCTGAGGCAGACAGACACGAACGGTACCTGAGCCTGATCGAACGTGAGCGGATCGCTTTGTTCAGGCGAGAAGGATTGTCCATCCGGGAGATCTCCAGGCGACTCGGCCGGTCACCGTCGACGATCAGCCGCGAGCTTCGCCGCAATATGCGCAAACACGACCGCGGCCAGTACGACGCTGTCCTGGCCCACGCACGAGCTCGAGAGAAGGCCCGACGGGTGCGAGCTGGGCGCATCGGACAAGACCCTCAGCTCCGCGACTTGGTCCAGGACAAGCTGAAACTGGATTGGAGCCCCGAACAGATCAGCCACTGGCTACGAGACACTCACCCGCAGAAACGATTGTGGCACGTGTGCCACGAAACGATCTACCAAGCCCTGTACTGGCCAGGAAACAGCGGATTGACCAGGAAATTGACACCACATCTCCGAACGGGCCGACCACTGCGCAAGCGTCGACGACGCCCCGACGTACGTGCCCCACGCTTCATCGCACCGGCGACCTTGATCGACCACCGCCCCCAGGTCGTGGACGACCGGTCCCGGTTCGGAGACTGGGAAGGAGACCTCATCATCGGCACGCGCACCCGGTCGGCGATCGGCACCCTGGTCGACCGCAAGAGCGGCTACGCCGTCCTCCTCCACCTCCCCGGCGGGCACACAGCAGCTGAAGTCAACGCATCGCTCGTCACCGCGATGTCTGCCCTACCTCAGGAACTCCGGCGGACTTTGACCTGGGACCAGGGCGCCGAAATGGCCAGCCACGACAAGATCGCCTCCCTCTTCACCGACGGTGTGTTCTTCGCTCACGCCGGCAAGCCCTGGCAGCGCGGCTCCAACGAGAACATGAACGGACTGCTGCGACAGTACTTCCCCAAGCACACCGACCTCGCCATCCACAGCGCCGACGACCTCGCTGCAGTCGCCGCCAAGATCAACAACAGACCCCGGAAACGCCTCGGTTGGACAACACCAGCCGAACTCCTCGTCGACGAACTAGAATCCAGCTAACCAACCAGTGTTGCGACGACCGCTGGAATTCGCCCTAGAACTCGCCTGGCAGAAGTGGCCCTGTTTTCAGTCGGCGTTAACAGATTCCGGTCGACCTCTTTAGTCACGGTTCGACTGGTGGACGTTGGATGACCCAAGCGCGGTAGCCGAGTCCTCGTTGGATACCAAGGTTGCTATCCCGGTAAGTGCCGAGGCGGACCCTTCGAATGCTCGCGCCGATTGACTTGGCGAACATTTCGTTCAGCGACCGTGCGGCGGTGTTGTCGTCTTGGGTGGCAAGTGCGATATCGCGCCGAGGCCCCCGATCCGCTGTGGCGGTGAGCAATGCCAGGCCCGCTCCTCGTCGCTGCGCAGCCGGAGCAACTGCGACTACCTGGATGAACAACGGGTCTGAGGCTTTGAGCCCCGGGGATGAGATGCAGAAGCCGATATGAACGTCGTCGATCTCGGCCAGGAGCACGAGCTGTTCGGCAATCGTCAAGGCGTTGTCTCGTACAGATCGGACCGATATCGGCGAACACAGAACTTGCAAGTCCTTCATTCGGCGGCCGTCTTGTGGATCCGCGGTCGCTTCCCGGATCGAGACTTCGGCCGACGAAAGAGTCATCAACCGTTCAGCCCATCCGCCAAATTCTGGATCGCTGCGGAGAGGCAAGGTCGGTTCTAACGCCTCGTACTCGCAGTCGCTCACATTCTTGGACACGTTCGAACACTACTGCGTCGGATCAGCGATGAACTTTAAGGCTGGTCCCGGGCTCGACCGTTGCCGAGCAGGTCGGGCGCTTGGTGTGGCCCCGGGGCCTACCGAGGCAATGCGCTCAAACCACGTTGCCGAATCAAATGCTGCAAGGGAGCAAAGTGTGCCTGTCTGGAGGACACCCAAAATAGGGGGCTTCATGAGCACTCATCGCCGTGCCGTCACGATATCAGCGAACGAAGGGCCATTCTGGGTACGAATCCCTGTGCGTTCGATCGAGGAGCCCCAAATGACCGACGCACTAGCCCCGGCGCTGCCGCTATCGCTCCTTGCCTCAAACCGCGAGCAGTTCAGTGCGGTCTTCTATGAGCCCGTGAGTGTTGCGTTGCAGACAAAAACGAACTTGCACCTGCACATCCTGCGTGTCCAAAACGGCGACTTCGACCTCCCCGGGCTGTACCGCGTTCTGAAGAACAATAGCGTCGCCTACGTCCTTTCGCGCCTCAACTACCAGAAGGCGCTTGGAGATCCGGGCCGGATGATGGAAGTTGCCGCAAAGGTCCAGTCACAGTTCCGGCTGCCCGATAGCAACGCTGGTGAGGGGGGAGAAGTTATTTTGTATTCGTTGCTTGAAGGGCATCTTGGAGCGCCGAAGGTCTTGTCGAAGATGGAACTGAAGACAAGTAGTGGCCACTATGTCCACGGCTCCGACGGTGTCCACCTGCTGCGCATTGACGAGAACACGTATCAGCTGATCTTCGGCGAATCCAAGATGTACGGCGATGCGGGCACGGTTGGAGCCAGCCCGAAGCGAGGAATCCAAGCGGCCTTCAAATCTGTCGGACAGGTGCACGACGACGGCTTCGACTTCGACACGTGGCTCGTCCAATCCGAGCTCCTCAAAGAAGAGGTGGACGAGGTAAACCTCGCGACGCTCTCAGCAATCTTGCTGCCATCGGCGACTGGCGGGCATGACGCGATCAAGAAGCACAACGCGTTTGGCCTCTTTGTGGGGTACGAGATCGATGTCACAGACATGAGAGTTGAAGAAATGGAACTAGACGAGATCGAGGTTGAGCTGAAGAAGCGAGCAACGGATGCGATTACCAGTCAACACGATCTCATCAAGCAAGAGATTACGGACCGTGGGCTTGGCATTTATCCGGTCCACATCTACGCACTCCCGTTCGCCAAACGCGGCGTGGGCGACAAAGCACAAGGAATCGACAAGGTTCGCAGTGAGCTCGCCGCACAGCTGGGAAACCACAAGGTAGTGAAGTAGGTGGCGGCACGAATCGTGGCCGACGCGTTGAGTGATCTCATCGTCGCCCGAGACGACTATGTGCAGGACCTTTCGACCTTAGAACAAGGTGTCTCCGAGGCGTTCCTCACGGGGAGTACCTCGGTGCATGCGGACGACGACTTGGTCGGTCGGTTGCTCCGATACGCCGACATCCTGTCCCATTCGACGCTTCCCAATCATCGTGAAACCGCCTACAACCTGATTGCGCTCCTTCGTGAATATGAAGAACTCGTCGGGCTGTCCGAGCGAGCGAGCAATCGAGCCGCCGCGGTTACGACGGCGGTCCTCATCGAACTGGGCAACTTCCCTGGCCTTCGGACGCTTTCGAACGTCAGCGACACGTCGTATTCGCTTCCCGTGTCGCGCGGCATTTTGCGTGCAGCGAAGGAAATCATGCAGGCCACGAAGCGTGGCAATGCGACGTTTACCGATACCCAGTTCGAGATCGCGGAGCGCATGCGCGGCGAGGACTTCTTTAGCTTCTCGGGACCGACCTCGCTTGGGAAGTCGTTCATCCTGAAGGACGCGATCTACGACATCGTGCGCCGTTCCGATCTCGACGAGCACTGCGTCGTTGTTCTAGTGCCTACGAAGGCATTGATCGGTCAAACTGCCGCTGACCTGAGAGAACTGCTTCGTGATGTTCCGGAGGTCAATATCGCGACCTTCCCATCGCTTCCTTTGTATCTTCGGCAGACCTACCCTCGCACGATCTTCGTGCTGACGCCGGAGCGTTTGCTGCGCTACCTATCAAACCCTGTCCGGGACATTGACTATCTGATCGTCGATGAGGCGCAGAAGGTGATCGCCAAGAAGGATGCGCGCTCCTCGATTTATTACCACGCCATCGTTGAGACGACTCGGCGCTTTGCCACCAAGCTGGTCTTCGCGTCGCCGAGCATCAAGAATCCAGAGCTCTTCCTAGAGCTGTTTGGCAAGGCAACGAATGGTGCATTCGCTGTAAAGGAGCGAACGGTGGCGCAGCAGCGTTACTTCGTTGATCTTGTCGACAGCAAGCAGCACTATCTGTCCGGGGCGGCGGGTGGTGACGGAGAACTGGAACAAGCCCCGGAGGCCAGCAATGCGATTGAGCTCATCACGTCTCTGAGTGGTGACCGAAAGTCGATCGTCTACATCAATAGCTCTGCAAAGTCTGCTCAGTTCGCGCTGGAGCTTGCTGGCGTGCTTCCGGTGGTCTCTGATCCAAAGATCGATTCGCTCATAAAGTTCGTAAAGGAGCATATCCATAAGGACTACTTCCTGGTCACGACACTTGCGCACGGAGTGGCGTTCCACCATGGCAAGATGCCCCAGGAAGTGCGCGAAAAGGTCGAGGCGTGTTTCTCCGATCCAGAGTCACAACTTCAGTACGTCGTGTGCACATCAACGCTCCTCGAGGGCGTGAACCTCCCGGCGAAGAACATCTTCGTCCTCAACGACACGCATGGCCCCTCAGTCTTCGGCAAGATCGACTTCGAGAACCTTGCCGGGCGAGCCGGCCGCTTGACCTATGATTTCTCCGGCAACGTTATATGCGTTCGACACGAGTCGAACGGTTGGAGCGAGAGTCGGCGCCAACTGATCCCACGCGGCGAGCCGATCATCGCTGAGAGCTTTCTCGTCAACCCGGGAAATAAGCGAAAGGACTTCACCGATATTGGCCACGTCCTACGGGGCGAGCCAATACCTGGCAATCCGTCGAATGATGCGAAGCGCACGGTGGAGCAGTACTCATCGATCCTGCTGCTACATGTCCTTGGGAAGCAGCAGACATCCCTTCGTGCCCTCTTCCTCGAAAAGGTCTCTGGCGGCGCGAAGCTTCTAGAGAAGGCCGTGAGTGCTTTCGTGGGATCAGAAGAGGTACTCAGACGCTCTCCGGGGATTCGACCCAGGTACCAGGGTGCAATCTGGGAAGAACTAAGTAACGGCAAAGCCGGTGCGCTAGTTCCATCCAAGATAAGCGAACTGGACTTCGACTTAATCGAGAAGATCCTCGTTCGCCTAGGCAATGTCTACGACTGGATCGAGGAAGAGTCCGGCGGCAAGGATCCGCTCGTTCCTTCCAAAGACCCGGGCTACACCGCGCGTCTTCGCTACTGGGCAACGCTGATGTCTTACTGGGTCAGGGGGGACCCGCTCGTTCTCGTTATTAGCCGCACAATTGCCTATCACGCTAAAAGGGGCACGATCACCTACCGCGACTACGCCCAGTCGCCCTACTTGATCGAAGAGACGTTTAATTCTGGCGATCCTAAGCATGTCAACCTCATCATTGAGGAGACTATGCGCGACCTCGAGACTGGACTGCGCTTCAAGATCATTAGTTACCTCGAGAACTACTACGACCTCACGGTTCAGGCGTTGGGCTCTGAAAATGCGGGGATCAACGTCGCGAAGCTGGTTGAATACGGCTCGAGCGATCCGAAGGTGATCAACCTGCAGGAGGTCGGATTTTCACGCAGCGTCGCGCTGGATCTCCTCGGCAAACATTCGAGCCACCTGAGCTTCACGGCGAGCGGCGAGTTGCTTGCAGTCAATCTCGATACTCTTCTTGCGGTCGCCGACCTCGCCGAGGACACGAAGGCAGAGATGGAGAACATCCTCCGCAAGGCGCCGATATCGGTTGGTGAACTCGGGAATCCGGATTCACACTGAATGGATGCTCGCGCAACCTCGTAGTTGAAACTCAGTTCGCTCTTATATCGCTGGGTGTTCTGCCAGTGTGAGGCGGCGGAGATTGCAACCTCCATGGAGACTGTAGCGACTGGCGAACGCCCCCAGAACCCGGATAACGTGGGCGGCCAAGGGGTCGTCGTACCCGGGGGCAACTTCCTGTCAAGACAGCGACGGAGTCGCCGTAGTGTCTACCGTAGTGTGTCTATCGTGAGCGGAGACGCGGCGTTGACGCCGAAGAGGATGAGACTTCGGTATGCGGGGCAGTGCCGACTCTGCACCGTTGAGATCGGCGCGGGCACGATGGCGGTCTACGAGCGAGAAACCAAGACCGTGACCTGCGCGCAGTGCCAACTGGAGTTACCAGTGGCCGTTCCTGAGGCCGCTGGCCCGACTGAGGCTGAGCCCGGTGACGCCTCGAGGCCCGGCGCCGTGGCATCCTCGCCAGAGCCCGTCGAGACCTTCGCGGGAACGGCCGGCGCGTCGGCCAAACGGGAGTACGAGCGGCGCAAGGACAAACGGGAGACCCGGATCCGGGAAGCCCACCCGCACCTGGGCGCTCTCATCCTGGCCGTGAGCGATGACCCGCAGAGCACCCGGGCGTGGGCGGTCGGAGCGCGCGGGGAGGAAGTCCTCGGTCAGCGTCTCGACCGGATCGCCGGGCCGGGCGTTCACGTTCTGCACGACCGTCGCATCCCTGGGACCCGAGCCAACATCGATCACATCGTCGTGTGCCCCTCGGGGGTCTTCGTCATCGACGCCAAGAAATACCAGGGTCGCCCCAGCCTCCGCGTTGACGGAGGCCTGTTCCGGCCGCGGACCGAGACCCTGATGGTGGGGTCGCGCGACTGTAGCAAGCTGGTCGCCGGCGCCCGCAAGCAGGTCGCCCTGGTTCGAGCGGCCCTCGACCACGCCGGCCTGGCGGAGATTCCCGTGCACGGGGTGCTCTGCTTCGTGGAGGCCGACTGGCCCCTGATCGGCGGTGCCTTCACGACCGGCGCCGTCCACGTCCTGTGGCCCCGGAAGGCCATCGAGCTCGTATCAAAGCCCGGGCCCGTGAACGATCAGAGGGCCAGGGAGATACATCGGAGCCTCACGTCGTCGTTCCCGGCCGCGTGACCGGTCATCCGCCGTAGTCGGTTTTAGCCGCGGTCGCCGGCGGATCTCCACCGCGGCTGACCTCAACACTGGCATGGCACTGGCGGGTTTCGGCCCTGCTGACATAACCGGTCCTATCGGCCAAACCCTCGGGCGGCTTGACGGTTTCAGAGCTCGGGGTTACAGCCGTCCGCGGTGACGGCCTGCTGGGAATCCACCCACCAGATCGAGATGCCCGCCGCGTCGAGGGACGACTTCGTCTCGGCGTAGAGCGTTCGATAACGAAGGAAGTCCGGAAGGGCAACGACGCTGTGGACGTCGGGTTGGTTCCCGCGCAGTTTTATCGCAGCGAGCAGGGCCTGCCCGTACCAGTGGCCCGCTTGCGTGCTCGGTGAGGTGCGCTTCGATTCGGTGGCCCGGGCTGGATCTGCATAACCCCGGGACGGGTACCCCTTGACCTCGATACCAACGGTCTCGTCTCCCCGCGCTGCGACGACGTCAATGCCGCGTTCCCTCGTCGCAGTGTTCGCCACCGACAGAATGCGCCACCCGCGACCCGCCAACCAGGTGACGATTGCCGACTGAACGTTCGCTTCGGTGTGCCACGACTCATCGACCAGCGGTGATGGTGATGTGGCTGACACTTCGGCGGGCTCCGAAGCGGGTGGGCTGATCTCGCCCCGGATCTCGTAGCCGAGGGTCGCGAGGTGTCTCCTGGCGGCCCGAGACTTGAAATCTGCCCGGGGAATGCCGGTCGCCGTCTCGAATGCTTGCATGACCGGGAACCAGGTGGCGTTGACTCGAACTGCATGCTTCAGGATGACTTCTGGGGCCGCCTCCGTGAGTCGCGCTGACACGGTCGCACGCGCAAGCTCATGCTGTATCCCGTTGAGGGTGAACCCGATCGCGCGGTCTTCCGTGCCGTCCCTGGCAAATGCGAGTGAGGGGTCTGCCTGCTCGGTGACCCCGTTGCTGTCGGGAATTGAGGACGTCGTCATCACCCGAGCATACGATGGGGCGGCACTAGAGAGAGTAGAGAAGCCCCCGACTGGCACCGATTCAAGGGCGTGATATCCAACTCAGTTCGCTCTTTAGAACCCGCGCGAATTACGTCGAAGCTGCAAGTATCCGCGCTTGGCGCAGAGATCCTGCCACGCTTCCTCGTCAACGGCGCGGTAGTGGCGACCTCGGACAGCACAGATTCGAGTCCAGCCCTCTCGGCTTACAAGATTTTCCGCGTCAATCGAGTCCGTGTTGATCGCTCGAACGATGGCCTGATCAGTTGCCGTGAGTGCGTCGACCATTGGAACCGTCCCTCTGCGATGGCGTTTTTAGCAAGATGAAGAACCGTTCGTTCACGTACGGACCCTCACCTTGTATACGTCGACGAGGAGCGCAGTGCACGAGAGATCGGGCACTTACGAACCTAGAGAGTGCCTCCGGTGACTGTCAATGGCCCTTCGTTCTACCCACGGGTGAGCATTGGCGCTGTCGGCTACGCGCTGACCACAGTGGCCACATCCACGACATCGTCCGTCAAACGGGAAGATGGAGCCGTTCACCTTGGGGACAGTGCTATTTATTCGCCCTAGGGTAAGAGGGAATCACACGAGCGACAGGAGTAGCGATGAGCAGCGAGATCGAACTGGTGAGCGACGGGGACGGTCTCGTGGCTCTTGGGGCTGCAGCCGATATCGAGCGGTTTCTACTTTCGACGGGGCTAGACCAGGCTCCGTCGCGGGAGCTTGATCTTCATCGGCTTTGGTCGTTCTCGGGCACGGGCGCGGCGGCCGCGCAAGTAGGCGCGGATCTCGCTGCGAACTCCGGTCGTTGGGTGAAGCTGACCGCCGAGTCGGCCGAAGCCATCAAGAAGTTCGGATTGATGTCGACGAAAACCGGCGGGGTCAGCCACGCGATGATCGGTAAACCCGGCGACATCAAGCAGTGGCTTCAGATCGCAAACCCGACCGTATTGCTCAGCGGGCCGTTTGCTCTGACCGCGCTGTCCACGATGATGCAGCAGCGCGCGATGCAGCAGCAGATGGACGAGATAGTCGAGTATCTCCGGGAACTCGACGAAAAGGTCGACGACATCCTGCGGAGCCAGAAAGACGCAGTGCTAGCCGACATGATCGGCGTTGACCTGATCATCGAAGACGCCCTAACTGTGCGTAACCACGTCGGGCGGGTCTCCGAGGTTACCTGGTCGAAGGTGCAAGCCTGCGGGATGATGCTCGCGCGCACGCAGGGCTACTCGCTCCGCCAACTCGACAGCATCGCCGAAAAGCTCGAGAAGAAAGCAGATCTCGGTGAAATCGCCAAAGCGACCAAAGCAGCCGAGCCAAAGGTGCATGAATGGCTCGCGGTCCTAGCGCGGACGGTCCAACTCCAGGACGGGGTCTCAATACTCGAACTCGACCGAGTGCTCGACGCTGCACCTGCTGATTTGGAGACTCACCGATTCGGACTGGCTAGGGCCCGTCAGAATCGTGTCGAACTCATCGCCCGCAGCACGGCACGCATTCTCTCCCAGATGAACGAGACCGTGCAACGCGCAAACGCTGCGGTACTTCTCAACCCGTTCGACTCCCCAGCCGCAGTGAAATCAAGTAACAAAGTCGCGGTCGGCCTTCTTGAATTCCGTGCGCGGCTCGGGATCGCATCACGCCATGAGTCCGAGACCGCGAAGCGGTGGGGCCACGCCGTTTCTGAGGCGCGAGACAAAGTTCTTGCGTCCGCATCGGGAGGGGTCACTGTTGCCGGGCGCTTTGGGGCCGAAACCTTCGACCGGGCCACCGAATCTTTCCGCGCGGTTGACATCGACGGCGACGGTATCCCTGATAAGCCGCGGGCGGTGGCTGCTGCCGAGAATGCCAGCGCCGCGATCAAGGGTGCGACCTCCGGGGTTACCGACGCGATCGGTTCGATATTGAGGCGCAAGTCAGATAAGCGGGCCTCCTCCGGACAATCGACTCCTGAGGCCGCCACTGACGGGCCATGATCTGCCACTGTCGGGAGAATAGGCCGGGATTTACTCCTGCTCCAGTCAAGGGACGGCTCTCCGCTGACTCGCTGACCACCGCGCACGTGCGTCGTCCGTTCGACAGGTGCACAGCGGAGTCGGGATTGACGGTGTGACCACGCACATGTTCCCCTGCGCGGATTCGACCGCGGTCAACGACAACGCGGGCATCGAACTCGCCGCACGGCTCATACTCCAGTCGTTGCCGTGTTCGCGGCATGCTCAATCGATCTCGTCCTGATCGGATTCGTCGTCGTTTCCGGGTTCCGCTCGCCGACGCTATGTCGGATGCGAGGAGCAGGTCCAGTTCCGACGCTCAGAGCAGAGCAGCAAGTCGATCGCCTCGCCGTCCGGTCGGCGTTGCAGCCTCTATGGTTCTCTCGCGCCCAACCATTAGTTTTAAAAACCCTGGTCAGCGTCGGCGTGTCGAGCCAATGAATACAAGACTGGCTTACTATTAGTTGTCGGCGGCTCGCTCTCGGGGCGGCGCATTCAACGAAAGGAAATCCAATGGCGAAAGGTCACGAGTGCCCGGATTGCGGCACCCATACGCTTCAGCGGATCAGCACTAACTGGTTGGAATGCTCTTCGTGCGGCCTCAAGAAACGGGCGTCGTAGCCGACACCGATGCCGACTGGGATCGGTTAAGGGGCTCGCGAAAAGAAGTCGACTCGCACTGATCGTCTTGGGCCAGATCGTCATCCTGGGACAAGCCCAGTGCCAGTGGATTCCCGAGCCTAAAGGCATATCTAGTTCAAAGATAATTGCGCACTCGTGCGTCCTGAAAGAGGACGCTCGCGCAGTCTTGCCTGTATGGGTATCAGAAAGGTGGCGGCGGCATGCCCACAGGACCAAAGCATCAGAAGTACTACACGATTGACGGGGGCTCCTCCCAGTACGGGGAGGATTGCCGTTGCATGATCGGGGAGGACCACGACGCAGCGGACGATTCCGGCGGCGACTCGCTGAGCGTTTGGGATGCCGCAAACATCTGGCTTTCGAACGGCATGGATGAGGACTACACGTTCGGTTATGGCGAGGATGAGCTTAGGCGTGCAGCTGGCATGGGATGAAGGCGGGGGCTGGCCCGACACTAGGGGTGAGTGGTGTGACGTCACGACCTATTCTCGGACACTGCCGCCACCAATGGTGAGCCGCTTCCTCAAACTCTTGGAAGCTGTGGATGAGTTCCTCTTCGAGGTAACGGAGTCGGTCAGGCAGAGGCTGGTCGAGGAACTGGCCAAGTCTGATCGTGCCGAGGGTGCCCGCCCGACTCTGATCTACGCGACGGAGCTGAATTCGATCGGCGAACGAAGCGATCGCCCTATCCCACCTCAAACAAGCTGCACTGGTCGTCGACACCGCTGAGCGGCAAATGAATTCGCGCCTCGCGCCTCGCGCTCGATCCGATCCGAGTCAGAGGTCGGCCCGGGCCTCGCTGGAGGAAAAGAGTGAGGACTGCGTGGGAAAACGAGATCCACAGTCTCTGCCAATCCGCGCCCTGCTGGCTTTCGCAAACGGCCCACCAAATGTCCCGGAAACTCAAGGGTTTCCGGGACTTTTTTGGTTAGAGATTTGACTACCCCATCACAAATCCATCTTTTACTCCTTTCCGGAGCCGTTGAAACGGCCTTCCCATCCGAGGCGCCGACGTCGTTTTCGGTCCATCCCGATATTCCGGGATTGCGGTGCGCACCTTCTGGGTATGAGCATCCACAACGAATACCCAACCTCCTCCGATGCCCCCTCTACCGACGCGTGGGGTCTGGAACCCTTGATGGACATCAACGAGCTGGCGTCCTACTTGGGCATACCGATCTCCACGGTCTACGACTGGCGTGTGCACGGCAAAGGCCCCACGGCCTACCGGTTCGGCAAACACCTGAAGTTCGCCATCTCCGACGTGCGGGCCTGGATTGCCGAGCAGCGGGAGCCGTCCAGCCCGCCGCGGCGCACCGATCGGCGGTGAGCTGAAGTGTCGCGGCCACGGTTGACGATCAGCACCTTCGGGGACATCACCATCCGGGTGGCGCCGTCCGGCCGATTCGAGGCTCGGACCCGCTACCGGGACTGGGACGGTCAGACACGCCAGGTTCAGGCCACCGGCGACACCGCCCGGGCTGCTGAGCGATCGCTGAAGAGCAAGCTCACGACGAGATACCTGCAGCAGCCGACGAACACGTCGCTGACGCCGGACAGCTCGTTCGAGGACTTGGCGACGTACTGGCTCGAGGACATCGATATGGAAAATCGAATCTCGAGAACGACCCGGAATCTGTACGAGCGCAACATGCGCACGCTCGTGCTCCCCGTGTTCCGCAGTCTCACGCTGCGGGAGATAGGTGTCGCTCGTTGCGATCACTTCATCAAGCAGCTGGCGAAGCTCTCCCACAGCCGGGCCAAGCAAGGTCGTGTCGTTCTACGGCTGGCGCTTGAGTTGGCAGTTCGTCATGAGATTCTCCCTAGCAATCCGATGGATCACGTGTCCCGCCTGTACCGCGAGCCGCATCTCCCCGATGCGCTCACGGCCCCGAGGTGAACGTGATCCGCGCGGCGATCGCCCAGTGGGAGAGCGCCGCCGATCACATCTCCGGCTCCAAGCCCGACGGGCAACTGGGTGCGATCATCGAGGTCATGCTCGGCACCTCAGCCCGAATCGGCGAGGTGCTGGCCATCCGCCGCCGGGACATCGACATCACCAGCGCCATACCGTCCATACGCCTGGCCGGTACCATTATCAGCCGCAACGGCGAACAGACCTTCCGGCAGGACCACCCCAAAACCGCCAAGTCGCGTCGCGTTGTGGCACTGCCCACGTTCACCGCCGACGCGGTTCGCCGGCGTCTTGCCAATGCCGGGAGCATGGGCCTGGATGAACTGCTGTTCCAATCCCGGGACGGCACACCGCTGGCCACCGCGAACGTGCGTCGACAATTGCGTCACGTGCTCGGGGGAGCAGGAATCGAGGGCGTTACCCCGCACATGTTCCGCCGCACGGTTGCGATCGCGGTCAACGCCAACGCCAACATCGAACTCGCCGCAGAGCTGCTTGGCCACACGGACACGAAGATCACGGTGCAGCACTACATCCAACGGAGCGAGCTGGTGAACCCGGCGACCGCGGCTCTCCTCGACAGAGCATTCGCAAAAGACGAGGACTAAACGCGGTGCTGCCACCGAGGCGGCTCCCTCTCATCTGGGGTTCTGCGTGCCTCATGCTCGAGTTCGTCATCGCACGGGTGGGACGCCCGGAACTGGATGCGGAGCCGAGCTGATCGAGGTCGTACCGATGGACCAAATCAAGACGCGTCAGCGCGATCTGACTTGGGGGTGGATGTCGTCGCTTGAAGAGTACGACCCATCGCGCACCTGTGCATGCGCTTGTATATTCGAGCGCAACTTGGTATCCGTTGCATCAATGATGCCGGCTTCGATTTATCGGCGACTTCAAAGAGTCGCCGGGCGACGTGAGAGGGCATGGTGGCGGTGGTGAAGCGGATGCTGAAAGCCGATGATTCGAAGTGGTGGGTGAGGGATCTTGTTATAGCCTTCATGGTAGCAATTTTGGTTGGCGGCCTGTCGCTACTGGGGCAGAAATTGATTGACGACGAACGAGCATTGCGGGATGCGCGGGTCGAGAACCTTCGCTTCATTAGGGATATTTCTGTCTCGGCCACGTTGGCTGAAACCAGGGCGGCGGCCGACGTTGTCGACGAAGAAGCCGCGGCAGACGATTTCGAGGCACGGAGGTATACGCCCCTCAGCGGGCTCGACCTGCAGGATCAGAACCTGGCCGGGCTAACCCTTCCGCGAGCCGATTTATCCCGTTCGATGTTGTCCGGCGTGGACTTCACAAGCGCAGATCTAACCGACGCCGACCTGAGCAATACGACGATGACCTCCGCCCGCATCGTCAGTGCGACGATGCCAGAGGCAGACATTAACTATGCAAATCTCGACGACGCCGAACTGACTAGCAGCAACTTTCGCAAGGCGCAGTTCAACCTAACCTCAGCCCGCAACTTGAATCGAGGCCTCGAGTCTTATTCGAAAAATGACTTCTCCGGCGCACAGTTCCTGGGATCGGACTTCACCGGCTCTGATTTGTCCCAGTCGGACTTCACGGCCGCTTTTTTTGATGGGACGGTTATGCGAGAGGTCAACTTGCGCGGAGCGATCTTCGCCGGCGCGCTCGTAAGGGATGTAGACCTGACTGGTTCGAATCTTGATGATGTCGATTTCAGTACCGTCGATTTCCAGGGGGTCGTGCAGCTAACGGGCGTTTGTTGGACCGAGACGACCCGATGGCCTGAAGGATCGGAGCTGCCGCCGGGCAAAGTCGACAGCTGCGATCCGCTGGCGGGGAACGCGTGGCGGCCTTAACTCTTGCGCCCTTTTGTCTCGCCCGAAGGCCAACCAGCAGCCCTCGCATTGGGCTGCTGCGCGAGAAGGTGATAGCACCTTCTGGCGATGAAAAGAACACTATCTCGCCATGGACAGCGGGGATATTCGGGAAGAGCTGAGTCCAGAAGCCGGCCACGAGCACTGCGGCAGAAGGCGACGCCGCGTCGGGCGCAGGGACGTCGATATCACGAGCGCCGTACCGTCCATCCGCCTCGCCGGGACGATTGTCAGTCGCAACGGTGAGCTGACCTTCCTGCAGGACCACCCCAAACGGCCAAATCCCGTCGCGTCGTGGCATTGCCCACGTTCACCGCCGATGCCGCTCGCCAAAGTCGGCAGCATGGGTCTGGATGAACTGCTGTTCCAGTCCCGGGGACGGGCACCCCGCTGACCACAGCGAACGTGCGTCGTCAGTTGTGTCACGTGCTCGGGGGAGCAGGAATCGAGGGCGTTACCCCGCACATGTTCCGCCGCACGGTTGCGACTGCGGTCAACGCCAACGCCAGCATTGAACTCGCCGCAGAGCTGCTCGGCCACATGGACACGAAGATCACGGTGGAGCACTACATTCAGCGGAGCGAGCTAATGAACCCGGCGACCGCGGCTCTCCTCGACCGGGCATTCGCAAAAGACCAGGAATAGACAGATGTCGCGAGCAGCGAGCGTCCCGTGCATAGCCGTGTGGCGCAGGCAGGTAATCATGGCCGGACTCGGTCCTTTTGTGCGGAACAGATTCGATCGAGCAGTGGTCATTGACCTGCGCTGACTAATGTGGCAGGCGCGCATGGAAGAAAGTGAGTCGTCAATCGACGGCTCCATTGTCTTCCCGTAAGAAGAACCTTCAACGTACGATGCGGTCTCGTTGGTCCAGATTGCCGGAGATCGTGGCGTGCTGCTCCTAGTCTTGCGGCATGTCGACACAGCCGCGAGAAGCAAAGAATTGCCTTCGGTCCATGCGGAATTAATTTGGCCGATACAGTCTGCATCTCTTCTGGACGATGCCGCTCGCCTTTGGTTCCGGGTGTGTGGCGGCCCGCTTGGTCGGCTTCGACGGGTGCCTCGGTGACCCTGGTGGGTTCGCGTCGTCGAGAGCCTGGGCCGCGGCAAACGTGGAACTCGGCGCAGGGATTCTCATGATCGCGGCTGTGGGGCTCACGCCGTGACTTGGATAGTTCTGGCTGCGACCGAGCGACGGCCTTGGAACCTCCGTCCTCCGGGTGCCCGGCCGGGTCCGCCGATCAGGACAACCCGACGATCTCGCCGTTGTCGTCGATGTCGATGCGTTCGGCTGCCGGTGCGGACGAGAGACCAGGCATGGTGCGCATGTCGCCGCAGATGGGATAGATGAACCCGGCCCCGATCGACGCACGCACCTCACGCACCGGCAGTCGCCACCCGGTGGGTGCTCCCTTGATTTTGGGGTCGGCCGACAGGGACAGGTGTGTCTTGGCGATGCACACCGGCAGGCTGCCGAAGCCTGCCCGCTCGTACTTGTCGAGTTGCCGAGCTGCCAGAGGCGAGAGGTCCAAGCCGTCGGCGCCGTACATCTCGCGCGCGATCACATCGATCTTATCGACCAAGGGAAGTTCGTCGGGATAGAGCCGGTGGAAGCCCGACGGTTCAGCGCAGGCCTCCGCAACCGCCTCGGCCAGCTCGACCGCACCCCTGCCGCCTTCGGTGAAGTGGTAGCTGATCGCCGCGCGCACACCTTCCTCTGCCGCGACGTCCATGATCGCTTGATGCTCACTGTCGTAGTCGGTGGGAAATGCGTTCACCGCAATGACCGGCGTCACTCCGTGCCGTCGGATGTTGGCGATCTGCCGGCGCAGGTTCGCTGCCCCGGCGATGACATCGTCGGGATTCTCGGCGAGCATCTCCGGTGGCAGCGGTCGGCCGGCGACGACCCGGTACTTGTTTGAGTGAGTTTTCAGGTCACGCACGGTCGCGACGATGACGGCGGCATCCGGTGCCAGCCCGGAGGCACGGCACTTGATATTGAAGAACTTTTCCGCGCCGATGTCTGCACCGAACCCCGCCTCGGTGATGAGGTAGTCGCCGGCATGGATGCCGATCAGATCGGCGACGACCGAGGAGTTACCGGTGGCGATGTTCCCGAACGGACCGCTGTGGACGAGCACTGGCGTCTGCTCCACGGTCTGCATCAGGTTCGGCTTGATGGCGTCCTTGAGTATCGCGGTCATGGCGCCGGCCGCCTTGAGCATCTCGGCGGTCACCGGTTCGCCGCCGCGGTTGTAGCCGACGACGATTCTTCCCATCCGTTCACGGAGATCCCGCAACGACGTGCACAGCGACAACAACGCCATCACCTCGCTGGCTGCGGAGATGTCGAAACCGGATTGGAACGGATTGCCGTCGTCAGGACCGCCGAGCCCGGTGATGATGGTGCGCAGCTCGCGATCGTTGACGTCGAGGACACGTCGCCAGGTAATCTCATGGGGGTCGAACCCGAGACGGTTTCCCTTGTGGATGTGGTTGCCGATCATCGCCGACAATAGATTGTGGGCCGCGGTAACGGCGTGCGTGTCGCCGGTCAGGTGCAGGTTCAGTGCCTCCATCGGGACCACCTGAGCGTAGCCGCCACCAGCGGCTCCGCCCTTGATGCCGAACGTCGGCCCCATCGACGGCTGCCGTATCGCGACGATCCCGAGCTTGTCGATGTGCCGGAAGCCCTGACCGAGCCCGACCGCGGTGGTCGTCTTGCCCGACCCGAGTGGAGTCGGCGTGATTGCGGTGACGACGACATACTTGGCCCGTGGACGGTCACGGAGCTCATCGATCGCATCGAGGGAGATCTTCGACGCTGCACTTCCGTGCGGTTCCAGCAGGTGTGGACCGATGCCCATGTCGGCTGCAACCTCTTCAAGCGGGCGACGGGCCGCAGCGCGCGAGATAGCGAGATCCGACGGCATGGCCGTGGTGATTGATCGAGATGGCTTGAACATGGTGCCTCCTCAGCGCCTCAGCGCCTCTGGGGCCTGGTGACCCAAGCGTACTGTCAGGCCACGGGCTCGTGCCGGCGTGGCGTGGAGCAGTTCGAATGGGGCGTGCGGTACTGCCCCGGGTCCAGTTGACTCGTTGGAGCTCGTCAGAGTCAATCAAGTCGTCATCAGTCCCCATTAAACGAAACGTGATGAGACGACTTTCCGAGGCGCTCGGGGCAGGGGTACCGAGCCCAGCGACTAGGTCCGGCTCAGTGCTTCCTCATCGGCCGCATCATTCTTCTGCACGGCGAATTGGGTCCGGTGCAATTCCTCGTAACGCCCACCCACAGCCAGCAGTTCCTCGTGCGTACCGCGCTCCACGATCGAGCCGTCCTCAACCACGAGGATCAGGTCTGCGCTGCGGATGGTGGAGAGGCGGTGTGCGATCACCATCGCCGTCCTTCCCTCGAGCGCCTCGCTGAGCGCCGCCTGCACGGCGGCCTCAGACGTCGAGTCCAGCGCCGCCGTCGCCTCGTCGAGGATGACGACGCGCGGCTGGGCGAGCAGGAGCCTCGCGATGGTCATCCGCTGGCGCTCGCCCCCGGACAGTCGGTAGCCGCGCTCACCGACCATGGTGTCCAGCTGGTCCGGCAGGGACCGGATGAGCGGCTCGAGCCGCGCACGGCGGACGGCGTCCCACACCTCGTCGTCGGACGCCTCCGGTCTCGCGAGGCGCAGATTGGAGAGGATGGTCTCGTGGAACAGGTGGCCGTCCTGCGTCACCATGCCCAGGGTGTGCCGCATGGAGACGAAAGTGACATCGCGGACATCCGTCCCCGCGAGGCGCACGGCGCCGCTGTCGACGTCATACAGGCGCGAGAGGAGCTGCGCAATTGTGGACTTGCCGGCACCGGACGTACCAACGAGGGCAACGGTCTGCCCCGGCTCGATCCTGAAGGACACGCCGTGCAGCACCTCCTCGCCGCCTCGGGTGTCCAGCGTGGCAACCTCCTCGAGAGAGGCGAGGGAGACTTTGTCCGCGGAGGGGTAGGCGAAGCGGACGTTGTCGAACTCGACGGCCACTGGGCCTTCGGGGACGGCGACGGCGTCGGGCTTCTCCTTGATGAGCGGGTCGAGGTCCAGCACCTCGAAGACGCGCTCGAAGCTGACCACCGCGCTCATGATCTCCACCCGTGCGTTTGCGAGGCTGGTGAGCGGCGCGTAGAGGCGGGTGAGGAGGAGCGCCAGGGTGACCACGTCACCGGTATTCAGCTGGCCGGCGAGTGCGAGGAAGCCGCCGAGCCCATAGACGAGCGCGAGGGCGAGAGCGGAGACGAGCATCAGGGCGGTGAAGAAGACGAACTGCAGCATCGCGGTCCGGACCCCGATGTCGCGGACGCGGGCGGCGCGGACGCGGAACTCCTCGGCCTCCTCGTCGGGCCGACCGAACAGCTTGACGAGGGTGGCGCCGGGCGCCGAGAAGCGCTCGGTCATCTGCGTGCTCATGGCGGAATTGTGATCGGCGGCCTCGCGGCGCAGCGCGGCGAGGCGGCTGCCCATGCGGCGGGCGGGTACCAGGAAGATGGGGAGCATGATCACGGCGAGAACCGTCACGAGCCAGGACGTGCTGAGCATGACGATCAGGGTGAGGATCAGCGCCACGAGGTTCGTAACCACGCCGGACAGCGTGCCGCTGAAGGCCTGCTGGGCGCCGATCACATCGTTGTTGAGGCGGCTCACGAGGGCGCCCGTCCGCGTGCGGGTGAAGAACGCGATCGGCATCTTCTGCACGTGGTTGAAGACGGAGGTGCGGAGGTCCAAAATCACGCCTTCGCCGATCCGCGCCGAGTACCAGCGCGTCACGAGTGACACGGCGGCGTCGGCCACGGCCACGAGGGCGATGACGACGGCGAGCCAAACGATCGTGGTGACCTCGCCCTGGGCGACGATGACGTCGACCACCTGGCCGGCGAGTACCGGCGTCGCGACCGCGAGGAAAGCTCCCACGATAGAGAGGGCGATGAAGATCAGCAGCTTGGACCGGTAGGGCACCGCGAACGTCATGATCCGCCGCACGGACTCACGGGAGAAGCCGCGCTTGCCGTCCCTGGCGGTCGAGATCTTGTGCAGCGAGCTCCAGGCCGCGCCTTCCATGCTCATTGAGGTTCCTTCCGTGGGTACCAACCTCAGTTTAGATGGCGACTTGCCCGAGCTTGGCGACGCTGCTGCCGAGGTGACGCGCGGTGCGCCGGTCAGCGTCATGGACCGCGTCGGGTCCGCGGTCATTCCACGACTGTGCGCCGGTTCCCCCCGTCATGACCCAGAAACCTCGTGTGACAGGACTGCACAGGGGCTTGGCGGACAAGGGCGCGACGGAGGTGGTCGCGCTGCGGGGCCGTCAGTTGGGCCGTCCCTCATCTGGACGAGCCTGACACATTCATTTGGTGCTGTCGCTTGTCACAAGGGTTTCAGCGGTTGTACCCTTGTGACATGTTGAGTGTAAAAGAGTACGCCGCCCGCCAGGACATCTCTGTCGCGCGCGTGCACCAGCTGATCCGCGAGGGCAAGGTCGATGCCGAGAAGATCGGCTCAAGCTGGGGAATCGACGAGTCGGAGCTCCGTCGACAGCCTCCGCTCTCCCGCCCGCTGAGCCCGGCCAACTCATGGTCGCTCATCGCTCTGCTGTCGGGCGTCGAACCCGAGAACATGGAGGCGAAGGCTCGCTGGCTCCTGAACCGCAAGTGCGCTGCCCTGGCAGAAAGCAATGCGCCGGCCCTCCTCCTTGCCAGCTGGCTCCGGAATCGCGCACCGGTCCGTGCCTTGCACGCGAACGCCGATGATCTCGGTGACCTCCGCAGCGACAAGCGAATAGTCCTCTCCGGAATCAGTGACGACCGCGCGGGGCTTAGCAGCGAACATGAGGTTGAAGCGTATGTTGACCCCGAGATCGCCCAGCAGCTCATCAACGAGTACCTGTTGGTGAAGGCGAAGAATGCGAATGTCTGGCTCCACCTGGCTCGTGTCCAAGCTGACGCCGACGGGCGAGCGCCGCTGGGCCTTGTCCTCGCTGACCTCGCCGACCACGCCGGGCCACGCGAAAGTCAGCGGATCAAGGAACTGCTGAGCAACCGATGACCGTCATCGACATGCCGGTACTCGGTCAGAGGTCCTCGCTGGCTTGGCACGCCCTTTTCGACCTATCCGAGAAGGTGCCGAATAACTGGTGCCTGGTTGGCGGCCAGATGGTGCACCTCTGGTGCGTCGAACGCGACACCACGCCGAATCGGCCGACCGACGACGCGGATGCTGTTTTGGATGTGCGCGCGCAGCCGACCATCCTCCATCAGGTCACCAAGGCCCTCGTTGACATCGGATTCGAGTCCGCCGGTGAAAGCCCAGAAGGCCATCAGCACCGGTGGACCCGCGGCGATGCCACCATCGACCTCCTCATCGCAGAGCACGTCGGTGAGAAGGCCGCAGCACGACGAGGAGTCACAGGCGGCACCACCCTGGAAGCCCGAGGATCCAACCAAGCAATCGACCGGGCTGAGCTGGTCACCGTCAACCATGATGAACGCCAGGCCCAGATCTGGCGGCCGAACCTTTTTGGGCTGACGCTGGGGCGTCGACCTGAGGATGCCTGATCGCACGCCATCAGAGCCTGCTGGGGCGGTTCTCAAGATGATGTTAGCGTCGAAGTCGCTGATACCGTCAGGAGTTCCAATGACCGACGCCCTACCCGTCACTTTCACTGCAGGCGATGCTGGCCAGTGGCGTATTGATCGCATCATCGCGGTGACCGGTGACGGGCTCCCCGCCGCCGCGCGTCTGCTGATTCGTGAAGGAGCGGCAGAGGATGAATCATGGTTGTCGGGGTCATCGGCCACGGACGNAAAGGAGTGGTGGGAACTGGCCCAAGACGAACGCCGGCAGATTTTCGAGGAAACCAGTCACCACATCCGACGTTCCATGAACTCGCTGCCAGCTGTGGCCCGGCGGCTCCATCACAGCCGTGATGGGGGTGGGCCGTTCGATTTTTTGACCTGGTTTGAGTACGCGCCCGAAAGTGTCGCGGATTTCGACGAGCTGCTCGATGAGTTGCGGAGCACCGAGGAATGGATCTTCGTCGAACGCGAGGTCGAGGTGCGCTTGTCGCTCGGTTCGCAGTGACGAGCGCCCCGACGCCGGTCAGTTAACCGCAGATGATGAGCAACGGGCGAGAATGTCCCTCCGGTTCTGGCCTTGGCGTGGTGTCCGGTGGCTGGGGCGTTGGTGGGTCGCTAGTTGCTCCGGGACGGTCCCCGTTCTGGAGCCGGCGGGGCTGCGGGCGGTGAGGCCACCCACCCGGACACAAAGTCATCGACGTAGAGGGATTCCCAGCCGGGGTTCTTCGCTATGGGTATGTATGTCTCGGCGTGGGCGTTGAGCCAGTCGCCACCCCGCCCTCGGTCGTCGGCGATCTCGAGGGCCTACTCAAGCGCTCGGGAAGAGGGACGAATCTCAGCGTCGATATCGTCGGTGAGACCACGATCAGGGATGTATCGAAGGGACAATGCGGCGCCTCCAATGAAGTAGACACCGGTGCTCAAACCGTCGCCCTGCAGACGTTGGACAAGGTCCCGGAGGCCGTCGATCAGGTCGGCTCGGCCAAGACGGTTAGCACTCTGCGGCATTTTTAGACACTCGCCAGGACGGACTTGTCTAGTACTATGTTGCGACGGGAGAACCCTGCCGGCACGTTCTCATCCCGAATCGTCCTCGTGTAAGTGCTGCCCGAAACATCCGTTGTTCCGGGGTGGGCGAGCAGCTCTTCGCTTTCCGAGCCGTCTGCGCTCACCATGAACGGCCGTAGCCGCGTGATGGCTGGGATGCCCGTTCCCCCACCCGCTTCGAACACCCGCAGGGATGCCCGTTCCCCCACCCGCTTCGAACACCCGCAGGGGTGAACGTTGGCCTTTCCAGCAATCAAGAACCTCCATCGAAACGGGGGTGCGATACTACTGTTGCCGTATGTTTACGATCGAGCCGCTGCCCAGCCACCCCGCTCCGGATAACCCGTCGGGGAAGCTGATTCTCTTGCGCCATGGGGAGACGGAGTGGTCGAAGGATGGCAAACACACTGGGCTCACGGATATTCCGCTCACTGCCCGGGGAGAGGGACTTGCCCACGGCGCGGGCAGGTTGGTAGCCGACTACGATTTCTCGCTCGTTCTGACGTCGCCGCTGCAGCGTGCGCGACGCACTGCTGAGCTCGCTGGCCTTCAAGCGGAGGTTGATCCGCTCCTCGTCGAATGGGACTACGGCGGGTACGAGGGGCGTACGACGCGGGACATCCGCAGTGAACTCGGCTACAACTGGAGCGCATTCACCCACGGCGTGATTCGTGGTGAAACGCCTGGTGAGACGGTGGAGGAGGTCGCCGCCCGCGCGTCGCGGGTGCTCACGCGGGTGCTGCCTGCCATGGAGGAGGGAGATGTCGCCCTGATCGCGCACGGACATTTCCTGCGCATTCTCACCGCCGTGTACCTGAGGATGGCCCCTCGATTCGGTGCTCAAATCAGCCTGGATGCTGGATCAGTCTCCGTGCTGAGCTATTACCGAGAGCAGCCGGCCATCTTGTCGTGGAACTACGGAGCCGAACTGCCTTTGGTGCCCTCAGAGTCCTAAGTCGCGACCCAAAGTGCTGAAGGACTTGGGATCGCGGTGCCGACCGCGACGGTTCAAATGGTCATCATTTACTCATCACATTCATCTCGATTCGACCCAAATTGACAAAGTACAATTGCAGGTAGTGAACCGCCCGGTTCCCTGTCAACACAGGGGCATCCGCGAGTTTTCCGAGTCATTCGGCGAAGACAAAGTTAAGGTCTGAGCCTTCATGGGGTCGCGGGTTCAAATCCTGTCAGTCCCACCAAAGGGCCATTTGCGAAACTCATTACGAAACGGTCCGGTCGAAACAAAAAGAAATCGCTCCTGAGGCTTCTCAGGAGCCATTTCTGGATTATGGGGTTCTCGCGTCCGTTTCCGGTCGCGATTCTTGAGTTGTGTGCGAGATCTGCGGCGACGGCCAGTCCGGGAAACCGGTGCTTCCCAGGGGTTTCGGAGTCGACGCGGACGGCGATATTGATTTCCCAGCCCCAGCGGAAGTTTGCGTTCCGGGCCTTCTTGATGGGTGTGGTTTTATCGACCTGCCCTTTGGGCGTCGACACCGCTGAGCAGCGAATGAATTTGCCCCTCGCGCTGGGTCCGATCCGAGTCAGTGTCCGCCGGACTATTGCTCGAGCGTCGTTAGTCCATGAGCTCGGGCGCGCGCCAGACTCCAGTGCGGCGGCATCCGTTGCCCTCGATTTGCACGGGTGGGATAGTAACTTCATGGTGTGGATGCGAGGGCTAGCCGGCGCGATGGCGATCGCCCTCGACGGCACGGGCGCCGGAGCGCCCTACGACTTCACGTGGGCGTTTGTCCTTCAACCTCGAACCGACGGGGCGACGCGGCTTGTCGTTCGCGAGCGGTACGCGTACCTCACCGACTGGGCCAAGGTACTCGTGGAGCCGATCGAGATGGTGAGCTTCCTCATGACCGAGCGGATGCTCCGGGGCATCCGGGACCGTGCGGAGCATTCTCCCTCGCGCACCTCCTTGCGGTCGCCGAACCATCGTTGAGCGATTCTTATTGAGATCCCTGTTCCTGGCGATACTCGGAAGGGGACGGGACGACCCCCTTGCTGATGAAGCCGGGAGAGAGTTAGAGGTCACTCGCTGCCGCTTCTGGCATCCGACCGCGTCGACGCGGTGGAGAACGGGTGGCCGCCTCGATGGGCAGTAACCCCGATCCGCTCGCCGAGAGTGGGGTGACCGAAGAGGCTCGCACCCAGGCCGCCCCGTCCAGATTCCGCCGTCGCGATGAGGACTCGCACATGTCGAGGGGTGCTCGGCCGGTAGCGGCGACGCTACTGTTTGTCGCTAGCCTGGGTCCGCGGTTCTGATCCGGTTCCTACGCCGTTCCTGAATGCCCACGCAGAACCCTGTCGGCATCCGCGATGGTGGCGCTGCATCGTCGTTAGGAAGTCACCGTGTTTTGCTGGAGAAATCGTTCGGGTCGAGGCCGGCGATTCGACGCGCATGCTCGTGGAGTGCTTCTTCGCTCACGGTGTGTCCAGCATCTGCGAATCGTTCACGCAGCGCGTCGAGGACTTGGGGCTCACTGTGGCCGGCGAGGTCAGCTTCCTCCTGTGCGAGAATCCCCGCCACCTTGTCCTCGTCCGATTGAGAATGCTGGTCTTGGATCGGTTCACTCTGTGTGCCGTCACCATTCATGCTGCTCCTCCGATCTCAAGGGTTCTGTTAGCAAGCCTAACGTTCAGAGTGAGACGCGGACAGGCTTTAGTGTGAAGCGGTCGACGTGGACCCGGATGTGCTGCGGGCGGCCGAGTTCGACTTCGCCGGCCCGAGCGTCGCCTTCGAACGCGTCGACGAAGCTGTGGCGGACCACCGCGCTGCGGAAGGGACGAAGTGGATGACCGGCCTCGGTCCCGACCTGGACAGGGTTTTATCTGCCGGGCTCCTGGATGCCATCAGCGGATTCCTCAACGATTTCGGGGCGGCCGCGCCCCTGCCTGCGCTGATCTGGACGCTGGGGTTCGAATACGACGCGGTCTCGGTCAGGCCGAGCCGCTCCACGGCGCGGGCACGATGACCCACAGCACGACGGCTGGCTCGCCGCCCTCGACCTGCCAGGTGTGCGGCTCTCGACCGGGGAAAGTCAGTGCGTCGCCGGCGTGGACGGCCACGGTGCGACCGGCGAATCGCACGGTGAGTGATCCCGAGACGACGTGGAGCGCTTCGACGTCGCAGTTGATCGTGTACAGATCGGTCCCGCCGTGCGCGTCCGGCTCGAGTTCTGATCGCAGCAGCTGAACCCGCTCCTCGCCGCGCGGCGACATCAGTCGCTCGTCGGCGTGCACTCCGCCCAAGTTGATCCGCGGAGCGTCGGCGTACGCGACATGGTGAACGTCGGGCTCGGCGAAGAGCGCTCCGACGGGCAACGAGAGCACCTGACACAACTGGACAAGCGTTGCCACGCTCGGTGACGTCTCGTCGCGCTCGACCCGGCTGAGGAAGCCCTTGCTGAGGCCCGTCGTCTGAGCGACCTGGGCGAGTGACATGCCCTGAGCGGTGCGCGCGGAGCGCAGCTTGGCGCCGATGGGTGTCGCGGTGCCTTCGGCGGTGGGGTGGATGGCGCGCACAGTTCCTCCTCGAAGCTGCTCACACATTCGTCCTTGACGATCTGCACGGGACAGCGTACGGTAGCGCTGTAGTTGTCTATAGCGTACCGAAAGTTGTCAAATATGCAACCGCTCAGCAAAGATGCGACGGATGAGCCCCGCGGGCCGGTGGACGCGAGTGTCGTGCCCCGGTTTGCCGGAATCGCGACCTTTGCGCGACTCCCGCGGCTCGACGAGGTCGAGCGGGCAGACATCGCGATCGTCGGGATTCCCTTCGACAGCGGAGTGAGCTACCGACCCGGTGCTCGGTTCGGCCCCGCTCATGTGCGCGAGGCCTCGCGCCTACTGCGACCGTACAACCCTGCGCAGGACGTCTTCCCGTTCGACGCCCAGCAGGTCGCCGACGCCGGCGACATCGCCGCGAACCCGTTCGACATCGCTGCTGCCGTGGCCGAGATCGAGGCGGGCGCGCGCCAGCTCAGCGAGCACGCCGACCGACTAGTCGCCATCGGCGGAGACCACACGATCGCTCTGCCGCTGCTTCGCGTCGCGCACGCGCAGCACGGGCCCGTCGCGGTATTGCACTTCGATGCCCACCTCGACACGTGGGACACGTACTTCGGGGCGCCGATGACTCACGGGACCCCCTTCCGGCGGGCGTCCGAAGAAGGCCTCATCGACCTGACCGCGAGCATGCACGTTGGAATTCGCGGCCCCCTGTACTCGAAGGACGACCTCGAAGACGACGCCCGGCTCGGCTTTGCGATCGTCACGAGCGAATTCGTCGAAGAGCACGGGGTCGCGGCCGCCGTCGAACGCATCCGCGCCAGAGTCGGAGACGCGCCGCTCTACATCTCGATCGACATCGACGTACTCGACCCCGCCCACGCGCCGGGAACAGGAACTCCGGAGGCGGGCGGGCTCACGAGTCGAGAACTACTACGGATGCTGCGTGCCCTGGCCGACCTGCGCATCATCGGCGCCGACGTGGTCGAAGTCGCCCCCGCGTACGACCATGCCCAGCTGACCGCTGTCGCGGCCAGCCACATCGTCTACGAGCTGCTGAGCGCGATGGCGCCTGGGGTGACCCACCCCGACCGACAAAGCCCCGACCTGACGTAGAAGTCCCGAACCCGACCGACAAGCCCGACGCAGGAGACACCCATGACACTGCCCACCCCAACGGACGAAGAAGTCCGTGCCGCGGCATCCGCCATCGTCGAGGCGTTCGCCGCCACCGACGGCCCGCGCTACTTCTCACTCTTCGCACCTGACGCAACCTTCGTCTTCCACACCGAACCTGCGCGAATCGAGGACCGGGCTGCCTACGAAGCCATGTGGGAGGAATGGGTGGGCGGCGGCTGGAGCGTGCAATCTTGCGCATCGAGCGCGGCCGCGGTGCAGGTGTTTCCCGGCGGAGCCGTCTTCACCCACTCCGTCAGCACGAGCGTGAGCACCGCGGACGGACCCATGTCTTACCGGGAGCGCGAAACGATCGTCTTTCGGTCTGATTCTGCCGGTCTCATCGCCATCCACGAACACCTGTCACCCCAGCCGTGACCAGTCCCTATTCATCGAGGAGCCCAAAGATGTCGCTCTACACCCGTCTCGACCGCCGACTGGACACCAACTCAGATGACGCGGGCCCGGTTCGCGGAACCTACTCGCTCGGCCGCGTACTCATGATCTGGCTGGCCGCGAACCTTGTGGTCACCACCCTTCTGACCGGCACGCTCTTCGTGCCGGATGTGCCGTTCGGCCTCGTCATCGCTCTGATCGTGGGCGGAACGATCGTCGGAGCAGCAGTGCTCGTGACGGTCGGTGCGATCGGAACGCGCACCGGCCTGCCGACGATGGCAATCACGCGCGGACCGTTCGGGACGCGCGGGAGCCTGCTGCCGGTGGCCGCCAACGTGGTCATCCTCATGGGCTGGAGCTGGGTGCAGGCGATGCTCGCCGGGATCGCCCTCAACTACATCGTCGCGTCGATGACCGGGTTCTCGAACCCCGTCATCTTCGCGGTGCTCTGCCAGACGATCGTCGTGATCCTTGCGATCTTCGGCCACGCCGGAGTCGCTCGGGTGGAACCGTGGTTCGCCGCGGTCATCCTCGCGATCGCCGCCTACATCTTCGTCGTAGCGTTCTCTACGTTCCCGCCGGCAGAGTTCGCGGCCATCCCGGCGACGCTAGAGCCGTTCTACTCCCCGGGACTGGCGTTCGATGTCGTGGTTGCGACCGCCATATCGTGGACGGTGCTCTCGGCCGACTTCAACCGCTTCGCATCGACGACCCGCGCGGGCGTGGTCGGCTCGGGAATCGGTTACACCCTGTCGACGGTGATCTCGATGACGCTCGGCGCGAGCGCGATCGGCTACGTCGTCCTGCGGGGCGGCGACGCGATGGCGTTCGACCCTGTGACGATCATCGAACCCTTCGGCGCCCTGTTCGCGGTCGCGATCTTCCTATCCGTGATGGCGACGAACACGATGGTCGTCTACGGCATGGTCACAAGCGTGGTCAACGCGCTCCCCGGCCGCCGGGTGAAGTTCCTGCCCACCGCGATCGTCCTCGGGCTCATCTCGATCATCGGTTCGACCTTCTTCGGTCTGCTGGCCCAGTTCACGACCTTCTTGGTCACGATCGGTGCCCTGTTCGCACCGATCTTCGCGATCATGATCGTCGACTACTACATCGTCGCACGCGGCAGCTACAGCGCCGACATCCTGAAGGCTCAAGGCGGTCGCTACTGGTACACCGGCGGCATCAATTGGCTCGCTGTCGCGTCGTGGGTGGTCGGTGCGGTGTCCGCCTACGTGTGGGCGTACGTGTGGCCGCTTCCGTTCGGTGCGACCGTTCCCGCATTCCTCCTGACCTTCGCCGTGTACTTGGCCTTCTCGCTCGCGCGCCGCAGCAGGACGCCTTTCGAGCCCAGCCAGCACCTCGCCGATGCCGACACCTCTCGCTGACGGCCCTGGAGCGCCGCCGCGCGCGGCACTCCGGGACCTCAGTCACCCGATCACCGACGGGATGCCGGTGTATCCCGGCGACCCGGCGGTCCACGTCGAAGCCGCGCTGGTCCTCGACCGCGACGGGGTGGCCGTGACAGGGCTGCGAATGGGGTCTCATACCGGGACGCACATAGATGCGCCGTCCCATACCGTCCCCGGTGGCCGGACAATGGCCGATGTGGCCCTCGACGAGCTCCTCGGCGATGCGCTGGTGGTGCGGGTGCGAGCGCTCGCCGAGGGCGAGGTATACGGGTGGGACCGGCTGAATGCGGAGCATCCGCTACCGGATCGATTGCCCCCGATCGTCGTGATCGACACGGGCTGGTCGCGGTGGTTCGGCGACGCACGCGCAGTGCGGCATCCGGCCCTCGATGCCGGTGCCGCGAGCGAACTCGTCGCTCGCGGGATGCGGATCCTCGCGGTCGACACGCTGAGTCCCGACCCGACCGGCACGTCGTCGGCCGCCTTTCCCGTGCACGAGGTCGTGCTGGGCCGCGGCGGGCTGATCGTCGAGAACCTCTGCGGCCTGGATGACCTGCCGTCACAGGTGCGGATCGGCTTCTTCCCCCTGCGACTCGGCGGCGACGGGGCGCCGGTGCGCGCGGTCGCCTTCGTCTGAGGCCGAGCAGCGAATGAATTCGCGCCTCGCGCTGGGTCAGATCGGGAGTCAGTGGTCAGGCGCTGGCCTTCCGGGAGGAAAAGAATGAGGGCTGCGGAGGAAATGGAGTTCAACCCTCACCGCCGATCCGCGCCCTGCTAGCTTTCGTAAACAGCCCACCAAATGTCCCGGAAACTCAAGGGTTTCCGGGACTTTTTTGGTCAAGAGATTTGACTACCCCATCACAAACCCATCTTTTACTCCTCTCCGGAGCCGCTGAGACGGCCTTCCCATCCGGGGCGGCGACGTCGTTTTCGGTCCATCCCGATCGTCCGGGATCGTGGCGCGCACCTCCTGGGTATGAGCATCCACGACGACTACCCAACCTCCTCCTCTACCCCCTCGACCGACGCGTGGGGCCTGGAACCCCTGATGGACATCGCCGAGTTGGCGACCTACTTGGGCATACCGATCTCCACCGTCTACGACTGGCGCGTGCACGGCAAAGGCCCCACGGCTTACCGGTTCGGCAAGCACCTGAAGTTCGCCATCTCCGACGTGCGGGCCTGGATTGCCGAGCAGCGGGAGCCGTCCAGCCCGCCGCGGCGCACCGATCGGCGGTGAGTTGAGGTGTCGCGGCCACGGTTGACGATCAGCACCTTCGGCGACATCACCATCCGGGTGATGCCGTCCGGCCGATTCGAGGCTCGGACCCGCTACCGGGACTGGGACGGTCAGACACGCCTGGTTCAGGCCAGCGGAGACACCGCCAGGGCTGCTGAGCGATCGCTGAAGAGCAAGCTCACGACGAGATACCTGCAGCAGCCGACGAACACGTCGCTGACGCCGGACAGTTCGTTCGCAGACTTGGCGACGTACTGGCTCGAGGACATCGACATGGAGAATCGAATCTCGAAGACGACCCGGAATCTGTACGAGCGCAACATGCGCACGCTCGTGCTTCCGGTGTTTCGCAGTCTCACGCTGCGAGAGATCGGTGTCGCTCGTTGCGATCATTTCATCAAGCAGCTGGCGAAGCTCTCCCACAGCCGGGCCAAGCAAGGTCGGGTCGTTCTGCGGCTGGCACTTGAGTTGGCGGTGCGACATGAGATTCTCCCCAGTAATCCGATGGACCACGTGTCCCGCCTGTACCGCGAGCCGCATCTCCCCGATGCGCTCACGGCCCCGGAGGTGAACGTGATCCGCGCGGCGATCGCCAGGTGGGAGAGCGCCGCCGACCACATCTCCGGCCCCAAGCCCGACGGCCAGCTCAGCGCGGTCATCGAGGTGATGCTCGGCACCTCGGCCCGGATCGGCGAGGTGCTGGCCATCCGTCGCCGGGACGTCGACGTCACCAGCGCCGTACCGTCTATCCGCCTGGTCGGCACGATTGTCAGCCGGAATGGCGAGCTGACCTTTCGGCAGGACCATCCCAAGACCGCAAAGTCGCGTCGCGTCGTTGCGCTGCCCTCGTTCACCGCTGACGCGGTCCGCAGGCGTCTGGCCAATGCCGGAAGTATGGGCAAGGATTCACTGCTCTTCCAGTCCCGGGATGGAACCCCTCTGACCACCGCGAACGGGCGGCGTCAATTGCGTCACGTGCTCGGGGGAGCGGGAATCGACGGTGTGACGCCGCACATGTTCCGCCGCACGGTTGCGGCGGCGGTCAACGCCAACGGCAGCATCGAACTCGCCGCAGAGTTGCTCGGCCACACGGACACGAAGATCACGGTGCAGCACTATATTCAACGGAGCGAGCTGGTGAACCCGGCCACCGCCGCGCTTCTCGACCGGGCATTCGCAAAGGACGAGGAATAGAGGGCCGTCACGGCCGCCGAACCCGTCCTATTTTTCGTTGCCCTACGAGGGACCTTTCGTGAGCATGCAGGCTTTCAGGGGCGGGCCTACACTAAGCGGCAAGGCTGAACGGCGCCGTTCCACGGTCTGCCGGCCAGTCCGGCGTGCTGGGCAGTCGGCTGGATAAATCACCGAGTTGGACGCTGAGGGCTTCAAGCGGAAGGTGGGCAACATGATCGGGGACGGGGACGGGGACGGGGACGGGGACGAGGACGAGGACGTTCAGGAGGACGAGAGCGTTCAGGAGGACGAGCCTGGTCCAGTTGTAGCAATTCCGCCGGACCGCTGGCGAGCCTTGCCAGCTCGGGTGCGAGTTGAGGACCAGAGCTCGTCCGTTCCGGCTTCGGATGCACCGGACCCTGAGGGTGGCAGGAACCCTGACAATGACTGGCTGCTCCGTGGTGTGTAAGTGGAAGCCTTTACGGATCTCTGGAGCGATTCCGTCGTCTACAAGAGCGAGAACTGCGAGACTCACCGCATGACAACTCAGACGAGTACTCAGAAACGACGTGCTGTGTCTCCGGTGCTCATCGGGTTCGTCGGAATGATCGTCGTTCCACTCTGTATTGTGCTCGCGACCACCTCCTGGGATGCACCAAACGGAGCCGATTTCGTACGGATGGCCTTCGGTACGGTAATCGCCACCACCTTGGCGACGGTCACGGCGTGGTGGCTGGCGTTCGACCGGATGAAAGCGGGTCGGAGTGACCGCTACTGGTTCTGGAGCGTTGCTGGCATCGTCACTCTCTCCTCCATCGGCAGCATCTTCAGTGTGGCTGAGACTCTGCTGGCGCAACTGACCAATCTGTAGAGCGCCAATCCGCCGCCCGGTAACCACCCCATTGCGGGTGGTCATCCCAAGACGTATCGAGACTTTCACCTGGGGCGTCCGCGCGGCCGGCATCCCGTGGTCGAACCGCGGCCGGCCGACGCGGTCTCAATGAAACGTTTTTTGGGAACAGTGGCTGCAATGATGTGGAAATGGATAAGCAACGTCGCTCCATTAGGGCTCTCACAACGCTGCTGGTCGTTTCATCAGCAGCGTTGCTGTCCGCGTGTAGTCAGGAGTCAGGCACGGACGTCACTGCCCTTGAACGCGCTCAGACTTCAACGGACGAGTTGCCGGCAGGCCTCGACGCCGACAAAGATTTGGGAGTGGCACCCGACTCCTCTCGTCTGCTTTCAGAGCAACCAAGAGTGGAGTACTTCGCAGCGCGCTCCGCGTCCGGGAAGGAAGTTTGCCTGATCATGTTCGCGTCACTCTCTGCGTGGACAAGTGCGTGCTCGACTGAGTTGCCGATTGAGCTCAGCCTGGCCGGGGTTGGATCGGCGCAGCTGATCTCCGCGTCCAACCTTCCCTCGTCAGATAGCTGGACCCAGGTAGCGGACAATCTTGCTATCGGCAAGTGAGCATTGGCAATTGCAAGCCACGAGTTGTGCTGGGTTGCCCATAAGTCGGACGTTTGCGGACGCACATCCGGCACCAATTGGTCGAGATTCCGAAGTTTCGGCGGAGTGGCGTTCGGGAACCCTCAGAGCACCATGCTCGTAGTGATGAGCGCAGCGCTGACGCACGCCACGGCGACCAACAAGAGAATCGCTCGATTGATTCTTCGGCGGCTGACCGTTCCCTTCCGAAACGATGATCCTGAAAGTCGGTCCAAGCCAGGCAGCAGCGCCTGAAGGGGTGGATCCTGCGGTGCGGACGGATGGGTTCCTCTTGCGGGGAACATCACGAAAGTAGGCACTTCACTCTTGTCTCGTAACCTCCGTGCCTCAAAACCCATCGTTTCCGGTCGCCGTCGCTGGCAGGAGTTGTCTGTGATTTTCGGCGCTCTGTGGCGGCGTTCTGTGATCGCTATTTGGCGCATTTAGCTGTATCCCCACGTCGCTCTGGAGCAGGCGTCAGTGTCTTGTATCCCATCGTTTCTGGCATCTTGGATTCCGGGTGACAGGATGCAGTCATGACTGCCGCCCCCAAACTGTTCGCGCCCCCTTCGAAATACCACGACCCAGCTTTTGTGCGCAGCATCATCACTTCTCTTTGCGAGTTGTGGGAAAAGGACGATGGCGCCGGGGGCGACTTCCGCGGGCAGCTAGATCCTGCTCGAGCTGTTGCCATTCACACCCATGCCCATCACGCGGTGAAAATGGCTCGGGCGCTCCTCGTACTCGATGACGCCACCACAGGTGCCGAAACTGTTCCCATCGTTCGCCTGATCCTCGAATGCGGGGTGACCGCCGCTTATCTACTAGTGAGAGACGGGTCGGGGGACTCGATGATCCGGAAGGGATCGGACCAGCGCAGATTGGCGCTTCGAGACATTGCTAGCCTTGGTATGGAAGTCGAAGATAGCCTCCGAGAGGCAGCGGCCAAGATCGCCGAGCTGGATAGGGCGGGCGTGTCGACGGGGTGGATTTTTCAGCAACACTGCGAGTCCCTTCACGAGGGCAAGCAGCTTTACGCTCTCTACCGAGTGTTAACCTCTGAGTCCCACGCTGGGATGCGCATTGCCGATTTGTACGTCGTCAATGACGACCAGAGCCCGGTCGGGGTGGCGTTTGTGGCAGACCTTCCATACGAGGCAAAGTTTGCGTCGTTGGGGATCGCTGCTTCTATGTTGTTCCTCGCCATCAATGCGGATGAGATCGCCCGCGCCAAGCCCCGCAGGACGACGCAGCTGGGCAAGATCGCGGGACGGCTTGGGGTCAGTACTCGCATCTTGCGCGCGGATGGATTCGAGCATCCTTCTCGCTGATTAACCCCGTACGGTCTGGATTGTCGGCGGATGCGCGGACACCACGTCTGCGCGCGATCGTCAAATTAACGCGTCGGGCAACGCCGAGGCTTCTTCCCCGAATGGGGCGGTGCGGATAGCGATTCTGAAAAGTAGGGTCGGGCCTTGGGGCCCCGGTTGACGCGTCCAGTTGGGGGGAACCTGACGAGGTGACACTCGATAACCGGCGGCTTTCGAAAAGGCGGATTTCAGGTTCCGCACATGACTGCAACAGAGATGAGTGGAGCGATGACAGCCAGTTGGGTCCGCCTCTTACTCTGGGTTGCCGCCCTGGTCGCATGGTCCGCGTTCATCCTCGTTGGGCTGGTCCTGTTGGGGACAGGTCTCGATAGAACGTTCTTAACCGGTGGGGCTCTTGAAAGCGCTCGTGTTGGGAAGACTCTCATTCTCGTGGGTTCGGTCGCCCTCGTCGGGGCCGCGGTCTGGGCTCGGTTGATGCACGCCCCCATCTGGTCCTGCGCCCTCGTCGCAGCCCCGGCTGTCCTTGTCGGCGGCCTCACCTTGTTTTTTGGAGGTTCTCTGTTCCCACACCTCAGCGCTTTGGTGGCTTTCCCTGTTGCCCTTGCTGGCCTGGTTTGTGGGCTTGTCCTCGCCAGGCCACTGCTTCGCGCTGGATCCGCGGGCCCTAGCGCGTCGGTTGACCGTCAGGAATCAGACTGAGCTTCCGCCCGCCGACGGCGAGTGCTAGCTACTATGCATCTGAAGATGGCAGCATTAATCACAGCCAAGAGGAAGAATCCTAGGTAGTACACCGCCGCGCTCATGGACAGTGCTCCGAGGGCCAATTCTTCTGGCCCCGATCCTTGCGATGAACCCAGTGAACCGACGACGTAGTACGCAGTCGAAAGCGGCAACGTCAGCACAACGATGAGCAGAACCATCGCTTCGGTTGCGCCCGTCCTCCCTCCCACGTCATAGGCGCGCATCATGCAGACCGACGCAACGAGCCCGGCGACTGCCGCCAGATAAGCGCCCGTCATCACAATGGCCCAAGAGGGCAGGCGCTTTCCTGTCGGTCTTACGCGGTCAGTCGTCATTTCCGAAAGCTACAGGCCGTACCGACTTCGGGCAATAACCCATGACAATCGTGCTCTTGTGCATCGAGTTTTCCGAAACCATCAACGAGTGTCAGTTGACGGACGTCTCCCGGCACGCGTCTTGCGCGAAACGGGGGAGCGGCTGCTGATCAAGACCAGGGACCGAAAGGGAACCTCCATCGGGAACAGAATGAGGGCCGTTAGTCTGAGGCGATGAGTACAGACGACACGGTCTTGGTTCGCGCGGTGCAGGCATCAGATTTCGCCGAGTGGGCGGGGCTGTACCGGGAATATCGAGCCTTTTACTCACTTTCTCCTGATGAAAACATTGTCGAACGTGTCTGGACTTGGATCAATGACGGCACGCATGAAGTAAATGCCTTCGTTGCCAGTTCCGGGGATCGCCTCGTGGGACTCGCGCACTATCGACGATTTGCCCGCCCCTCCACTGGCAGCGTGGGAATCTTCCTCGACGATCTGTTCACGTCCCCGAACACTCGCGGTTCCGGCGTCGGTCGGGCGCTACTCAGCGAACTCTCCTCATTGGCCGACGGTGAAGGCAGCTCAGTCGTCCGCTGGATCACGGCGGAGGACAACACTCGCGCCCGGCGCCTTTATGATTCAACCGCCACTTCGACGAAATGGGTCACATACGACCTGACGCCGGGATCGCTTTGAACGCCTGATAGCCGAAACCTGAGCGATGCCGGCACCGCCGCACGGTGCTGGGATGGAGTCTCCGCGGGTCCTGATGCGTCTGGCCGTGGTGTTCACGGTTGCCGCAGCAGAGACCGACCCGCAAGACGGACGTCTTCGGACGCAGATTCGGCACCAATTCGTCGGAGTTCCGAAGTCTTCGGGAGTGGCGTTCGGGTAGCTCCCGCGACCTGCCGGCAAGACGTGTCTTCGTCGGCAGGAACCGCAGGCAATCACGGCGCGGCGCTCCTTGCTCGACATGGTTCAGTCCGAAGTGGAAGCTACCGATCGATCTAAGCCTGCGAACGGCTGCATCGAAACCCGGTAATCTACGGCTCTGCCCGCCTGAACGACGGTCGCACCGTATCCGATCGCGATGCCGGCCATGGGCAGGTCGAGTCTGTCTGCCTCCCGGCTGGCGTCTCCTGAAGCATCCAGGGTGCGATCCGCCAAAGTTAAGTACACCCACTGAACTCCGTCTGTCGCCGTCGCACTTTGAAACCAGCATTGGTCTTGCCGGCCGACGCAATACTCTGGTAGATCGTCTCGCACGAATGGTCCGAGACCGGCATCTTTGGCGGTCTCGCTGGCTGCGTCGAGCACCATCTGCCACCGGCTTGCGTCGGCGATCGAGTCGGACCTCAACTCACAACAATTTATGGTCGTGAGAAGCGAGTCGCCCCCGTACCCGTTACCCTCCTGCGGGTATCAATTCTCATCGCCGAACCACGCACTCTCTGGTTCGGCGGCTTTGAGATCGACCCCTGACGCATCGGAGATGGTCACGCGAAGGACATCCATGAGCTGGCGCGCCCCGGGTTCGAGCTCCGCTTGGTCGGGGTACTCGAGCAGCGCTTCACCATCTTGACCCGTGTGCGCCGGGTAGTCCGCCCAGTCAACGGTGACCGTCTGACCTGAGCTGTCGGTGTAGGACGACGTCGGTGAGGAACTCCATGCGCTACTTCCTGTCAGCAGCGCCGCGACGACGAGTAGCACTGCTGCGCGCGGCAAGTCGGTTAGGGTCAAGCGCATCATGCATGGAGGTTACCAGTGCAGAAATTGTTAGAAGGGGCGATGACGCACCGGTCGGGTTGGTTCGTCTGAGTAAGCGATTTTCTCACTGTGAACCCCGCTGCCAGGAGCTAGCCGTTCCCAGCGCACTTCGCTGCGCCGTTTTCGTCGGTTGGTCGCCCCGTGTATTCGAGACGTCTCATTTGTCGCCTATCGCGATGGCTGGGTTCGATCGCGTTGTCTCGGAACCCATCCGCTCGCGACGCCGCCGCGATCCGGTTGCACTCGTGTTCAGCAGAACCGTCCGCGGACGTGAAATCGTCTTGAGCTGGATCCGCTGAGGCGGTGCTGGTCGTTTACGGTCGATACTCTTTCGGCGGCGGCGATGTTGGCAGATCGCCTGGGGCAGCTCGGCCTCCGAAGGTCATGGTGGCGATCGAGGACAGCCCGGCACCGATGCCCTTGGCGAGGAACGACAGGAATGCCCCAAGTACTTGCCATAGCCCAGCATGGCCACGTGACTGAGTCATGCGGTACCCCGATCTCTAGGTCGTGTGCGTCTCGGCGTCGAAAGCCTGCACGATCGCGCAGCTACTTTTCGGCGCGTACTTGCCACTCTACGAGGGTGACCAACGTGTGACCAGTAGGCACAAGTACAAGATCGTCTGTACGTCTCCCCGGTGCCACCAGCCGCTAAAAGAGCGTGACATTCTGCCGTCACGCGTGGACTCATCCGCTGTCCCGCAAGCCGGACGTTGGCCGCGAACGGTAAGGGCAATGTTGAACGGGGGCCGCGGTTGTTGCGGGCCCCAAACCGGACGTTCCAGAGTTCAGTACATGGCGACGCTAACGCGGTGAGCTTGGGTTACGTGGCCGAGGCGCCAACTCCGTCTACGAAGTAACTGACGGAAGCGCTCAGGAGCTCTGATTCCGCGAGATCATTGCCCAACACTGGGTGAACGGCCAGGCCGAACAACATCGCCACCAGCGAGATCGCGGCGAGTGTAGGGTCACACTCGGCGCGAACCCGGCCAAGGTTTTGCTCCGCGGTCAGATACAGGGCGATGTCGTGCGGCGGCCCCTCCAGTGGCATCTGTGCCCGTTCTCCGAGGGGCGGCGCGAGGGTCGGGTCTGCGATCATCGCCTGTTCCAGCGGCAGCAGGTCCTCCTGGAGCTGGGCCAGTTTTCGGATGACCTCGAGTAGGTTATCGAGCACTGTACCCTGTCCGGCAAGGGAGGGCAGCGTCGCCGTTGCTGCGACGATGGGTGCGTTTCGGTCCAGCACCGCGGCGTAGAAGAGTGACCGTTTGTCGGCGAAGTGCCGATAGAGGGTGCCCTCGGCGACACCCGCCGCCACGGCTATCGAGCGAGTCCGGACGTTGGCGTAGCCGATCTCTCGAACGAGGGCCGTGGTCGCGTCGATGAGGCGTTTTCGGGTGGTGTCTCCGCGGGCGTTCATAGGTCTATCCAATCGGACTATTCGGTTATCGGTCTGCGAATGAAGGTCATGAGCCCGATCATGAGGCCGACTGCCGCGTAGATGAGGCCAATCAGAACGGCGCCCGAAAAACTCAGGTCATCGGTTCCACCCTGTGCCAGCGCAGTGAGGGTCGTTCCGGGCAGCCATTTGCCCGCGTCGCTCGACGCTGTCTTGATGATCGTTTCGATGAGGAGAACCCACCCGACCCCCACCGAGATGGCGATCGCCGAGGAACGGCTCAACAGGGCGAGCACGAGTCCGATGATTCCCCAGACCACACTCGCACTGAACGAAGTCAGCCAGGCGCGCGCGACCTCGCTGACCAGGTCATCCATCCAGAGTTCAGTCGAGATTCCCGCGGCTTCCGCCGAGGGGAGCGCTGCCGCCAAGTTGACGACTACCGCCACCGTCGTCGCCAGGGCCGTCCAGATCAGCAGGGCGCCGATTTTTCCGAGCAGCAGCCTCCAGCGGTGTGGCTGGGCGGCGGCAAGCAGGCGGATCAGGCCCGTGCTGTAGTCCGAGGCCGTTGCGATGGCCCAGAACGACAGCGTGATCACTCCGAACATGCTTGCCGCGGACGAGACTCCCGTGACGATTCCCGATGAACTCTCCAGGGTCGCCACGCTCGGAAAAGCGACTCCCGGACCTCCGCCGGGAGGGGCAGACCCGTTCGTTGCGATCGTGTAGATCACCGTGTTGATCAGCACGGCGAAGACCGCTATGAGCCCCAGCCACCCGAGCCAGATTCCCCGCCGGTTGAGGCGGGTGAGTTCGCTTCGTAGCTCACGCATTGGCGGCAACTTTCTTTCGGGCGCCCTGAGAGGCACCTACTGGGTTGGGGGTCGGTGCCGCCGTCATCTCGAGAAAAACGTTCTCGAGGGATTCGTCGATCGGGGTCAATCGGCTGAGCGTGATGCCGGCCTCGTACGCAGCGCGATTGAGCGCCGCAGCGTCGGCGGCGGAGCCGTGCACGACAAGGGAGCCTTCCTCGAGCGACCACCCCGCCGCGGCGAGGGCCACGCGCAGGCGGCCGACATCAGCGGGATGTTCCGGGGCGACCTCGATACGCGCGCCGGCCTTGTCGCGCAGCTCGCCTATCGGCCCCGAGAACATCACCTCACCGAAGCGAATGATGACGAGATAGTCGCATGCCGCCTGGATCTCGGCGAGCAAATGTGAGGAGACGACCACGGTGCGCCCCTCGGCGGCCAGGGTTTTGAGCAGCTGACGAATCTCCACGATTCCGGCCGGGTCCAGGCCGTTGGTCGGCTCGTCGAGGATCAGAAGAGCCGGGTCCGGCAGCAGCGCCGCCGCGATGCCGAGCCGCTGCTTCATCCCGAGCGAGAAACGGCGAACGGATTCGTTCTCCCGACCCTCGAGACCCACGATGCGAATGACCTCGGCGACCCGAGTCGAGGGCAATCCTCGCAGGCGAGCCAGCGACAGGAGATTCTTTCGAGCCGAGAGCCCCGGAATAAATGACGGTGCCTCGATGAGCGCTCCGACGTCGGCTGCGTATCGGGCAGGGTTCGTGGTCGGGTGGCCCAGCACGGTGGCCCGGCCCGACGTCGGTGGAATGAGCCCGAGCAGAATGCGGATCAGAGTCGACTTGCCGGACCCGTTGGGGCCAAGGAGGCCAACCACGCCGCCCCGGGGTAGAGCCACACTGACGCGGTCAAGCGCCGTGAGCCTGCCGAACTGGCGCAGTAGGCCGTCGGTGGTGATGGACGCCGCGGACGTGTCCGATTCGATAGCAGATGTGAGCACTCACTCACATTAGACCGCACAATCGCATAGGGCAACCCTGAACGGTTGGTCTAACGGTTTCCCGTGCCGATTCGGGCAGAATGATCGCATGTCGAGAAACGAGCCTCCGTTGCGCTCGGTGAGCCAGGATCCCGACGCGCTATTTCTGCCTCGGGATCTGTGGCCCGCGACGCTGGCCCCGATCGCGCAGCTCCTCGATGATGGTCTCGAACTGGGTCCGATAACCGTATTCGTCGGCGACAACGGGGTCGGCAAATCGACACTCGTCGAGGCCATCGCAGGTGCCTACGGCATGGGACCGGAAGGAGGATCGACCGGCTCCAGACACACCACCCGCAGGTCCGAGTCCACCCTCGCCGACCACCTGCGGTTGAACCGGGGTCTCGGCGCCGGGCGGGGCGGCTTCTTCCTCCGGGCGGAAACGATGCACGGGTTCTTCACCTATCTGGAGGATAACCCTGGCGGCAACGACCCCGTGTTCCACGAGCGCTCGCACGGCGAGTCGTTCCTCGACCTTGTGGCTGCCCGGTCTCGTTACCCGGGCTTGTGGATCCTCGATGAGCCGGAATCAGCGCTCTCGTTCACCGGATCGCTCGCTCTGCTCAGCGATCTCCGCGACATCGTTGCCGCAGGTGGATCTCAGGTGATTCTGTCCACTCATTCACCGATTCTGGCCTCAATCCCCGTGCAAAGATCTACGAGTTCGGGCCATGGGGATACCGGCGCTGCGTCTGGGACGACCTCGAACTGGTCCGGAATTGGCGAGCGTTCCTGGATGATCCGGAACGATATTTCAGGCACCTTCGCTGACCTCGACGCTTACAACACTCGTCGTCACCCCGCGGCTGGATTCACTGCCCTCATACGGGACGGCCAAGGGTAGGCCCCACCGTCCCGGGGGGAGCAGAGCGCGTTCCACATGAAGGGTGGGGGCCCGATTCTCGTTATGCCCGCCCAAGATAATGAACAGTCGCCGTGGGCTAACCGGAGCACTTCACACGAGCGACCATGATGCTCAGCGGCGAGACTCACAGCAACTTGTCGATTCGCGCACGGACTGGTCAGGAGTCGATCTCCTCGACCGACATAAACGAGTTCTTGAATCAAGGAGATTCGGCGCGCGCATAGAAAGCCGCCTCGGCCGCGCGCCGCCTGGCGACGTCATCCAAGACGAACTGCACGAAGTCTGCGTCGCGATCGCTGATGTCGATATCATCGACATCATCCGCCAGCGGTTCCCCGGGCCACGCAGTCTGACGCGTCGGCCGGTCCCGCTCGAGGCGCGTCCCCGATGTCGCCACCCAATCGTGGAGGCGCTGGCGAGCGTCGGCGAAGTCTCGGTGCCATCCGAAGGGGGCCGAGCCGTGCTGGTCGGGGTCGTATGCGCAGAGCCAGTGCAGGTGCAGTGCGGAGAGTTTCCAGACGAGTTCAGGGTGGCGATGCCAGAAGGGCGGCACGACGGATGCCGGGAGCCCGTAGGTCCGTCGTAGCCAGTTCACCCACCGGTTAAGTTCGATCCACTCTGTTTCGGCGTCGTCTGCGCTGAGGAGATTCCAGTTGATGGGATGCGGTGGCTCCGCCGAGAGTGGCCCATCGAGTTCGTCTTCGCCGAATGAGGCACCCTGGTCGCCGGACGCCCAGTCGACCAGGGACGCTGCCATCGTTGGCCTCACATTCCGAGCACAGCAGAGCCGGCGCGAGCGTGCTCCGCCTCGAGCAAGACTGCCTTCTGGGCGGCTAGCGCATCCCGTTCGGTGCCTGCAGCTGAGCGGTGGGTCCGGTCTACGTCGTAGTTCGTGCGTGCGAGGTCGTGGCCGATCTTCTTTGCGACGAACTCCTCGCGATTGATAACCTCTCCGTCACGTTCAAACTGAAAGTTGCGGACGTACCCCGCGGCGACGAAGCTGTCACCTTTGGCAAACCGTGTGAGTGCCCGGTCGCGGTGGCTCGGTAGGCCACGAGGTCGTGGAAGCTTAGCTCGAGTACGGTGAAGCTGACGCTATCTTCGCGACGGAAGTGCGGTTGGCCGACTCGCACGTAGAAGCGGGTTTTGTCCGTTCTCGGTCACCGATTGCTGCGGATCTGAGGCAATGAAACCGGACAGCGATTGCTGGGTGTGAAGAGTCATCGGACTCAACCTCCTGTGATCTAGGTGGACCGTCGTGATCCGCGTTCACTAGGAGGTGCGCCGCGAGCACCACAATCGCGCCCTGGTGACCGGGGTCCAGGGAGGCCTTCACTCCGCGGGGCTGACTGGGTGCTCCCCGGCCTCGTCATGGGTCGGTGCGGGCATCAACGCTTCGATGTCCGCCCGGTCCTCCCGCAGGGTCCTGACGTCGGGGCGTGAGGTCCACATTCTCAGGCTGGCGACGACGGGCGGTGCCGCGCGGAGCAAGATCAGGCCCGTGCCGAACGGGAGAGTGCGGATCGTGTCCGGAGGCATGATCGCGACGCAGCGGATCGAGCGTTGCGCGGACCGGGATCCACGATCGCCGATCGTCGTCGAGTCGGTCGACTCGTTGCGATCGCCGATTAGCGTTGAGAGGTCCTGCAAGTCTCGGGAATTGGACGCCCCGCCGAGCACGATCTTCACGATCGACGAGTCCCAAATGGTGCCGGCTGCGTTGTCACTCCACTTCGTGCGTGCCTGCGCGAGCGACTGCAGCACCGGCATGGTCGTGATGCCCGTGCCGCCGCCCTCCGGCGCCCATCGTCACCGTCGGCGGCCTGGTTGTGGCGGTCCTGACTTTCGGATTCGGTCTCGTGCAAAATCGCGGAAAAAGATTCTATGAACGGTCAGTGCAACTGCTGGACCTCCAAGCGCGCTTCAGGGAGCTGGGCCCGATCTCCGGGGCAATGGCATCAGAATCCGCTGCCCTTTCCCATGAGCAGCTACTCGCCGAATATGGCCGCGAGGCGAGAGCCCATGCGGCACTGTACGTGTCGGCGGTGTCGCGGCTTCACGCGCCGGGATCCTTCCTCGGCGGTTTCTCGTCCTTGGCCTACGCGATGGTCACCGCCCTGATCACGGGGTCGGTCGCATCTCAGCTTCTGGAGGCAGGGCCAGTTGCGGTTCTCATCGTGGCGAGCCTTCCCGGGCTGGCGACAATCTTACTAACGTGGTCCGGCGCTCACCTGGTCCTGCGGCGCGAACGAACCTTGATCATCCGAGGGAAGATGGGCGAAGTCGACCCGCTGTCGAAGGAGGGACGACGTCGGTTCCGGAGTTCGCTGGGGGAAGCGGGACGGTCGCTGCTCCGCTGGCTCAAAGGAGGATCAGCCGCGGCCACGGCTGCATCCGCCGGCACGGCACCCTAACTTCTGTGTCCCGGCCGGGTGAGCGCGAGCCACTGGCGGGTTTCGGACCTGCTGAAATAACCGCGCTTATCAGTGAACATAGGGGCGCTTGGTCCTGGGTGCCGCCCGAATGTAATCAACGCGATGGCTCCTGACTTCGATCCCCGAACGAAGGGACTGCCTTATTCCACCGCAGACAAGCTGCACTATTTATTCGTCGACGCCGCTGAGCGCGGCGTCGAGATGGCCCCCTACGGCTGGCCACTAACATCGAATTCATGCCGACCATCCGAGACTGCGCGATGTTCAACAAGGCTGTGAAGCTTTTCATCGTCGAAAATCTGCCCCGAGGCGCTAGCGTCATGACATGAGCGACCATAAGGACGCAACGGCGCGGCGCGGCACTAACCTCCCAGCGATGGCCGACTTCAATCAGTCGGTTATTCTCGACGCCATCCGTCGATCCGCCACCGGCCTGAGTCGCGTCGAGCTCGTGACTGCTACCGGGCTTTCTCCCCAGACCATTTCGAACATCACCAGGCGCCTGCTTGATAACGGGTTCATCGAGGAAGCCGGCAAGACGGGCACCGGGCCCGGCAAACCCCGCACGATGTTGCGGCTCAATCCCGGCGGGCGCTACGCGCTCGGAGTTCACGTCGATCCGACGGTCGTGACCTTCGTCATGCTTGATCTCACCGGCAGCGTCGTGAGACGGTCGAGTTTTCCGACCCCAGCGGTGATGGACCCGACCCTTATCATCGAACAGATCGTCGCGGCGCTCGAGCAGCTAATCGACGATTCAGGAGTGCCGCGGGAACGGATCGGCGGAGTGGGCATTGCGGCCCCCGGGCCGATCGACAATGTGCTGGGTACGGTGGTCGACCCGCCGCACCTGGTCGGTTGGCATCGGGTTCCGCTGCGGGACGCGCTCCAGTCGGGCGTCGGGCTTCCCTCGATCCTCGACAAGGACGTCACCGCGTCGGCGATCGCCGAGATGTGGGCCGGTGGGGAATCCGGATTGGGCAGCTTCGCCTTCTTCTACCTTGGCACCGGCATCGGGGTCGGTCTCGTGATGCACGACGAGGTGGTCCGGGGAAGCTCCGGAAACGCGGGAGAGGTTGGGCACATCGTCACCGATCCATCAGGACCGCAGTGCTTTTGCGGGTTGCGCGGGTGCATCGCTGTGACCTGTACGCCCCAGGCGCTCGTCCAGGAAGCAGAGCACTTGGGCGTCCTCGATGATGTTCGGGGCGCCAACGACACGCGAACTGTCGATTCGAGGTTCACGGAGCTGTGTGCGGCCGCTGAGGCGGGCAACGCGACCGCGATCGAGATCGTGGAGCGCTCAGCCGTTCGTATGTCGAAAGCGGTGGCTGTCATCGCGAACCTACTCGACGTCGATCGCGTGGTATTCGGCGGCCCATTCTGGGCACGCCTCTCGGGACATTACCTCCGCAGAATCCCCGAGTTGCTCGAAGAGCTCCGCGCTACGCGAAGCATCCACCGAATCTCAGTGGCGGGTTCAACGGTGGGGGAGGACGTCGGGGCGATCGGGGCAGCCTGCCTTGTGCTCGATCGCGCACTCGCTCCGAATCCCCGAGCGCTGCTTCTGTCCTGAGCGAGGCGAATCCCGGCAAGACACGCCCGATCAAACCGCGACGCTGGTTTATCTATTCGATGTACTATTACATCGGGGCACGGCAGCGGGGCATCTCCTTCTCTCAAGTGCGTCGGCACCACACACCGCATGTCCATTCGTACTCGGAGCAAGGGAGCACCGTGAAGAAAAGAGCAGCAATCGCCCTATCGGCATTCGCGATAGGCGGACTGGTAGCACTCACCGGATGCACGGCCGGATCGACGCCATCCGAGGGTGAAGACAAGGTTCTCAAGGTCGCGTACATCAAGACCGACGCCTTCACCGCCCTCGACACGCTTTTCACAACCGCCAAGGCGGACTTCGAGGCCGCGAACGAGGGCGTGACCGTCGAGTTGCAGCCCATCGCGGCAACGGATGACGACTACAAGACCAAGCTCGCCCTCTCACAGCGCTCGGCAGAGACCGCACCGGACATCTTCTACGAGGACACCAATGCGCTGCGCGCGGACGCGGATGCCGGGTACCTCCTCAACCTCGATGAGTACGTTTCCGAGTGGAAGGACTGGGACCAGTTCACCGATGCCGCCAAGGAAGCAGGCAAGGGCGATGACGGAAGCATCTACGCCGTCTCCCTCGGCACCGATACTCGCGCGGTCTGGTACAGCAAGCCCGTCTTCGAGGCGGCCGGAATCGCTCTCCCTTGGGAGCCGAAGAGCTGGGACGACGTCATGGAGGCCGCGCGCCAGATCAAGGCGAGCAGTCCTGACGTCGTGCCGTTCAACTTCTACGCTGGAACAGGCACCGGCGAGGGCTCGAACATGCAGGGCTTCTACCAACTGCTCTACGGCACCGAACTCGGGGGAGATTCGCTCTACGACTCGGAAACCTCGAAGTGGGTCACTGGCTCGCAGGGGTTCATCGACTCCCTGGCCTTCGTCGACGAGCTCTACTCCGAGGAACTCGCTCTGACCCCGGCGCAGGCGCTCGATCCCAACATCTGGAAGAGCATCTTCGGGGAGATGTTCCCGAACGCGACTCTCGGTGCAACGATCGAGGGCTCCTACACACCGTCGTTCTGGCAGACCGGTGGCTCATACGAGTGGCCCGAGTACGTCGACGACATGGGCGCAACGGTGTTCCCGACCCAGAGCGGCCAGAAGCCGGGCGGCGTTAGCATGTCAGGTGGCTGGACACTCGCAGTCGGAGCCAAAACTGCCGACCCGCAGCTTGCCTTCGACTTCATGGCGATGGCGCTGAGCAAGGACAACGCACTCGCTTACGACAACGAGAACTCGCAGATTGCCGTTCGCAAGGATGTCGCCGCCGACGAGAGCTACATTGCCGCCAACCCCTTCGTCCAGACCGTCACCGACATCGTCGAGGTGACGAACTTCCGTCCGGCGACGGCCGACTACAACCAGATCTCAGCCGAGGTCCAGAAGGCCAACGAGGCAGTCATCACCGACAAGGCAACTCCCGAGGAAGCGGCCGCAGCCTACGACAAGGCAATCGAAGCGATCGTCGGTGCCGAGGGCGTCATCCAGAAGTAGCAGTACCGAGACACCCAGGTGCGCGCCCACAGATAAAACGGGAACAGGAACACAGTGACTGCAGAAGTGCTCGCACCGCAGGACACGCACGTGCGGCGGCCGGAACCGAACTCGGGTTCCCGCCGCCGCCGGGTGCGCGGAATCGTCAAGGCCGTGCGGATGATCCCGCTCCTGCCGGCGATTCTCATCATGATCACGTTTCTCGCCGGACCGATCATCTGGTCGATATATGGGTCGTTCACGAATGCGTCGCTCACCGGGGTCAACGCGAGCAACCCCCAGTGGACCGGCTTCGACAACTACGTCAAGCTCGTCAACGATCCCGTTTTTCCCCTCTCGCTCTGGCTGACCGCGATCTTCACTTTCGGCTCCGCTGTGATCTCACAGAACATCCTTGGCCTTGGTCTCGCGCTTCTCATGCAGAAGGCCAATAAGAAGGTCACCGCTTCCGTCGGCACGATCATCGTCGCCGCGTGGATCCTGCCCGAGATCGTCGCCGCCTTCGTCTGCTACGCCTACTTCAGCGTCGACGGCACCCTCAACCAGATTTTAGCGAACTTCGGCATGACCGGCCCCAACTGGCTGTATAGCTTTCCCATGTTCGCGATCATCCTGGCGAATTTGTGGCGTGGAACCGCGTTCTCGATGATGGTCTACCAGGCCGCCCTCAACGACGTACCGCCGGAGATTACCGAGGCGGCAATGATCGACGGAGCTGACGGCTCAAAGCGCCTCTTGCTCGTGACCATTCCCATGATCAAGAACACGATCGTGACGAACACCATGCTTATCAGCTTGCTCACCTTGTCGGTCTTCACCCTCATCTACGTGATGACAGCGGGAGGGCCCGGCAACGACAGCACAACGTTGCCGATCCTCGCTTACAAAGAGGCCTTCCGATTCAGCAACATCGGCTATGGCACAGCCATCGCCACCGTCATGCTCATCATCGGCGCGATCTTCTCCGTCGTCTACATTCGGGCACTTCGTCCACAGAAGGATTAGCCGATGGCAGTCATCGCCGCACCACCGCAGGCCCGGAAGTCCGATCGGCCCGTCTCGGTAGCCTCCCCCAAGAAGAGCGTGATCGGGTTCCTCGCCAATGCCATTCTCGTCCTGATCGGCGCCTGTTTTCTTCTTCCCCTGTGCTGGCTCATATTCGCGTCGGTCGACAATAAGGCCACCTACCAGACCAAGTTCCCTGAAGAGTTCTCGCTGGACAACTTCGCGGCGGTTCTCACTCCCGAACTCACGTTCCTTCCGCTGTGGAATAGCCTGATCATTTCCGTCGGTACGGCAGGCATCACGATCGTCGCCGCGCTGCTCGCGGCATATCCGCTGTCTCGATATCAGGCGAGATTCAACAAGCCATTTATGTACGGGGTGCTGTTCGCGACCGGGCTGCCAATTACGGCAATCATGGTGCCGGTCTACAGCCTCTTCGTCCAGTTCAATCTGCTCGACTCGATCCCGGGCACGATCCTCTTTATGGCCGCTTCGTCTCTGCCGATCGCGATTTTCATGACCAAGAACTTTATGGATTCGGTGCCGATTACCCTCGAGGAAGCAGCTTGGATCGACGGCGCATCAGCGATGGGAGCCCTGCGCCTGATCGTGGTTCCCTTGATGAGACCGGGCATCGCCGTGGTCGGGATTTTCGTCTTCTTTCAGGCCTGGGGCAACTTCTTTGTGCCGTTCATCCTGCTCCTCTCGCCAAGTAAGCAACCCGCCGCGATCAGCATCTACAGCTTCTTCGGCCAGTACGGCGCGATCGCCTACGGACAGCTCGCAGCGTTCTCACTCGTCTACGCGGTGCCCGCCATCGTTCTGTACGTTCTCGTGTCCCGCGGCATCGGCGGCTCGTTCGCCCTCGCGGGCGCAGTCAAGGGTTAACTCACCATCACGCCTCGCCGCGCGGCGAGCACCATCGCGGGCTAAGGAGCCATCATGCATGACAATCGAGTCCTCCTCGAAGCGCGAATCGAGCGCGTCATCCGGGAGCGGATCAAGCCCGCCGTCTATCGCCGCACCGCCCCGCTGACAATCGCTTCCTGGACCGTCGACGACGAGCCGGTGCCTTTCGACGCGGCCATCGGGCAGAGCTACGCGCCTTTCGCTGTCGGTGGCGCGTGGGGCAAACCCTGGGGTACTGTTTGGTTCCATCTCACGGGAGGGGTGCCGGCCGAATGGGCCGAGGATGGCACCCGTGCCGAGGTCGTCGTCGACCTCGGGTTCTCCGCCACGCTCCCAGGGTTTCAGGCCGAGGGCACCGCCTATACGGGTGATGGGGTGATCATCAAGGCGATCGAACCGCTCAACAGCTACATTCCGGCGGGAGACGCGGGGGATCCCGTGGATATTTACCTTGAGGCGGCCGCTAATCCGAATATCGCCGGTATTTTCACCTTCGGCGTTACCGAGCTCGGCGACAAGGCCACAGCGGGGGACTCGACCAGTTACGTTCTGCGTCGGCTCGAACTCGGGCAACTCGACGTCGCCGTATGGGAGCTCTTGCAGGACACCTGGACCCTTATCGGCCTGATGAATGAGCTTCCGCACAGTCTCCCGCGGCGGGCCGACATCCTGCACGCGCTCGGCCGGATGGCCGACGCTCTCGATCCCGACAACGTTGCGGGCACGGCGGAGGCCGCCCGTGCGACGCTCGTCGGCGTGCTCGCCAGTGCCGCCTACGCGAGTGCCCACCACCTTGCCGCCGTCGGTCACGCCCACATCGACTCCGCCTGGCTGTGGCCGGTACGCGAGACCGTGCGTAAGGTTGCGCGAACCTTCTCGAACGTTCTGGCGCTGATGGAGGAGGACCCGGACTTCACCTTCGCTGCCTCCTCGGCGCAGCAGTACGCGTGGCTGCAGGTTTACTATCCGGAACTGTTCGAGCGGGTGAAGAAGCAGGTGGCGGCGGGCCGATTTATTCCGGTCGGTGGGATGTGGGTTGAGTCCGACACGAATATGCCCGGCGGTGAAGCGCTCGCGCGGCAATTCGTCGCCGGTAAGAAGTTTTTCATGGAGGAGCTGGGAGTCGAGCCGCTCGAGGTGTGGCTCCCGGATTCGTTCGGTTACACCGCATCGCTGCCGCAGATCGTGGCCGCGGCGGGATCTCGCTGGCTCCTCACGCAGAAGATGTCGTGGAACGAGACCAATCGGATGCCCCACCACACCTTTTGGTGGGAGGGCATCGACGGCACGCGGATCTTCACTCATTTCCCCCCGGTCGACACCTACAGCGCGGAAATCTCTGGCAAGGAGCTCGCCAAGGCGGAGCGGCAGTACGCCGAAAAGGGGGTCGGCACGACCTCGCTCCTGCCGTTCGGGTGGGGCGACGGCGGTGGAGGCCCCACCCGCGAGATGCTGGCCGCTGCGGCCCGCACACGTGACCTTGAGGGGTCTCCACGCGTCACCATGACGACGCCGGAGCAGTTCTTTCAGAGCGCGCACCGCGAATACATCGAGGCTCCGGTCTGGTCGGGGGAAATGTACCTCGAATTCCATCGCGGCACTTACACCTCCCAGGCCAAGACGAAGCGCGGCAATCGCCGCAGCGAACACCTGCTCCGAGAAGCAGAGCTCTGGGCCACTGCTGCGACAGTCCTTCGAGGTGCGGAGTATCCGTACGACGTCCTCGACGACGTCTGGAAAACTGTGCTCCTGCAGCAGTTCCACGACATCCTCCCCGGCACATCTATCGCCTGGGTGCACCAGGAGGCCGAGCGCAACTACGCGGCGGTGGCCGTGACCCTGGGTGAGCAGATCACCCGATCCCTCGAGCTCCTGGCCGGCAGTGGCAGCCAGGAGCTCACCTTCAACGCCGGGCCGAACACACGCGACGGTGTGTTGGGCCTCGCCGCCGCGACCGCGGCGAGGACGGTAGCCGCCAAGGTCACCGAAAGCGGGGCTGGTTTGGTCCTCGCCAATGACCGGGTGCGTGTCGTCGTCGACGATCGGGGACTCATCGTGTCGATGCGCGACCTCGTTGCCGATCGAGAAGTCATCCCCGTCGGCGAGACCGCCAACCTGCTGCAGCTGTTCCGGGACACCCCGATCCAGTGGGACGCCTGGGACATCGACGAGACTTACAAGAACGTCGGGCAGGACCTGACCGTGGCTTCCAGCGTCGCTGTCACGGACGACGGATTCGGGGTGCGGGTCAACCGATCCTTTGGTTCCTCATCCGTGATCCAGACCCTCCGACTCAACGGCGCGACCGGTGCCCTCGACATCCACACGGCGATCGACTGGCACGAGTCTCAGAAACTCTTGAAGCTTGCCTTCCCCCTGGCGGTCCACGCCGATCGCGCGGCATCCGAAATGCAGTTCGGACATGTCTACCGGCCGACCCACGCGAACACCTCTTGGGACTCCGCCCGGTTCGAGACCGTTGCCCATCGCTGGGTTCACGTTGGCGAGCCGGGCTACGGTGTCGCCGTCGCCAACGACGCCAGCTATGGGCACGACATCCGACGCGCCGCACTGCCCGGTGGCGGCACGAGCACCGTCGTACGCGTCTCCCTCCTGCGTGCGCCCCTCTTTCCCGACCCGGCCTCGGATCAGGGCCAGCAGGAGTTCGGCGTCTCGCTGCGCGTCGGTGCCGAGATCGCGGATGCCGTCGACGAGGGGTATCGAGTGAATCTGCCCTTGCGCGAGGTAAGGGGAGCCGGCCCGATGGCACCCCTGGTCGTCGTGGCCAATCCGGCGATCGTCGTCGAGGCTGTCAAGCTCGCGGAGGACCGTTCCGGCGACGTGATCGTGCGGCTCTACGAGTCATTGGGCGCGCGTGCGCGCGGCGGCCTGGCTCCGGGATTCGACTGGTCGGAAGTCACGGAGACCGACCTACTCGAGCGGAAGACTGATCCAAGAGCCGTGATCGGGCGTTCAGACCGTACTATCTCGCTCTCGCTCCGCCCGTTCCAGCTCGTCACACTGCGCCTTCGCCGCACCACGAGAGAGAATCTCGAATGATGACACCTCGGCTGACGAGACTGTCGGCAGCGAGGGAGTCGGCACCACCCTAAGCAGCGACGCCTCTATCGCTTCAGACCTCGTCGATCTCCTCGCCATGGTCGACATCAGGGGCACGTCGCGCGCGAGTGAACGCAAAATGGCGGGCCGCAGCGGTCACCTTCGTGGCGCTTGAGGAGATGTTCAAGAACATACCGTTCGACGTGGTGTGCGTGTTCACAAATGCTCTCTTCCATGGCTCATGGCCCATGACTCGGGCAGCGATCGAGGCTGGACGTGTGAGGGGGAGCGCTGGTCGAGAAGCCGCTTGGAGACACCACTTCCGCGGGGCACGAGGTCTTCGCCCTACGGAAGGAGCGAACCTGCCGGTAGACGTTCTGTCCAGAACCTCACGCCCTCCGCCTCCACATCTGAATGACGTTGTCTGCGGCCTCCGCCTCGACCACCACCCGCGCTTGTTCTCGTTCCGCGGCGTGGCGTGCCCGGACTTTCCCTGCCACTTCAAGCAAGTCCCACATTTGCTCGCCGGTTACGGATACCCCGCGGGCGCCGGTGCGCCGGGTCCGGCCGCGGATGAGGGCGTAGTGGGTGCGGAACACGGGTGCCCCGATTCTTGCCTGCGCGTCGTGGAAGAACACCACGTTGGATACCGGCCCGCTGCCGTCGTCGAGAAAGAGGAAGACGACGCGTTTGCCGCTGCGCATTGGGGGTGTGTGGCTGGCGCGGCGGACCCCGGCGACAAGCACTTCCGTGCCGCCCGGCAGGTTCGCGAGCTCCGACGCGGGCGTGACCCCGAGTTCTTTGAAGAGGGGGTAGAACCGGGTCATTTGGTGCTGGCTGACGGCGAGGCCGAGGTCTCGGAGTTCCACGTCTGTTTGGGTGCGGCCGCGGAGGTCGAGGGCGGCGACTGCCCGGTAGAAGTCGGGCAGCGGCAGCTCAATGTCGAAGGCGAGCTGGTCGGGGCCGACGGGGAGAGCGCGGCCGCCGAGGCCTTGGATGTGGGCGAGGAGGTCGCCGCGGCGGGCCCGGTCGTAGCCGATGAACGAGTCCAGGGCACCAACCCGGGCCAACGCTTCGAACGTGCGTCGGCGAGGCCGCACCCGGTCGCGGAAGTCCTGCAACGAGGAGAACGGTTGGTGCTCGGCGATCCGCTGCCGCTCCACCGCGCTGGAGCCGGCGAGTTCGGGCAGGGCCAGGCGGATAGCGAGCTGCCCGTCGTCCAGCTGCTCGACCCGGTAGTCCAATGCGGATTTCTGGACGTCGAGGCCGAGGACGGGGACGCCTAGGTTGCGGGCTTCGGCGACGATCAGGTCCTTGGGCCACATGCCGGGGTCGTGGGTGAGCAGCCCCGCGAAGAATGTCGCCGGGTGATGCGTTTTCAGCCAAGCGCTCTCGTACGTGTCCGGGCGAACGCCGCCCCGTGCGCTTTTGCGAATCCGAAACTGCCGAACCCGGACAGAACCTTCCACGCCCGATCGACAACCGGCGCCGGAAACCCGCGAGTGGCCGCCTGCTGCCGCACGTACGCTTCGATCTCGGCGAGGTCCCCGGACTTGCCAAGGTGCCGGCGGAACACATCGGCCTTACCCATCCCGCAGCCGGTCAACTCGTCAAAGAGCCGCATCACCTGCTCGTGGAAGACAACAACACCGTTGGTTTCGGCGAGGATCGGTGTGAACCGTGGGTGCATGTGGTCGGGTGCGACTTCCCCGTGCCGCGCCTTCAGATATTGCAGGGGCATGTTCGCTTGCATGGGGCCGGGGCCAGTTTACGGAAATGGCTGGCTGGTTTAGCGTAGATGGGTTTTTAGGAAGAGGGATGTTCGCTCGAATGCGTCTGTTGTCTCGTCTGCGGCGTGGCGTGGAAGGTCCGGGTCCAGGGCGAAGCCGTGACGGACTTTGGGGTAAACAACCACCGCGGATTGCGTGGTGTTGTGGGTGAGGATTTCGCGCACCTGTTGGAGGTCGCGGGCCGGGGTGCTGGCGTCTTTGCCGGCATATATTCCCAACCAGGGTGCCTTGAGCACGCGTACGGCATCGATTCCGCTGAGGATGCAAGGCCAGCGTGGCGAAGCCAAGCCGGCACCGTAGAAGGTGACTGCGGCATCGATGTGCAGTGTTGCTGCCGCCCACAATGCGAGAGTGCCTCCCATGGAGAATCCTATTACCGCTACTTTCTGTGCTCCTTGCGCACGGACCCAGGACAAGGCGCTCTCGATGTCAAATGTGAGCCCTTCCCTCGTGAGGGTGTCGTGGTGACGGCGGGCTTGTGTGAATTTCCCATCGGTGACGACGGGGTCTGCGATGCGGTGGTAGAGGTGCGGCGCGGCGGTGATATAGCCGCAGCCGGCTAGGCGGACGACGAGAGCGGTGACCGGCGCGGAGAGGCCCCAGACCTCGTGGAGCACAATGACCCCAGCCCGGGCTACACCCGTCGGCATCGACACTGTCAGTGGGACACCACCAGCCCCTGCAGTTTCATTCGCGTGCGAATGGTCGGAACGGGCCGGGATGGGTTGCATGCTTTCTTCCGTTCGTTCAGGACTTCCAGTGACAGCGGCGTCACCGGAGATATCCTCACCTAGCCCGCGTGAACCGGCGGGCTGAAACGAAGAAGCTTCGTCCCTGATCAGGTTACCGACGGCTTCAGGACGGCAACAGGGCGATGCCACCTTACGAGGCTGCGCCCTTTATCGCGGAGCCGAGTGTCGGGCGCATAAATCTGACATTTCTGATGCGGGCTTCAGCATTGCGGTTCAATGGGAACATGGCTGGAATCTGTGTGTACACGATCGGGCATTCCACTCATCCCATTGATGAGTTCGTTGGAATGTTGAAAGCAAATGGTGTCGAACGACTCATCGACGTTCGCACCGTTCCCGGGTCTCGTCACAACCCACAATTTGGGGAACACGAACTCGACATAAGCATGCCGGAGGCAGGTATTGACTATCAGCGACTTCCCGAGCTAGGCGGGTTACGGCATACTCCGGCGGCAGAAGCATCTATCAACGGAGCGTGGCGTAACAGAAGCTTTCGCAACTACGCCGACTACATGCAAACGCCCGAGTTCAGTGCCGGCGTCGACGAGTTGATGGCGCTGACGAAGAAGCAGACGGTGGCGATCATGTGTGCCGAGGCCGTGCCCTGGCGTTGTCACCGATCACTGATCGGAGACGCGTTGCTGGCTCGCGGCCTGCAGGTTGCCGACATCATGAGCCTGACCTCGACCAAGCCCCACACCCTCACCAGCTTCGCGAAAGTCGATGGTAACCGCCTCTGGTATCCACCGGAAGAGTGAAACCCGAGGGTGCCAATCCGAAGCAAGATGGTACAGCGAATACGCTCGAAAGATACAGCAGCATTATGGCAGTGGAAGGCATACCAATGACAAAAAAATACTCAGTCGGCGATCACGTGCGCTGGAACTCCGAGGCCGGCCATGTGCACGGCACCATCGCGAAAATTCATACGATAGACGTGGAATACAAAGGGCACACTCACCGCTGCAGTCCCGATGATCCGCAGTACGAGATCACGAGTGACACGACCGACCACGTGGCGATGCATAAGGGCGAGGCCCTGACAAAAATATAACCACCCGCGGCCACCAATGGATACAAACGGCGAGCGTGAGCACCTCTGTGACTGTCGGCAGTCTTGGAAAACGACCACGGATCAGATGGCGACGTTCGCGGAAACGGTGGGCACCCAGCAATGCGTCTCAGCGCCACGGTTACGGGCGGCCTGGTTTGTAGGTTGAGACGGATGCCGCATCAGCTAACCAGTATCGCCAGGGGAAATTCGTCGCATTGCCGCCGGGGCCGCTGACGCCAACGCGTGGTCCGGTTCGGTGGGGTAACACCAGGCCATCATCCGGAACGAAAAACTTCCACTGTCCGCCAAAAAGATCGTCACCGTCGTTTGCCAGGGTTGCCCCGAAGGTTTGGGCAACGCAGCCAGGGCCCCGCGCCAAACTGCTACTGGGAAGAGGAACTTTTCGTGGTTTGCTTTCTCGACGGCTGCGGGCAATGGCGGCACCTCCCATCACGTCTCCCGCCCTGATGAGACAACCGTATGGATGTCCTGGTTGTCCGGCGACGAGGTTCAGCGAGTGGTGCATTCCATAGGTGAAGTAGCAGTAGAGGTGCCCGGCGGGACCAAACATTGTCTTGTTCCGATTCGTCTTGCCCCGATAGGCGTGTGCGCCGGGGTCGCGTTCACCCGCGTACGCCTCGACCTCGGTAATTCGAATGGTCACAATTCCGTCGTCATCGGTGCGTTGAAGGATGCAGCCGAGAATTTCGGGTGCGACATTGAGCACCTCGCGGGCAAAGAACTCTCGGTTCGCTAGATGAAATCCATTCGGCAAAGTCACTTAGTTATCGTATGCATTCCTGGCGAACAACGCGCGAACGAGCGTTCAGAGCATCTCAGAAGTTGGTCTGCTCTCAACGTCACGCGAAATAATTTTTTGAATGAGCAGCGCAAGAGATGCAGCGGCATGAGACGGTGGCGTCGGTTCGTCGTCGTCTCCAACCTCCGCGATTTCTCCAGGTCATCAAGATCTCTGACGCTGTGGCGATTGCCTGGACACTGTCCCCTTTCCTCCCTGGAGAGGCTCAGGAATTGCGCTACTACGCGCCGCTGGGCGCACTTCTGAGCATGCACCCAACCCTCATGCGTTCGCTCCGCAGCGCTTTACAAACCCTCGCTGGGCTGGCCTTCGGAATCGCCCTCGCCGGGGCCGTGCTCATCCTGAGCGAGCCCAGCGTTTGGACGATCTCGCTGGTCATCGGCCTCGGCTCCCTTATCGGAGGCATGCGATGGCTTGGTGTGGGCGGAGGTCGAGCGGTTGACCAGTTTTTGAAGCACCCTCGCCACGCACCTCAGCGATATCGGCGTGGCCTTGGTCGAGAGTTGGCCTCCCGAGCGTGAACTCTGGGCGACCAGGGGCAGCGCACTCACCGACGCGGCGCAGAAATCTTGTTGTTGACTATGAGGACCTCGCGGCCCTGGAGAACGTCACCTTTCACGTGCGCAACCTGACCGAGGTTTTTGCGGGCATGATCTGGGGTAAACCGATTCCCCTTGAGCTGCCGCCCGGACTGCCTCCGGTTCTCAGCGATGCCCTGCACGCGGTCGCAGAAACCTTGCGTGCCACGAACGACGGCCCGCGTGATAGTGCACCCCTTGATGCCGCCGTAGCGGCAGCCGAGGCGATTCTGCACGGCATGCAAGAGTTGGGTGCCGGGGCGACGTCGCTCAGCCCCACGGCCGCGATCGTCATCGATCTGAAGTGTATTTTGGTCGCTCTTCGCCCTGGGACCGAGAGAGATTCTGAAGAGTCTCCCTCACCCGTCGTTCAGCCCGTCCCATCGCTTGTGCACGCTGCTGAGGTTCCGCGCACAGGAACCTTCTCGTTCCCGCGAGTTTTTCCTTACCCGGGTTGACCTTGGATTAGCCTTCGGTACTGTGAATGGGATTGCAGAAACTATTTCATCCGTCGAATTCGCATTAGGAGGTCATCATGCCCAACGCCATCGAGACTGTCGACGTCAACGTTCCCGTTACCGTCGCGTACAACCAGTGGACAAAATTCGAGGAGTTTCCAAAGTTTCTCAGTTTTGTTGAATCCGTCACGCAGGTGACCGACACTCTCACCGAGTGGAAGGTTAAAGTCGGTGGCGTGGAGCGCGAGTTTGAGGCTCGGATAACTGAGCAGCACCCTGACGAGCGTGTTGCCTGGAACAGCACCGGCGGCCAGGTTGACCACGCGGGAGTTGTCACGTTCCATAAGTTGGCCGCGAACGAGACACGGGTGACGGTACAGCTTGATTGGGAGGCGACAGGGCTGCTTGAGAAGGCTGGGGCCGCTCTCGGTATCGACGATCACGCCATTAAGAAAGACCTCACGAACTTTAAGGAGTTCATCGAGGCGAAGGGAACCTCCGACGGCGGATGGCGCGGAGATGTGAAGGCCTGACGCTGCCGGAAGACCAACCTCGGCAAGCGCTACTGGAAAGAATTGCCGATCAAGCGTATCCGTGAAGGCGACTCCGCACAGATCGGCAATACTGGCTGCGCTCATCAGGGCACTCGTCGCGAGGCCGATGCCAGGGGCCTAGCGTCGGCCTCGCCCGACGCGGTGAAGCCGAGCTTCGCGATGACACGCTGGCGTTTGCGGAACATTCGATCAAACACCGGTACCTCGGCGTCCCAGTAGTCGTGCACCTGTGACGTGGCAGGTCCGGGCTTTGTTGTCGCGGGGCGGGAGGCGCGGGAGATGCGACCGATTTGTTGCACGATCCGGCCTTTGAACGCCATCGGAACGGCGAGAAAGAGAGTGTCGAGGCTGGGCAGGTCAAAGCCTTCGCCGGCGATCTTGTCGATCGCCACGAGAATGAACGGATCGGAGGGGTCCCGGTCGGACATTTCGGTCCGGATCCGGCGCCGCTCCTTGGGGGCCAGCTTCCCGTGCAGGACGAAGACCGTAGCGGCTTCCATTTCCAAGAGCTCCGCGAGCCGAGCGACATGTTCAACTCGGGTCGAGAGAACGAGGCAGTTCCGTCCCGCTCGATACGCGGCGAGCACGTCTGCCGCTATGCGCTGGTTGCGCTCGACATCGTCTGCGAGTTCGGTGTAGACGGCCTGAATTTCGGTGCTGGTCGCGTCTGCTGCGCTGGACCTGAACGTTGTCTTATGCACGACCACTTCTTGTTCGAAGAGCGCCGTGTCTTCGATCGTGTGACGAATGGGCCCGCACTGCATCGTGATGATGTCGTCCATTTGGTCGGCACGGAACGGCGTCGCGGTCAGGCCGACCCATTGCCTCACGGCGACCTGTCGCACGGCGGCCTCAGTTGCCGCCGCGCCCAGGGAATGGCATTCATCGACAATAATCAACCCGTAGCGATTCAGGATTGTCGGATCCGCCGCGCGGTGGGCAATGCTCTGCAGCATGACAATGTCGATGACGTGGGTACGTTTGCGCCTACCGTTGCCCAGCTGCCCGATCTGGCGGGGATCAACGTCAAGGAACTGGCCGAGACGCTCGCGCCACTGTTCGACGAGTTCTGCGCGATTGACGATGACCGCCGTTGGCAGGCCGCGTTCGGCGATGAGAGCGCAGGCGATGACCGTCTTTCCCGAGCCTGGTGGTGCAACCAGTACACCCGTGTCGTACCGGTTCAGAACATCCACGGCTTCGCGTTGGGCGGCCGTCAACTGGCCTCGAAAAGTAAGGTCGATGGACTCCGAGGTCGGGATATCCCAAACGACGTCGATCGTGATCCCGGCTGTCGCCATCAGCTGTGTGACCGAATCTAGAAGACCACGGGGGAGGCGAAGTGTTGATTCGTCGTGTTCAAAGCAATACACGAACCGCGGTGTGCCGAATGTACTGAATCGCTGCGCCTGTCTGCGATAGAACTCGGGGTTTGTCAGCGACGCCGCGTGCTTGAGATCCGTGACGAGTACTGCTGGCAAGCCGAGAGTGGGAATCGAAACCACTGAGCTGACGGTTACCAGGACGGTGGCTGGCACCGAGGCGATGGCTGTTGCCTCAGGGCCGGGAGCGGACCCCGCGTTCCTCGAGGGCTTATGCGGACCTGTCTTGGCGTCGACTGGACCGGTGCGCAGGGGCTGGAGCGTGCTGACAGCCTCGGCCATCGACTCGGCATCGAGCGGCACAACGCCTGAGAGGAAAGCGAATTGGTCCTCGAATGGCATCCACGTGACGGAATCGACGAAGACCGTTGTCCCACGGCGCCGGCATGAACCCTGCAGGGGCAAGGCAATCAGGTTTCCGAGCCGCATTCTCCCGGGAGAACGGTGAGGCAAGAGGTCTTGAGATGGGAATAGGCGGTCGTAGCTCGTGAGGCTCATGCCGCTTCGGAACGACATGGCCTCCCGGAGCAGAGCCAGCCCCAGATTCCGAGCATTGTGGGCTGATATGGCTTGGGCAAAGAAGATCCAGACGTGGGCGCCCTCGCCCGAACGGGAGATCTCGGTGGCCGCGCTCACGCCATGGCGAGAACACGCCTGTGCGTATGCGGCGGCATCCGCCTTCCAGGTTCCGTCGTCGAAGTCGCACACCAACAACCGGCAGGTGTCGTCGTTCAGCATCGGGTAGAGACCGGCGTGCAGGCCCTCCGCGCCGGTGCGGCTTCCCACCAGATGTCGTTCGATGACCTCATCGGACAGTGGGAGAAGATCGGCGGTCGTGACGCCGTCGGTGTAGTAGCCGCCGCGCACCGCGGGGCTCCATCCGCTTTTTCCGGTCTTGCTGCTCGTCCACCGGGTCGCGTAGACATCTTCTCTTCCAACGAAGAGCGATCGGAAAAGTGCGATCTTGTCGGCAGCAGATGAATCGTGCCTGACACTAGCTTGAACCGACGGTCCCGGCCTCGAATCACCAATCGTGTCAACGCCGACCGAAAACACACCCTTGCATTGACCGCTTGAAACTGTCGGCACTATTGGCCCTGTTTTGGGTAGGCGTTGACGGGGTGGAGGAAAAGAGCAAGGCCTGCGGAGGAATACGAGTCCCGCGGTCACACGCACTATCCGCGCCCTGCTGGCTTTCGTAGACAGCCCACCAAAGGGCCGTTCGCGAAACTCTTTACGAAACGATCCGGTCAAAATATAAAGAAATCGCACCTGAGGCTTCTCAGGAACGATTTCTGGTTTGAGTGGATCTTGCGGTTTTTTGTGGCTGCGAGTTCTTCTTCAGCGCCGTAGCTCCGGCTGTTTTTCTGTTTTCACCTGCGTCGGATGGTCTCGAACGCTGTGTGTTTCACCTTGTCCGGGCGCATGAAGTCAGTCGGGCTCGATTGCTCGGGGCACACCGTGCCGTGAACCTTCGGGTTCTCCTTGCCGGGGACTGCGCTGGTGGCTAGGGCATTGCCGGGCGGTCGCCTTCGCGCAACCAGTCGTCGAAGAAAGTCTGGAGTTGCTGGCCTGAGCTCTCTTCCATTACGGCTTCGAAGTCCGCAGTGGTCGCATTCGAGTCGTTGTACTCAGTCAGCCACAAGCGGGCGCCGGCGAAGAACGCGTCGTCACCGATCTTCGCGCGCAATACGTACAGGGTAGCCGCGCCCCGCAGATAGACCGGATTCGCGAAGAGGCTGTCGCGACCCGGGTCTGCGATGTTGAGTGCCCAGCCGTCGTTTGCGTCCAGGTATGCCACCGTGTCGGCGAACTGATTGGAAATTGATGCGGTGCCCTGATGTTCTGCCCACAGCCACTCGATATAGGTCGCCCAGCCTTCGTTCAGCCAGATGTCCTTCCAATCAGACGGGGTCACAGAGTTGCCGAACCACTGGTGCCCCAGTTCGTGCACCACTGTGTTTTCGTCCGCGACCTCGGAGTACACCGGGCGGGTCTGAGTCTCCAGGGCGTAGTCGACCGAGTCGTCGTCGACAATGGCGCCGAACGACTCGAACGGGTATCGCCCGAATTGGGCCTCCAGAAAGGTGATCATCTGGGGCTGCAGCGCGAGTGCCGCCGCCGTTTCTGCAAGGGGCGCGCCCGTCACTCCATCGTCGATCGCATTGATGATCGGCAGACCGTCCGGACTTACGTCGCGGGACAAGGCGTAGTCGCCTACGCTTGCCGTCGACAGGTAGCTGGACATCGGGTCGGATGCCCGCCACGTCCATGTTGTCCAGCCGGCCTTCGTCTTGGGCGCCCCGGCGGGCAGCCCGTTCGCCACAGCTGTCTTACCGGCCGGCACCGTGATGCGGAACCTGTAAGTTGCCTTGTCTTCCGGGTCGTCGTTCACGGGGTACCAGGTCGCCGCTCCATCGGGCTCGTTGACCACCATCGCGCCATCAGCAGTGGTGACCCACCCGTAGAAGGCCCCGGTGGTGTCTAGTGGCCGCCCGGTGATCCCGCCATACTCAATGACGATGGTCGTCGTTTGTCCTGCTTTGAGCTTCGGCCGCAGCCCAACGGTGAGTTCCCAGTATCGGTTTGCATCGTCCTGCTTCTGTGACCACTCGGCGCTGTCTTTGCCTTGCGCTTTCCCGTGCGCCGCCACCTTGCCGTCCACTCGGACCGACGAGACGTCGAGGCCGCGTAAGTCGAAGTTAAGCGACTGCAGATCCTGCTTCGCGCGGAGTGTGATGGTCGCGACGCCGCTGAGGCGGCCTGTGAGGACCGTGGGTTCCGTCGGCGGCATGTAGCGAAGGGCAAGGTCGTAGTGCTGGACGTCGTACCCTCCGTTGCCGGCGTTGGGGAAGTACGCGTCACCGCTTCCGGCCGCGCCGGCCGTAGAGAGCGCCCCGTCCTTCCCAAGGGAGACCTGCGCCGTCTCACTGAATGCGCCAGACGTGACCGTTGTCGGCACGATTGCGACCGCTGGAGCTAACGTCGCCCTGGCGTCGGACGCGTTGGGGGTTACTACTGTTCCGGTTCCGCAGGAGGCCAGAGCGAACACGGATAACCCCGCGAGTGCGACGGTTGTGAGCCTTCTCAATGAATCCAAGGGACATCCCCTTTGTTGGGAGTGAGGTCGAATATGGACTGGCTGGACTGGAGAAAAGCGTGAAGACGATGGTTAAATTCAGGGAATCCACAACTTAGTGCCCATCTCCGGCAACATCAACCGCGCTCATGGAATTGGCGCAGCAAGCACAGTGCACCCGGCATCGTTGCTCCCGCGAGTGGATGTCCGTGGGATCGTGACGCGGGCTCGTCGCGTTGGTTGCCTACGTCGGTGAGTATGCGACTTGAGTCGGCGGCCACTTCCATGCGGTTACGGCAATGGCGATGAGAAGTACCACTTCGATGAAGCTACCGAGGAGGTAGTAGACCCATGAGTCGCGAATGGCCAGACAGGATGAAGACCCAGAGAGAAGGGCGGTCGATGTTAGCTGAGAGCCCAGAGAGGCAGGGTCCCGACGAAGAGACCAAGGGTCATGAGCGCGATCGCCGACGGATGTGACGCTGGGACGTCTCCGGTTCCGAGTCTGTTGGTGATGCGGGCCAGGAGCGCATGGGTTCGTTGGCGAGAGAGCAGGCCGATGACTAGGAGCACTAGGCAGGGTAAGCAGTAGATGACCGTATACCCGGCGAGCACTAGGAGCGCTTCACCTGTGCTGGCTTGCGCGTCGAGGAGCCTTTCGATAGCGATGAAGTAGGGGAACGCGTTGGGCAGATCGGCGGCGGTGAGTAGTGCACCGAAAGGGAAAGCAGTCCACGGGGTGAACCAGGCGGGCAGTTCGATGGCTTTGCAGGGTCGGGTTCGGAAGCGTCGAACGCCAGCGATAACCACCGCGGCTCCCGCTGCCCCGAAGGCGACATAGCGCAGCGCGAGCACAATGCCGCCGACGGCGCCTGCGGCTGCGCTAGCGCCGAGAAACAGTGCTGCACCCGCCACGAACACGGTTGTGGCCGCGCCGAGAATGGTCACCAGTGCCGTTAGTCCGGGCCGACTGGGTGCAACAAGCAGGATGAGTGTGACGGCGACGATGGTCGCCGGATTGAAGGCGTCGAGGGCCGCTAGGCCGGCAATCGCGCCCAGTAGCGCTCCACTCATTGTCTTGACGCACCACCGGGTCGAGGGATCAGGGCGTCGAGGAGTGCGTCGAGTTGTGCGGGGGTGGGGGCAGGCTCGATGCCGGCGATCACGTTGGCTGCGAGTCCGTCACCGACGAGGCGGATCACCCGTGCGTGTGTGACGTCGCCCGTTTCCTTCTGAATCATGGCCTCCCACCGAGAGCCGGCTTCCTGCGCGGCGGTAGCGACGTCATCACCCGGCGACTCGACCGCCCTGTGCGCGACCGCTAAAGCTCGGAACAGAGCCACATCATCACCCGTCGGCACGGAAAGCCTGAGCCAGGCTTCCGCCGCCCGGCCCTCCATCGACGCCGCAAGCATCGCTACGTCGAGCTCCTCCAACGCCCCGATGGCCAAGCCCTGAACAAGAGCCGCGCGCGAAGGAAAATGATGGATCAGTCCGCCCTTCGACACCCCCGCAGCACTCGCGGTGCTGTTCAAGGACGGCACAACACCGCGCTCGAGAGTGAGGTTTCGGGCTGCGCTGAGAATAAGTGACCGACGATCCATGGGTCCAGCCTACACGGAAACCGACCGGTCGGTCTGACGCGGTTATTGATCGGCCAGGAGATTATCCCGGCGCAGCAGTGAGTCACGATCGCATCCGGCAAACTCGTTCTCTTCCGGGGCGCGCCACATCGGTCGCACTGACCGCCGCGGGGTCCGAAACCAGATGTGACGATTCCGGCACCGGTCCCGTCATCCGCTCTCGCGGGCGTGGATCAGCCAGGGAACGCCGCGTCGTAGACCGCGCGGAGCTCGGCGCTGTCGGCCCCGGTGACGCCGCAGCCGGTGATCGTTCCATCGACTGCGCCGACGAGGTAGCTCTGGCCGACCACGAAGGGCACGCCCGAGAAGTCGGAGGTCAGCGCGTCGACCTGCGTTACCTCCACGTGGTCGGCGACGTCGCCAGCGAAGCGCTCCCTGACCTCCAGCAGAACGGTGTCGCCCTGGATCTGCAGCACCGTCGCGGCGAACGCCTGCTCCTGCGCCGCGACGGTCGCTGGCTCGAGCCCGAGGCAGCTGCCGCTCGCGAGGCCTCCGCCCAGGGGAGGCTGCAACGCCTCGACGGTGGGCTCCGGGCCGCCGACGACGAGGGGCACGACGATTGCGGCGGCGATGGCGAGGCCGGAGGCGATGCCGACCACCGGCATCCACCGCCGCAAGGCGCGTCGCGGCGCCGTGGGGGTGACGGTCGTGGTGATAGGGGATTGGTCGGTCATGAGCTGCTCCATTCTGTGGTCGAGCCATGTCGGCGAGGCAGGGGGCAGCGTGCGGGCCGGATCGGCGGCACGCAGCTGATCGCGCAGCGCACGGTCATCGTCGTGCATCTTCGCTCCCTTCGTCGTACGGTACATGTCCGGTCGGGTCGCCGGATTTCAGTAGCTCCTGCCTGAGGCGCGCCTTCGCACGGTGCAGGCGGATCGCCGCTGCGTTCGCGCTGATGCCGAGCACGACGGCAATCTGCGGGCTCTTCAGCTCGTCCCATGCCCACAGCCGCAGGATCTCCGCGTCGTTTCGACGCAGGCCGGCGAGGGCGGTGGTCACGCGGGCCGTCTCGGCGGCGCCATCGACGGTGGATGCTGCGGGGTTCTCGTCCGCAGCGGCCGGCGGCGGGTCGATGGCAATGATGCGGCCGATGAGACGGATGCGCCGACGCTCGGCGCGTTGAGCGTTGCTGAGGCACTGTCGAGCCACGACGATCGCCCAGGGGAGTGCGTCGTCGGGCACCTCGTCGAGGCGGCGCCAGCACACCAGCAGGGTGTCGCCGATCACGTCGTCGGCCGTCGCGGCGTCGGTGCGGCGGTGCAAATAGCGGCGCACAGGGTCGACGACGAGCACGACGAGGTTACGCATCCGCTTCTCGCGCTCGGTGTCGGTCACAACTCTCATACTGAGGGATGTCCGGCAGGGGCGCGGGGATTTCAGGCGAGGTGCTTTCGCACTGCAGGGGATCGGCGATGACCGTAGACCGGGTGCAGCGAGAGGATAATTCGGGAAGGCGGCTCTGTCACAAGAGTGGTCACGCCACATGTTCGGTGTGGCGTTTTTCTATGCCGTTTTCCAGGAGGTCCCACGTCCGCACGACCCTGGCTCATCACATCCGCTCTCACGGTGGCCGCCATCACCCTTGTCGGCTGCGCCCAGCCCTCGACGGAGTCGAGCAAGCCACCGGTGGCGGAGCCGGTGCACTGGTCGTACGACGGCGCGAGCGGCCCGGCATCGTGGGCGGAGCTGGACCTCGGCTTCGCGGCCTGCGGCGTGGGCACCGCCCAATCCCCGATCGATCTGCCGGCGACCGTGCCCGCACCGAGCTCGGTCATCCAGCTGAGCGCGGAGGACGCGGAGGCCGATGTGTTCGACACCGGACACGCGGTGGAGTTCGAGGCCGATGGCGAGGGCGAGACCCTGACTATCGCCGGCGACGAGTACAGTCTGCAGCAGATGCACGCCCACGTGCCGTCGGAGCACACCGTGAACGGCCAGCCGGCGGCGGCCGAGCTGCACCTGATGCACGCGGATGCGGCAGGCAAGCCACTGGTTCTGGGCATCCTCGTGACCGAGGGGCAAACATCCGGCGTCCTGGCGCCGTTCATCGACGCGGCCACGCATTTGGCTGACGACGAGGACGTGACAATGGATATCGCGGCCGTGCTGCCGCGGACGCTGGACAACTACGAGTACTCGGGCAGCCTGACCACTCCGCCGTGCACCGAGGATGTGCAGTGGGTCGTGATGAGCACGCCGATCTCGATGTCGGCGGAGCAGCTCGGCACGCTCGAAGGAGCGCACAGTCAGAATGCGCGGCCGACGCAGCCGCTGGGGGACCGGGATGTGGTTGGCGGATCCGCGAAGCTCGGGATCGAGGGGTAGCGGCCGGGTCGTTCCGGGCCAGCGCGCCGGGGCTTCCGGGCCCCGGAACCCATTAGTGGCGATTGTGGGCAGGCTGAAGTTCGCCAGCAGCAAGGCTTCACTGGAAGGCCTCGCATCCGCCGCCAAAGTCCGATGGAACTCGACACCGCTAGGTTTGCGGCATGGACGAAATTTTAGTCCGCGACAAAATCGTTTATGTCTGTGATCCAGCCCTTCGCGCCTATCTGCGCGGATTCATACCGAACGCCGTGTAGTTGGCCGTGTCTCCTCGCGATCGCCATCATGCGAGGCACGTTCTGGCACGGAACCACGGGGATCTGAGCAGCTACCGGCTGACTAGGTGAGTCCGCGGAAGCTCCCCGAACGCGACGCTCTGATCGACATCCAGGGTCAACGCGTCATCCCGAAACTCGAGCGTGTACGCGCGCGAGAATGGCGTGCCCACGTTGTGCGCCCGCACGACCAGAGTGCTGGGGGAGACCCACGCGCCGCTCGCCAGTACCCGGGCATCGGCGGATGCCACCCATTCGCCGTGGCCGAAGGCTAGCCGCCGGCCCACGCCGCCCCGGGTGATCGTGAGCAGTCCCGACTCGAAAGTTACCGCGGTCACCTCCGGATCGTCGAAGTTGAAGCGGATGCCCGCCACCCGCGGCGCAGTCGGTGACGTGGGCTCGCCGATGACGATCGGCAGGGTGAGGCCCGCCAGCGTTCCGGCGAGACCGGACGACACTTCGGGGAGCGGCTGGTCGCTGAATGCGGGCAGCAGGTGCTCCCAGACGAGGTCGAGGGCGCGCTGCGCGGTCGGGAGCGCCGCGGTCAGCACGACCACGGCATCCGTTTCTGGAAGCACGAGGCAGAACTGACCGAACGCTCCGTCCGCGCGGTAACCGGTCGGCCGGTTCCGCCAGAACTGGTAGCCGTAGCCCTGACGCCCGTCGACGTCGTGATCGGTGCCTGATGTGTCCACCTGCAGCGAGGTGGCCTCGTCGATCCACTCCGCCGGAACGAGTCGCGTGCCGTTCCACTCGCCGCGTTGCAGCAGCAACTGGCCGAAGGTCGCGAGCTGCTCGGTCGTGAGGGAGAGCCCCCAGCCGCCGGCGTCGATGCCGCGCGGGCAGGACTCCCACGTGGCGCCGACGATGCCGAGCGGGTCGAACAGTCGCGGGGTGAGGTAGTCGAACAGGCGCTCTCCGGTGAGCCGCTGCAGGATCGCCGAGAGCAGGTAGCTCGCGCCGCTGTTGTAGACGTAGTGGGTGCCCGGCGCGAACTCTAGAGGCTGGGCCAGGATGGTGCGCGCCCAGTTGTCGCCGTGCGAGTCGTCGGCGAGCGACACGGTGTCGGTCGGATGCCCCGTGGTCATGGTGAGCAGATGGCGCACGGTCAGCGCGGCCAGGTGCGGGTCGATCTGCTTGGGCAGGTCGTCTGGTAGCAGGTCGACGACGAGGTCGTCGAGCGTGAGCCGGCCCTCGCCGATGGCGAGCCCGACGGCGGTCGAGGTGAAGCTCTTGCTCACCGAGAACATGAGGTGCGGATGCTGCGCCGCAAAGGGATACCACCAGCCCTCCGCAATGACGCGACCGTGTCGAACGACCATCAGGCTGTGCAGGCTCTCGAGCAGTTGCTCCGCCGCGGCGACGAAATCGAGAATGGCGGTGGAGGAGATTCCCTCGGCTTCGGGGGTGCTTCGGGGGAGCAGGGTCATGGTCCAATTCTGCAGGGTCGAACGGATTCCGGTACTCGGGCTCGGACGGCTTGCTGAAGTTGCGCATCCAATCGACCCGGTCGAAAAAAGTCTTGAGATCGCTCGGAGGTTGGTTCAAGTTTGCCCCTGTTCACGCGCGTCGGATTGTCTTAAATGCTAAGCGAATCGCCCCCCTCGGGCAGTATGTGGCCCATACCGAGACCGTCGGGCCCGTAGCGGTGTTCCACCGGTCTCGTCGGATGCGATGTGTTTGGCTCAATCCGGCCTCCGCACAGTCCCTAACTGGGGTATGTACAGTCCGGACCCTCATTGACAGGATCTTCAAGATCTCGCCACCGACACCTAGCGGCGGCATGGTCTTGCTCGGAGAAACTTGCACCTTCGAGAAACCCGACTAGCTAAAGGCACCTGTCTTGATTCCTGTCAAATTTCGCGTTGGTGCGATCACGGCCCTGAGCGCCATTATTCTCGCTGTGTGCGTTTCACCCGCTTCTGCTGCTACTAATTCGCTAACGATCACCCCCACCGAGTGGAACGTCGTCGGGTTGGACAGCAACAGTGTTACGTCAGGGCCCAACCAGTTTTCGGTTGGTGCCAAGGTATGCAACGTAACCGGCACGGCGGTTAGCGGTGTTGACGTGGCATGGAATTGGACGACTGCCAATACCTACATCAATCTCGACAGCACTGCGACAAAAAGTGTTCCCGCTATCGCTGCCAATTCGTGCACGAAGCTATGGTGGACGGTCGAGATCACACGCAATGCGGCGGCCTACAACGCCAAACGTGGCTTCACGATTTCGGCTGCGGCCCCGGGAGTCACCACCGTGAGCACCCCGACGACACGCGAGATTTACGTTGAGAAGCTCGTCTCTCAATACCGCAACGCAGTGACCTCCGTGACAGGACCGACAAATGTTGTTGTCGGTCAGACAGTCAGCTACTCGCTGACGGGAAAGACTGCCACACAGGGTTACGAGCAGCTGTCCGCTGGGCCCTCACTTGACGGCACCATTTTTGAAATTCTGTCCGTGACTGGCACCTATACGCAGCCAGAAACAGGGGCCGGCGGTCCGCCGACCGCCGGTTTCTACGCCAACGCGTGCACATGGGACCCGGTTACGACAAGTGGGTCCTACAGGTCCTGTCTAGGGACGGGCAAGGCAGGCGGCAACTCGATCGTGGTCACGGTCACGGCCTTGGTAAAAGCTCCAGGGACCGGTCTTGTCAATGCAAACATCTACGACTATTCGGGCTCCTCGTACCACTACAACTCCGATCTCGGCACGTATACCAAGTCCGTCACCGCCACGAACCCGGTGGTCCAGTCTCCGCCGGTCGCCGTTGATGATGGGCCGTTTGCGGCGACTTCTGGGGTGGCCCGTACGGTTGATGTTCCGGCGAATGACACTGATGTTGATGGC
>NZ_PJJU01000042.1:48662-66762 GCF_002929635.1 Cryobacterium sp. M25 | reverse complement strand
CGGGCATCCGCACCTATGCCGCACTGACCCGCGGCGGCCGTCTACTGCGGGCGACGAATGTCCTGAGTTAGCCACACACACACGGGTCCGGCCAAGCCGCCCCGCGGGCGGCAGCGCCACATTCTTCGTCGGATACGTCGCGGGAACGGCCGGGGAGAGGTCCGTTGCCCTACCGCTGGGGGAAACCGTGCGGGAGGCTATGCAGAATGGGCTGCAGACGGTCGAGACGCTCCCGCTCGAGCTTCAGCGCCGTGGACTCCCGGCTTCGGCGCACCGCGGCGACCCCGGCCAGGAAGACCTCCGCCGAGACCTGCGCCGGGACCTGCGCCGGGACCTCCGCCGGGACCTCCGGCCTCGGCGACACGAACGGGGCGGCCTCGGTGGCCAGGCTGTCTGCGAGGCGCAGCCGCGTCGCCGGAGTCAGCTTGTCGGCCTGGCGGAGAAACTGCGCGATGCGGCGGGACAGGCGATCGGGGAGCCGCACGACGTCGACCGTCTGGGCCCAGGCCTCGAGCACGGGCGGCAGCGGGACGGTTCGATCAGTGAGGCGGGGCACCCGCTCGTGCTGGCTGTACGTGCCGGCCAGCAGGTCGCCCAGGCGTTTGGACTTGCTGTTCAGAAGCGCAGTGGTGGCGGCGATGCCGCCGAACGTCAGGTAGATCTCGATGATGCCCAACAGGGCGCGGATGAACGCGTGGCGCAGTTGGATCGCGCCGCCGTCGTCGCGAACGATGCGGGCGCCGATGGCGAGCTTGCCCAGGGACCGTCCGCCGCTGGCCGTTTCGACGGCCATCGGCACGATGAGCAGGCAGACCACCAGGCCCGCGATCCCGAGCGCCCGTCCGAGTGCGTCGTCGATTGCCACGCCCGTGAGACCGGCCACAAGAAAGGCCACCCCCAGGAAGAGGAGGATGTAGGCAACATAATCGATGATCGTTCCGGCGGCGCGCAGGATGATGCTGGCCGCCCTTACATCGAGGGCAACGGCCTCGCCGGTGACCAATTCCTGCTCGCTCCACGAATACTGGCCGTGATCGGCCACCTTGCCGGGCTGCTCCATGTCTACTATTAGAGCAGATGGACCTTGACGCATATTCAGCGGCGCACCGCGCCGAGTGGGACCGCCTGGCTGAGCTCGGTTCGCAGCGGCGGCTCTCCGGAGCGCAGGCAGACGAGCTGATCGAGCGGTACCAGTCCGGCGCGACCCAGCTGTCGGCGATCAAATCGACCGCCGGTTCGACGCTGGAGGGTGACCGGCTCTCGGTGGCGCTGTCCCGGGCAAGGCTGCGGTTCACGGGGGCGAGCGCGAACGTTGTTTCGCAGATCCCGAGCTTCTTCGTGCTGCAATTGCCGGCCGCGCTCTACCGCCTACGGTGGCTGACCCTTGCCGTGGCGGTGGTGACGATTGTGGTCGCGGGCCTCTACGGTTTCTGGATCTCCGGCAACCCTGAGGCCCTGGCCGCCGTCGGCTCCGACGCCGAGCTGCAGAAACTCGTCAACGAGGACTTCGTCAACTACTATTCGGAGAATCCCGCGGCATCCTTCACCGGCTTGGTCTGGACCAACAACGCGTGGATCGCCGCGCAGGCCATCGCCTTCGGGATCCTCGGCGTCTACGTGCCCTACATCGTGCTGCAGAACGCGCAGAACGTCGGCATCACGGCCGCGGTCATGTTCGCCTACGGCAAGGGCGACGTGTTCTTCCTGTACATTGCACCGCACGGCATGCTCGAACTGACCGCTATTTTCGTGGCCGCGGCAGGTGGACTGCGCATCTTCTGGGCTTGGATCGCCCCCGGGGCCCGCACTCGCGCGCAGGCTTTGGCCGAGGATGCCCGCGCCCTCTCGACGGTGGCCATCGGTCTGGTCTTCGTGCTCTTCGTCTCCGGGGTGATCGAGGGTTTCGTCACCCCGGCCCCGTGGCCGTGGCCGATGAAGATCGGGATCGGCGCGGCCGCCCTGCTCGCCTTCCTCACCTACATGCTCGTGCTCGGTCGGCGTGCCGTGCGGGCGGGTGAGACCGGCGACCTGGCCGAATTCGAGGCCGGCAGCACCCGGATCTACGCGGCCTAGCGCCTAGAGCCGGCCGGCGGCCTTGAGCGCGATATAGCGGTCGGCCAGTGCGGGTGGCAGGTCGGCGGGGGAGCCGGTGACGACCTCGGCGCCCTGGCGTCGGATGGCGGCCGAGACCCGGGCCACGTCGAGCAGTGCCCGTTCGGCGGCCGCCGCCCGGTAGATCTCCTCCCGGTCGCCGCGCGGGCGCGTGGCCTCCAGGGTGGTTGGGTCGGTGACGGATGCGACGATCACGGTGTTTCTGCGGGTCAACTGGGGGAGCACCGACAGCAGGGCGCTCGAGGCTCCGGCCGCGTCGATCGACGTGATCAGTACGACCAGGGCCCGGCGGCTCGTCACCGCGCGCACCTCCCCGGGAACGGCCGACCAGTCAGTCTCGATCAGCTCCGGTTCGATCAGGGCCATGGTGTCGACCATGCGCGAAAGGAGCTCCGCTCCCTGCGCACCCTGCACGCGGCCGCGCACCCGACGGTCGTAGGCGATGAAGTCCACGTGGTCGCCGGCCCCGGCCGCCAGCGCGGCGAGCAGCAGCGACGCCTCGAAAGCCGTGTCGAGGCGCGGCTCGTCGTCGATGCGCGCGGCCGAGGTGCGGCCGCTGTCGATCAGGATGACCACCCGGCGGTCCCGTTCGGGGCGCCAGGTGCGCACCATGACGTCGTTGTGCCGGGCCGTGGCCCGCCAGTCGATCGAGCGTACGTCGTCTCCGCGCACGTATTCGCGAATGGAGTCGAACTCGGTGCCCTGGCCGCGCACGAGCAGGCTGGTGCGCCCGTCGAGCTCCTTGAGCCGGGTCATGCGCGACGGCAGGTGCTTGCGCGAGTTGAAGGGCGGAAGCACCCGAATCTGGCCCGGTGCCTGGAGGGTGGCCTGACGGGCCCACAGCCCGAGCGGCCCGAACGAGCGCACCGTGACCTGGTCCACCCGGCGTTCGCCGCGCCGGGTGGGCGTCAGTCGCAGCGACACCAGCCGTCGTTCGCCAGGAGGCAGCACCAGCGGTGTGCGGTTGTTGCCCGTCCCGGCCGACGGCTGCCAGGCATCCCGCACCACCATGGTCAGTCGCCGGCCCCCGGTGTTGGTCAGGTACAGGTCGCTCGTCACGCTTTCGCCCAGGCGCACCCGGGAGGGCAGGGTGCGGGAGAGCACGATCTTCCGCGGCGATCCGGCCCGGGCCAGGTCCAGGATGCCGAGACCCACCAGGGCGAGCACCCATAGTCCCAGCACGGCCGTCGCCATCCCCGGGGTACTCCCGAGTAGCACGATCGGCACGACGCCGAGCGCGAGGAGGGCAACGAACCGACCGGTAAGCGTCACTTAGATCGGCACCTGCACCTGGGCGAGCACGGCACGCAGGATCGCGTCCACGGACACGCCCTCGAGTTCCGCCTCCGGCCGCAGCTGCACGCGGTGCCGCCAGACCGGCAGCACCATCGCCTGCACATGGTCGGGGGTGATCGAGTCATAGCCGCTCACCCAGGCCCACGCCTTGGCCGCGGCGAGGAGCGCGGTCGTGCCGCGCGGGCTGACGCCGAGCTTGACCGACGGGCTGCTTCTCGTTGCGCGGGCCAGGTCGACGATGTAGGCGAGAACGTCCGGACTGGCGCCCACGGATGCCACGGCGGCCTGGGCCGTCTTCAGCTCCTCCGCGCCGAGAACCGCGGTGACGCCTGCACCGGCCAGATCGCGGGGGTTGAAGCCCTCGGCGTGGCGCCGTAGCACCTCGAATTCCGCGTCGCGCTCCGGCACGTCGAGCACGAGCTTGAGCAGGAACCGGTCGAGCTGGGCCTCGGGCAGCGTGTAGGTGCCCTCATATTCGATCGGGTTCATGGTCGCCGCGACGATGAACGGGTCCGGCAGGGGGAGGGAGCGCCCGTCGACGCTGACCTGGCGTTCCTCCATCGCCTCAAGGAGGGCCGACTGGGTCTTCGGCGGGGTGCGGTTGATCTCGTCGGCCAGCAGGATGTTGGTGAAGACGGGGCCCTTGCGGAACTCGAAGTCGCCCACCCGGGCGTCATAGACGAGTGAGCCGGTCACGTCGCCCGGCATCAGGTCCGGCGTGAACTGCACCCGTTTCGTCTCCAGGCTGAGCGAGTGGCTCAGGGACCGCACCAGGAGGGTCTTGGCGACGCCCGGCACACCCTCGAGCAGCACATGGCCGCGGGCGAGCAGCGCGATGATCAGCCCGGTTACCGCGCCGTCCTGTCCGACGACGGCCTTGCCGACCTCGGTGCGGACCTGGGCGAGGGAGCCTCGCAGGGTATCGACAGGGGTATGAGTGCTCATGAGTCCATTCTTCCGGGTGGCAGGGGCGTGGTCGCGCGGGCCGTGGCCCGCTCAATTTCCTGGATGCGGTCGGAGAGGGCGACGAGATCGGAGTCGGATGCCGGGACGGCGTCCACCAGCACGGTCCGAACGTCGGCCGGCGGCCGGTCGACCACGGTGGCCACCATGGCGATCACATCGTCGAGGCTCGCCAGCCGGGACAACCCGACCTGGCCGGCAAGGCGCTGCACGGCGCCGACCCGCAGCGCGTCGAGGGCGCGCAGGCGGGCGTTGCTGCGCGCGTAGAGCCGGGCCCGGCCTTCCATCGTCTCGCTGGCCCGCACGGTGACCGGCAGGTTCTCGGCGACGAGAGGCCCGAAGCGCCGCCCACGCCAGACGGCCGCGGCCACGGTGACCAGCACCAGCAGGATCAGGGTCGGGGTGACCCAACCGGGCGTCAGTTCGCCGAGCGACGGCGTCCCGGTTCCCGGCACATCGGCGATCGTCGGCAGGTACCAGACGAGGTCGTCGCCCGCGCCCAGCAGGTTGAGTGCGAGAGCGGCATTGCCGGCCTGGCCGATCTTCTCGTTGCTGAACAGGGTGCCGTCGGCGAGCAGGGTGAGGGTCCGGTCGGCGGTGGTCTGTTCGACCAGGGCGAAGGCGTTCTCTCCCGAGGTGAAGCATCCGCTCAGCTCGGCGGCGTCGGCCGGGATCGTGAGTGTGGAGCCGCCGGGGGAGAGATTGTCGGCCTTGACCGCGGCCGCGACCGTGCAGGCGGCACGGGACACCGTGGTCTGGGACACGCCGCCGAAGCCCACCGAGGGGGTCAGCGTCTGCAGCGCCAGGAAAACGGGGGAGGCCACCACCGTGCGCGGGGCCAGGGCGGACATCGCGCTCAGCTGGTCGTCGGTGAGGTAGCCGCTCTCGTCGAAGAAGAACACGGTGGGGTCGGCGGCGGCGCCGGCCAGGCTCCGCGCCTCCGCGAGGGTGTCGGCGGCGGTGACGTTGACACCCTGTCGGCGGAGTACCTCGACGAGCGCCCGCGCGCCGGCTGGGGCCGCGCTGTCGGCCTCGAGGGGCTTACCGCCCACGCCGCCGCCCGCAGCGAGGACGGTGCTGACGACGGCGACGATCAGTGCGCCGACGCCGGCGAGCAGCCAGTACCGCGCCCGGCGTCCGGCTTCGCGCAGGGTCGGTGTGGAGGAGACGGCGTTTTCGGCCGACTGTGAGGCCGTTTGTGTGAGAAGACTCATGGCTGCTTCGTCGGGGCTGGATCCTCGAGGTGCGGCGGCCGGGCGGCCCGCAAGACGCTCTCGAGCGCCGCCAGGGCCAGGAAGCGCTGCTCGGTGCCGTCGACCCCCAGGTAGCGCACCCCGTCGAAGAGCTCGGCCGCCTCGCTCAGTCGCACCCGTTCGCCGGGGAAGGCCTCGGCGGCCCGCACCGCGAAGGAGTGCGCGGTGGTGCCCGGCGTCACGATCAGGATGGTGCGCTCGGACAGTCCGCGCGCCAGCGCCCGGAACATCTCGGCACTCGCCAGGTTCCAGTCCCGGTGGGAGGCGGCGGCCAGCGCGGCACGACGCAGGTCGGCGGCGCCGCGACGGTCGTCGACGCCGAAGAGGTCGGACGCGAGCCGGCTGCGCCGGTTGAGCCGGGGCAGGCCGAAAATGAGGAGGGCGGCGACGACCAGGACCACCACGGCCACGGTCAGGAGCAGGGGCACCCAGGCGGCGAAACCGTCGGCCGACGGCGCGGTGAGGGAGGCTAACCAGTCCAGAATCGATGTCGACAACCGGTCGAACCAGGTGGGCTTGGCGGCCTCGTACGGAGCCTTGGCCAGCTCTTCCCGCAGCCACTTCCGCGCTTCGGGCGCGCCGGGATCGACCGGTATCGCCGCCCGGATCACCGTGTGGATGTGCGACCCTGCGATCATGCCCAGGCAGCCTCCGAGGCGTGTGCCGGCTTCGACCGGTAGGGGTCTACACCGACGCCGACGGCCGATTCGACGAATCGGGCCAGCTCGAGGTCGAGGCCTTCCTTGCGCATCCGCAGATCGATGTAGATCAGGGCGGTCGCGGCCGACTGCACCACGGCTGCTACGGCGCCGAGCACGAGGCCGATGAGGATGGTCAGAACGTACAGGATCACTGACGGGAGGTACGCATCGAAGGCGGCGTTCGGGTCGACCACGGAGATGGCGGCACCGAACAGGAGCGACAGCGGCGTCGTCACAATCTGGGAGACGACGTTCACGACCGTCGCGACCAAGAACTGCACGCCGAACGTGCGCCAGAAGTAGCCGCGGGTCAGCGACCAGGACCGCCCCACCGCCGCCCGGATGCCGAGCCGTTCCAACACGATCACGCTCGGCACGAGCGAGGTCTTCGTGAACAGCCAGATGCCGAGCGCGAGAAGGGCGACCGTACCGAGGATGCCGGTGACCACCGCCAGACCCACGCCCGCTCCGCCGAGGGAGACGAAGAACACCACCAGTCCGGCCAGGAGGGCGATGGCCGCGATCAGGGTCGAACTCAGCATCAGGGTCCAGAGCACGAGCGGCCAGAGGCGCGGCAGCACGGCACGCCACAGGGCACCCAGCCGCAGCTTCTCTCCGAGCGTGGCCCGGGCCACCTCGATCACTATGACGCCCTGCAACAGAGCGGATGCGACCACCGCCAGAGCCAGCGGCACGATGGCCGAGAGCACAATGCTGAGGGTCGCGCCGGCCTCGAGCGCGTCGCGGTCCTCCAGTGGAGAGTTCTCCACCCGTGCGAGCGCGAAGTAGGAGACCAGACCCATGATGACGACGGCGATCAGGGCGACGCCCGCCTGAACGAGCAGCGCGCTGCCGAAGGTCGCCTTCGGGTTGCGACGCAGAACCTGGAACGGCGCCCACAGCAGGGTTCCGAAACCCAGCGGGCGCAGAGGGATCAGTCCCGGTCTGGGTGGGGGCGTCCAGGTCGGTGGGGGACCCCAGACCGGCGGCGTATTCGCGCCGGGAGCACCGGTCGGTTTTGCCGGGGGCACAAAACCGGCGGGCGCGAGGGGCGGTTTTTGCTCGTCGCCGACCGGGATGCTGCGCCCGTCATCGGTCGGGGAGTGCCAGTTCTGCGGGTCGGTCACGAAACCTATGCTGGCATACCTCGGTGTGGAATGAGCGCGTTGAGCTTTCCTGCGGCGCCATCGACTACTCTTGAGCCAGTGATTGCATGACTCACCGGGGTATTTTGGGTGACTGAGTGGAAAACGGTTTGATGAACGCACGCATTCTTGTCATAGACGACGATACCGCGCTGGCTGAGATGATCGGCATAGTGCTGCACGCCGAGGGCTTCGAGCCGGTCTTCTGCGCCGACGGCTCCCTGGCCCTGGAGGTCTTTCGCGCCGTCAAGCCCGATCTGGTCCTGCTGGACCTGATGCTGCCCGGCCTCGACGGCATCGAGGTCTGCAGCCTGATCCGCGCCGAATCCGGCACGCCCATCATCATGCTGACCGCGCGAACCGACACGACGGATGTCGTGAAGGGCCTCGAGTCCGGCGCTGACGATTACATGGTCAAGCCGTTCAACCCGAAGGAACTGGTCGCCCGGATCCGCACGCGCCTGCGCCCGATTTCTTCGGAGACCCCCGCCAACCTGCAGATCGGGGATCTGGTCGTCGATGCCGCCGGGCACGAGGTGCGGCGCGGTTCGCGGCAGATCAACCTCACCCCGCTCGAATTCGACCTGCTGCTGGCACTTGCGTCCAAGCCCCAGCAGGTCTTTACCCGGGAAATGCTCCTGGAGCAGGTCTGGGGCTACCACTACAAGGCGGACACCCGCCTCGTCAACGTGCACGTGCAGCGTTTGCGCGCCAAGGTCGAAGACGACCCGGACAACCCTCGCATCGTCATGACGGTGCGCGGGGTCGGCTATCGGGCCGGCGCGGCCGGCTAGGTTCCTCGTGTTCGGTGGCACCGGGTACGACCGGAGCGTTTGGCGGGACTGGCGGGACTGGCAGGACTGGCCGGCCAGGATCGGCGGACTGTGGCGTTCTTCGCTGCAGTTCCGCACGGTGACCATCACGGTGGCGCTGTCCGGGATGGCCATCATGGTGGTCGGGGTCTACATCTCCGCGAGTGTGGGCAACGACCTGTTTCAATCAAGACTGAACCAGGTGCTCGTCGACTCGAACCGGGCCACGACCGCCGCCCAGGGCATCTTCGACGCCTCCGACGCCGCGGACCGGGTGGACGTGCAGACCCTGGTGGGCTCCGCCCGCACCCTGATTACCGCGGCATCCTCGTCCCAGATGATTGCCATCTTCCGGTCTCCCGGGCAGGACGCCTCCACCGTGGCGCCGCAGGACTCTTCGTCATTCGGTGATTCGACCGGCGTGATCACACCCGCTCTCCGCCTCCAGGTGCAGGAGAAAGCCGGGGAGCAGTTTTGGCAGTCGGTGACGCTTGCGACGGATGACGGCGCGCAGGTTCCCGGCATCGTCGTCGGTTCCCAGCTCACCGTGCCGGTCGCCGGCCGGTACGAGCTGTACATCGGGTACAGCCTGGCCGACGCCGAGGCAACCCTGGCTTTCGTGCAGCGAACCCTCGGCATCGCCGGCCTGGTGCTGATCCTGCTGATCGGCGGGGTGACCTGGATCGTAGTGCGCTTCGTGGTCACCCCGATCCGCGTGGCCGCGGCCACCAGCGCGCGGCTGGCCTCCGGTGACCTCGGCGTGCGCATCCCGGAAAAAGGTGAAGACGTCATCGCGACGCTGGCCCGTTCCTTCAACGGCATGGCGGACAGCCTGCAGAGCCAGATCAAGGAACTCGCCGACCTGTCCGAGGTGCAGCAGCGCTTCGTGTCGGACGTCTCGCACGAGCTGCGCACCCCGCTGACGACGATCCGGCTGGCCGGCGACGTTCTCTATGACCACCGTGCCACGTTCCCGCCGGCGGTCGAACGCACGGCCGAGCTCCTGCACACGCAGGTCGAGCGCTTCGAGCTGCTGCTGAGCGACCTGCTCGAGATCAGCAAATACGACGCCGGGTCGGTGCAGCTGGAGACTGAGCCCACGAACCTGGTGCACCTGGCCGAGGACGCCATCGAAGGGCTGCGCTCGCTCGGCGACTCCGAGGGCACGGTGCTGACCCTGGTGGCACCGGGCGGGCACCTCGACGCGGACGTCGACCCCCGCCGCATCCGCCGCATCATGCACAACCTGATCGGCAACGCCATCGAGCACGGAGAGGGCAAGCCGATCATCGTGTCCGTCGACAGCAACGAGAGCGCGGTGGCCCTGTCGGTGCGCGACTACGGCATGGGTATGAGCCAGGCGGAGATGGCCCACGTTTTCGACCGGTTCTGGCGGGCCGACCCGTCGCGCAAGCGCACCATCGGCGGCACCGGCCTCGGCCTGTCGATCTCCCTCGAAGACGCCGTCGTGCACGGCGGCTGGCTGCAGGTCTGGTCGCACCCGGGGGAGGGGTCGTGCTTCCGGCTGACCCTGCCGCGCAGCGCGAACGGAACGCTGTCGAGCTCGCCGAGCCCGCTGCCCCCGGCCGATGCGGGCGGCGGCACGGCCGCCGGAGAAAAGGGAGGGCACTATGCGTAGTCGAACCCGGATGTTCGCTGGCCTGATCGCGCTCGCGGTGGCCCTGACCGGATGCGCGGGAATCCCGCGCGACGGAGGCGTGCGCGCGGGGCAGACCGTGCAGCCCGGCGCCACCCCGGCACCCGTGTTCCTGCCCTCGCGACCGCAGAAGGAGGCCACCCCCGAGGCGATCCTGCGCGGCTTCATCGACGCGGCGACGAGCCCCGACAACGACTACGCGATAGCGCGGGAGTTCCTGGCTCCGAACTACAGCAGCTCCTGGGAGCCCGACTCCGGGGTGACCATCGACGACGCCACCGGGCGCAGCATCGTCTCCGTCGGCGAGGGTCAGATGCAGTTCTCGGTGAATCCGGTCGCCGAGGTGGATGAGCGCGGCGAGTACCGCGAGGTCGAGTCGCCCACCGCGGTGGCGTTGCGCTACCAGTTCGTGCAGGTCGGCGGCCAGTGGCGCATCGGCGCGGCCCCGAACGGCACGGTCGTCGATCGGAACATCTTTCAAGATGTCTTCACCGCCCAGGCGCTCTACTTCTTCGACCCGGGCTTTAGCTACCTGGTGCCCGATCTGCGCTGGTACCCGCGCAGTGGGGCCACTCTGACGAAGATCGTCAACGGACTGCTGGATGGCCCGAGCCCCTGGTTCACCGGAGCCGTCGTGACGGCGTTCCCCGACGGCACCAAGCTCACCGCCGATGCCGTGCAGGTCATCGCCAGGGACGCCAAGGTCGACCTCAACAGCGAAGCGCTGAACGCCGACCGGGTCACCCTGCAGCGAATGAAGGCCCAACTGTCCAACAGCCTCCCGCCCGGGCTGTCCGCCACCATCACCGTCAACCGCAACCTGCAGGACATCGCCGAGTTGAGTGCGAACGCCCCGACCGTGAATTCCCGCGTCGACGCCCGGGCGCTGATCCTGCGCGAGGGCGAATTCGGATTCCTGGCGGCAAGCGGTTCCTCGATCAGCCCTATCGCCGGATTGTCCGGCTCGATCGTCGCCCTGGACCCGACCTCCGTCACCCTCTCGCCCGGTCAGACCGCGGCCGCCGTGCTGACGGGAACGGGAGTGTACGGCGTCAGGGTCGGTGACGACCCGGTGCAGCTCGATCCCCGCCAGGCGCTGATCGCGCCTGCCATCGACAATTACGGCTTCGTCTGGTCGGTGCCCGCCGCCCGCCCCGGTGAACTGTTCGTGTACGGCCCGAACGGCGAAGCGACCGCCGTCCCTACACCGTGGCCGGAAGCCTCGGCGATCCAGTCGTTGCGCGTGTCGCGGGACGGCACTCGGCTGATCGCCCTGCTCCAGTCGGGCAAGGACAGCCGATTCGTCGTCAGCGCCATCACCCGGGACAAGAGCACCCCGGTCTCTCTGGGCGACGCGGTGCTCCTGGCCGCGCCGGGAGGCACGGCCGTGGACGCGGCCTGGATCGACGAACTCACCGTGGCCTGCCTGACCCGCCTGCCCAGCGGTGAGGGACGGATCGTGGCCTTGCAGCTGGGTGGACTCACCACGCGCCTCGAGTCCGCGCCGGACAGCGTCACCATGGTCGGCAGCAACAACCTGCGCGACCTGCGTGCGCTCTCGTCCACGGGCGGTCTCCTGGTGCAGCGCGGTGCCGGCTGGCAGGAACGACTCGGCGGTGTCACCCTCCTGGCCACCCAGCAGGGCATCGGCGGGTAGCCCCTCCACCGATCGTGCGGAAGCCGGTTCTGCACCGGTTCGAGCCCCGCGCCCGGGCCGGCCGGGCCTGGACCCACGATGGCGGGATGCGCCCTCCAGCCGGCCTCTCCCGGGCTGCCCTCGACGCGTGGGCAGTTCTGATGCCCACCGAGTGCAGCGGCTGCGGCATGCCCGACCGGGCCCTGTGCGGGGTCTGCCGGGCAGCCCTGGCACCGCGGGCGCACAGCTCCGAACGATCGGGTGTCCTGGTGTGGTCCGCTTTGGACTACTCCGGCGTGGCCAGGCGGGTCCTGGGAGCGTTCAAGGACGGTGGCCGAACGGATGCCGCCGGCGCGCTGGCCGGTCCGCTCCGGGCCGCCGTGGCTGCGGCGCTGGCCCCCATACCGGAGGGTGCCGGGGTGCACCTCGTGACCGTCCCCTCGTCACAGCAGGCGTGGCGCATCCGTGGCTATCACCCGGTGGAGCTGCTGCTCGGTCACTCGGGGCTCCGGCCGACTCGGTTGCTCCGAACCGTGGGCGAGACGCAGGACCAGGTCGGACTGGGCAGCGCAGAGCGAGGCCGGAATCGCACGGGTTCGCTGGTCGCGAACCGGTCGCTGTCCGGCCTCCGTATCCTGGTCGTCGACGACATCCTGACCACTGGGGCAACCGTGCTCGAGGTGCGACGTGCCCTGCTCGCTGCGGGCGGCGAGGTCGTCGGCGTGGCCACTCTGGCGGAAACACGGCGTCGTTTCCCCGTTGCCGAAAGTTCAGCGAAAACAGATTGACAAAAGGCTGTGACTTATCCGGCGCGCACGGCTACGGTAAGTCGTGAAGGCGCGTAATAATCGCCCGGATACGGGCGGTTCGCCAGATCTGGAGGTCGTCATGGAAATTAACATCGTTGGACGAAACCTAGGGATCACTGATCGTTTCCGCGAGTATGCCACCGAGAAGGCCGAGAAGGTCGCCGGTCTTGCCGAGAAGGCGCTGGCTCTCGAGATCAAGCTGAGTCGCCACCGGGAGAAGAACGGTGCCACGGGCAACGACCGGGTCGAACTGACCCTGATCGGCAAGGGGCCGATCGTGCGAGCCGAAGCCGACGGCTCCGACAAGTACGCGGCGTTCGACGTCGCCCTGGGGCGGTTGCTCGAACGGGTGCGCCGCGCCAAGGACCGCCAGAAGCTGCACCGCGGCGGGGCCCACCGTCCCATCTCGTTGCACGACGCGGCATCCGTCGATTTCAGCGTGGTCGACATCAAACCGGCCGACGCCGAGGTGCTCGAGCGGGTGCGCACCGGAGCAATCCCCGTCGTGAACGCGGAGACGCCGGCAACCGAAGAACCGGACGACGTCTACAACCCCGTCGTCATCCGCCGCAAGGTTTTCGCGGCCGCACCGATGACCGTCGACGACGCCCTCTACTTCATGGAACTCGTCGGCCACGACTTCTACCTGTTCCAGGATGCCGTAACCAAGCGTCCGAGCGTCGTCTACCGTCGCAAGGGCTGGGACTACGGCGTGATCGAGCTGGACGAGAACGCCGATGAGGCCGGGGAGGTCGTGCCGCCCTCCCGGGAGCGCAGCAACTGACCATCTAGCCTTGTTATAGTTGCCGCATGCCGGACGCTATGAGCGTGCGGCAACGACGACAGGCGTGTGCACACGCCGTGACGACTAGTGGAGTGCATTCGTGGCCTCAATTCTGGAAAAAGTACTTCGTGTCGGTGAAGGGCGTCTGCTGCGCCGTCTCGAGCAGTATGCGAAGGCCACCAACGCGCTGGAAGATGACTTCAGCCACCTCACCGATGAGGAGTTGAAGAACGAGACCGTGGTGCTGCGTGAGCGCTATTCGGGCGGTGAGTCGCTGGACGACTTATTGCCCGAGGCGTTCGCCGCCGTGCGTGAAGCCTCGACCCGCACCCTGGGACTGCGCCACTTTGATGTGCAGCTGATGGGCGGGGCGGCCCTGCACCTCGGCAACATCTCCGAAATGAAGACCGGTGAGGGCAAGACCCTCGTGGCCACGACGGCGGCCTACCTGAACGCCATCACCAGCCGCGGCGTGCACATCATCACGGTCAACGACTACCTCGCCAGCTACCAGAGCGAGCTGATGGGTCGCGTGTTCCGTGCCCTCGGCATGACCACCGGCTGCATCCTGTCCGGCCAGACGCCGGCTCAGCGCCACGAGCAGTACCTGGCCGACATCACCTACGGCACAAACAACGAGTTCGGGTTCGACTACCTGCGCGACAACATGGCCTGGCAGTCCTCCGACATGGTGCAGCGCGGGCACTACTTCGCCATCGTCGATGAGGTCGACTCGATCCTGATCGACGAGGCGCGCACGCCCCTGATCATCTCCGGTCCTGCCTCCGGCGAGGCCAACCGCTGGTTCACCGAGTTCGCGAGCCTGTCGACCAAGCTCATCCCCGACGTCGACTTCGAGGTCGACGAGAAGAAGCGCACCGTGGGCGTGCTGGAACCCGGCATCGAAAAGGTCGAGGACTACCTCGGCATCGACAACCTCTACGAGTCCGCGAACACCCCGCTGATCTCCTTCCTGAACAATGCGATCAAGGCCAACGCTCTGTTCAAGAAAGACAAGGACTACGTCGTGATGAACGGCGAGGTGCTGATCGTCGATGAGCACACCGGGCGCATCCTGATGGGCCGTCGCTACAACGAGGGTATCCACCAGGCGATCGAGGCCAAGGAGGGCGTCGCGGTCAAGGCGGAGAACCAGACCCTGGCGACGGTCACCCTGCAGAACTACTTCCGGCTCTACTCGAAGCTGTCCGGCATGACCGGTACCGCGGAGACCGAGGCGGCCGAGTTCATGAGCACGTACAAGCTCGGCGTGGTGTCCATCCCCACGAACAAGCCGATGAAGCGCATCGACCAGTCCGACCTGATCTACAAGAACGAAGAGGCAAAGTTCGGCCAGGTCGTCGAGGATATCGTCGCCCGGCACGAAAAGGGGCAGCCGGTCCTGGTCGGCACGACGAGCGTCGAGAAGAGCGAATACCTGTCGCGCCTGCTCGCCAAGAAGGGCGTGCGGCACGAGGTGCTCAACGCCAAGAACCACGCCCGGGAGGCCGCGATCGTCGCGCAGGCCGGACGCCTGGGCTCGGTGACCGTCGCCACCAACATGGCCGGTCGAGGCACAGACGTCATGCTCGGCGGCAACGCCGAGTTCCTCGCCGTCGCCCAGATGAACGCGAAAGGCCTGAGCCCGGTCGAAACCCCCGAGGACTACGAGACCGCCTGGGACGACGTGTTCGACGCCGTCAAGGCCGAGGTCGCCGTGGAGGCCGCGAAGGTCGTCGACGCCGGCGGCCTCTATGTGCTCGGCACCGAACGGCACGAGTCGCGCCGCATCGACAACCAGCTGCGCGGTCGCAGCGGACGCCAGGGTGACCCGGGCGAGAGCCGCTTCTACCTGTCGCTGACCGACGACCTGATGCGCCTCTTCAACGCCGGCGCCGCCGAGAGCCTGATGGGCCGCCAGGGGATTCCCGACGACATGGCGATCGAATCCAAGGTCGTCAGCCGAGCCATCCGTAGCGCGCAGGCGCAGGTCGAGGGCCGCAACGCCGAGATCCGCAAGAACGTGCTCAAGTATGACGACGTTCTGAACCGTCAGCGCGAGGCGATCTACGGCGACCGCCGGCACATCCTGGAGGGCGACGACCTCCACGAGCGCACGCAGCGCTTCCTGGAAGACGTCGTCGACGAGGTCCTCGAGGTGCACACAGGCGAAGGCAACGGCGACGACTGGGACTTCGATGCCCTGTGGACCGAGCTCAAGACGCTGTACCCGGTGGGACTGACCATTGACGAGGTCGTCGCCGAGGCCGGCAACCGCGGCAAGATCAACCGCGACTTCATGCGCCGTGAGATTCTCTCGGATGCCAAGGTCGCTTACCTGCACCGAGAAGAGTCGCTGGGTTCACCGGCGATGCGTGAACTCGAGCGCCGCGTCGTCTTGTCGGTCATCGACCGCCGCTGGCGCGAGCACCTTTACGAGATGGACTATCTGAAGGACGGCATCGGCCTGCGCGCCATGGCCCAGCGCGACCCCCTGGTGGAGTACCAGCGCGAGGGCTTCGTCATGTTCCAGCAGATGATGGGCCAGATCCGCGAGGAGACCGTCGGTTTCCTGTTCAACCTCGAGGTCGAGGTCAGCCAGGCCCCCGGCGCCGTCGCCGGTCCCATCGTCGCCGCCAAGGGGCTCGCCGCGGCCGCGGCCGCGGGTGAGAAGCTCAGCTACACCGCCCCGAGCGATTCGGGCGGAGTCGAGGTACGCAACCAGCGCGGACAGATCCAGCAGGCCGCTACCGACCGTGCCCGCCGGGTGAGCGCCGCGGCTCCCGCCGATGAGGCGGAGACGGACGTGGTGGCCGGACCGCCCCAGCGCGGTGCGTTCGGCCAGCGCGGCGACGACTCGAAGCCCGCTCCGGTCAATCGCTCCGAACGGCGCGCTCAGGGCAAGAAGTAGCTCGGTCAGGTCCGTGCGCCTTCATCGAACGGTGGAGGCGCTCCCGGAGACCAGAGCCGCCCGCACCGCGTGGACGCCGTTCATCACAGCGGGGCTCCGCGTCCGGCAAGCGAATTCGACGGAGATTCTCGGATGAAACTGCTTTTTCGGAGTTTTTAGGGTCGATTCCGGCGAAATCTCCGTCGAATTCGTTCGGGCTGCGCGGCGGAGTTCGACGGGGATCCGAACCGCTCGAGCGCTGCCGCGCATCCGGCGGGTCTTGTGGCCAGCATGGGAGAATCGACCCGCCGGGCCGGACCTCCGCGCTGGTCCCGCGCTGGTCCGCAGCGGTCACACACGTTCGAGTCGCGTCGCGGTTCACTGCGCGCCTACCTCGGCAGTGGCAACAATCCCCTCGGAGCGCGCCCCCGGGGCGAGGGCTCATTTCTCCCGCGGAGCCGGCTGTCACAACACGTTGATGGCGCTGGCCCGCCAGCGTTGGTCCATTCCTTCCAGGCGCAGGGCCACGGCGCGAACGCGAACCTTACTGTGCACCATCACGACGGCCTCGATCACGCCGTCTCGCGGCTCGGAAATCGTGACCCGCCCGATCGTGAACGCGGGCCGCTGGGCCCTCTGCCCCTTGACGGCGCGCGCCCGTGCCGAGAGCACCACCCGTTTCAGCAGGTGCCGGTAAACGTCGTCGCTGACCCACCGGGCGAGCTGGTCGAGCTCTCGGGCGCCGGCAAGCACCTCGATCACGCAGCGGGTGAGGTTGATCAGCAGTGGCTCCGGGTCTGGCAGCTGGTCCCTGCTGCTCGGTTGGTGGCCGAAGAAGTCGTCCTGGACGAACTTGTTGTCCCTTGACCGCGGTTGGCGTGCCGGGGTGTTGGCTGGATCGCTCATGACTCCTCCGAGGTGCGTGAGTCCGCTGCCGGCGGCACACCTGCCTGGCAATCGGGTGGTTCAAGGGGTTCGGGTGGATCCGGCGTGCGATGGAGCAGACATTCGGTGGAGCAGGTGTTGGCGAGGGTCAGACACCCCCACGCGGGGGGTACGGGCCGTGCTCGACACTCAATCAGCCGGGGACGGTGGTGTCGAGTGCTTTTAAGACCTGTGGATAACCCGGGCAGGATGTTGGTCGTGCGGGCTAACTTCGGGACTGTGCGCTGGGACAACCTGTTCGACGACCTCGAGGGGCAGCTCGAACACGAGTTGCACGCCGAGGAGATCGACCTGCGCGCCGAAGAAGAACGGTTGCGGCTGGGGCGCTTGTCTCTACGTAACCGATTGACCAGCCTCGCGCGCACTCCCGACGTCGCCGCAGATCCCCGGAAAGGATCAGAGCCCTGGACCGGGTCGGTCCCCGGTGCGGGTGTGCTGCGGATCGTGCTCGCGACGGGGGAGACGATCGCCGTGCGGCCGACCACATTCGGGCGGGATTGGCTGGCGGGTGACCTGCTGGACTCCGTCTCCGCCGGTTCCCAGTGCGTGCTCCCGCTGGCCGCCGTGGCCGGGGTCGTCTTGCGCCGGGGGGAGATCCCCGGATCGCTCGGCACCGAGCCCGAATCCGCAGCCCGGGTCGTGGACCGCATCGGCCTGGCGTTCGTGTTGCGAGACCTCTGCCGACGGCGCTCCAACGTGGAGGTGCACACCCGTGCCGGTGTGCTCCCCGGCACCATCGACCGGGTGGGCCGGGACCACATCGACCTGGCCCTGCACGCGCCGGGTACCCTGCGCCGCGAAGCGGAGGTGCACCAGTACCGCATCGTGCCGGTGGCCGAGATCCAGCTCGTTCGGCTGCCCTAACCCGCTGCCCTAACCGTCCGCGCCAACCGTCCGCGCTGAGCCGCCGTGTCTTTCGCGTTCACAGCCCGCAGCAACTCGTCCGAACGAATTCGACGGAGATTTGAGTCTGAACAGCCCGTTTGGGCTCGAGAACGGTTGTTTGACCAAGAATCTCCGTCGAATTGGTTCAACGCCGGGGACAGCGGTCCGCCGTGATGGACAGCGTGCCCCCCCCCCCCCCCCCGCCCCCCCCC
>NZ_PJJU01000042.1:0-48652 GCF_002929635.1 Cryobacterium sp. M25 | reverse complement strand
CCCCCCGTGCGGTCAGCCCTGACCCTCCGGGAGCGGCACAACCACACGACGAGGATTCATCAATCTAGCCGGGTCAGTCGTCGGGACGGATGATCGTGCCGCCGGAAAGCTCGGGGATGTTCCCGAAGTCGGACTGCTGCCACAGCGACATGCGCCGGGCCTCTTCGTACTTGGCCTCGATGAAAGACTCGAGCACGACCCGTTCGACCCGCCACACGCCCGCGCTGCCGGCCCCGATCGTGCCTGCGCCGCCCGCCGGGGTGCTCTGGGTGCCGAGCCGGATGGCCGGCAGCTCACCGCTGCGCACCAGCTCCAGCACCTCGGCCACCGTCAACGAGAGGATCTCCGCGGTGTCGGCCAGGGTGAGGAATCGGCCCACACTGGAAGCAGCCCCGGAATCGTTCATGGATCGATTATCCGTCGGCGGGCGGGCCCTAATCGGGGCGGAGTGAGGCTGTGGATAACTTTCCCGCGTGGGGGCGAAGACGACCACGATGGACGTCGAGGCGGATTCCCGGGTCAAACGGAGTTTCGAGTCGAAACTATTGAGTCGGCACCATCGATTCGGCTCCATCGAGTCAGCACCAATTGAGTCAGTATTGGGGAGGCAGGCGCCCGTGAGCAAGACCGCCAGGAACGCACGACCGAAATTCTGGTTCGATCCGCGATTCGCGATCGGGCTGGCGCTCGTGGTCGCCGCCGTCGGAGGCGTCTATCTGATCGTCTCCGCCGCCGACCGGTCCACGGCGGTGTTCACCGCGCGCTCGGCGCTCGCCGTCGGGGACCGAGTGGAGGCATCCGACCTCGTGGCCACGCAGGTGCGGCTTGGTGTAACGGGAGACCTGTACGTGACCCCCGACGGGCTGCCGGATGACGGGCTGGTCGTCACCCGCACGATCGCCGCCGGGGAACTCGTGCCTGCGTCCGCGGTCGGGCGCACCGCCGGCACCGAGGTCACGAGCGTGGTCGTTGAGCTGACCAGCGCCCTGGCCTCGAACATCGGTCCCGGCTCCGTGGTCGACGTCTGGTCCGCCCGCAAAACGGTCCCGAACACGTTCGGGCCGCCGACGGTGCTCGTCGACCGGGCCGCGGTCGTGCGTCTGGTCGAGCCCACGGGGCTCGTGGCGGGCGGCGGCATCCGAACACTTGAGATCCTGGTGCCGAAGGGAGCCGTCGCGGCGGTGCTGGAGTCCATCGCGAACCGCGACGCCATCGCGGTCGTGCCCGTCAACGCACCGCTGGAGAAGTAAACGTGGCTACCATCGCACTGGCACTCGACCGGAACACCGAAGACCGTCTGCTGATCGACATCATCGAGCAGGGCCATGTGATCGTGGCGCGTTCGACGACTGCGGGCGAAGTGATCCTCGCCCTGCGGAGGCGCGCGCCCGAGTTGGTGATCGTTGGAGCCGGCCGCAGCACGCTCACGGCCGAGCTGATCACCGCCTGCGACGCCCACGGCGCCCGGGTGATCGCACTCGCCACCAACGACCAGGACCGGCGCAATGCGGCCGGGCTCGGCCTCTTCGACGTGGTCGACGCCGCCGCCGATTGGGCCGAGACTGAGGCGCTGATCGGCGCCGGGGTCGCCATTCCGCTGCGGGTCGGCGATCCGGCGGGCTTGCCCGGCACAAAACGGCAGGGCACGGTCATCGCCGTCTGGGGGCCGGCCGGCGCCCCGGGGCGCACCACTCTGGCGATCAACATCGCGGCGGAGATCGCCGCTGCCGGGCATACCGTCGCCCTGGCGGACATCGACACCTACAGCGGTTCGGTGGCGCCGAGCCTGGGGATGCTCGACGAGGCGCCGGGCTTCGCCGCTGCGTGCCGCCTGGCCGGCTCGGACAGCTTCACCCGGTCCGAATTTGAGCGCATCGCGCAGCGCTACAACTCACCGCAGGGAGCCTTCTGGGTGCTCACCGGCATCGGGCGGCCATCCCGCTGGCCTGAGCTCTCCACCGAGCGGGTGACGCGCACCATCAACGCGCTCCGTATCTGGGTCGACTACGTCGTGCTCGACACCGGGTTCAGCCTTGAGAGCGACGAGGAGATCTCCAGTGACCTGTTCGCCCCGCGCCGCAACGCGGCCACCCTGACGGGCCTCGGACTGGCTGACCACGTCGTCGCCTGCGGCCTCGCCGACCCGGTCGGGATGGCCCGGTTCCTGCGCGCCTGGGTGGACCTGGCCGAGGTGGTCACGACCGATCAGGTCAGCGTGGTCATGAACCGGGTGCGCCGGGGCGCGGTCGGGCTGGATGCGAACGGGCAGGTCGTGTCGGCGCTCCGCCGGTTCGGCGGCATCGAGTCGCCGATCCTGGTGCCGCAGGACCAGGTGTCCACGGATGCGGCCATCGTCGCCGGGCGCACGCTGCGGGATGCCGCGCCGAAGTCCCCGGCGCGCACCAGCATCCGTCGCTTCGTGCGCACTGAGCTGCTGTCGGTGCCCGCGCCCGCCACGGGGCGACGGCGCCGGGAATCGAGATGGCGCCGGCCAGCGGTGGCCACCTGAGCCCACCGTCGGCGTCGAATCCCGCGTCGAACCCCGCGTCGACTTGCGCGTCGACCCTTGTGCCAACCCCGGTGCGGAAGGCCGCACCGGCGCTCATTCCTGAAGCGGGATCACCTCTACCCGGTCGCCGGGGCCCGTGACGACCAGCACCCGCTTTCCGGTTACGCCGGTGAGGGCCTGGGCGAGATGCTCGGCCGTTGCCGAGCTACCGGCGCCGTCGGCGCGCTTCAGCACGAAGACGGCCGCGCCTCCGGTCGCTGCGCCGATTGCGAGGCTGAGGGGTTCCGGGTCGGCGTCCGTTACCAGGAGCACGCGGCCGATGGTGCGCGCCGGCTGCGGGGCCTCTGCACTCACCGAGCGGTCTCGTCGCCAGACAGCGAAATGATACCCAGCGGCGAGGCCGGTGGCTACCAGCAGCCCTAGCGAGGCCCGCACCCGGTCGATCACGCTGTCCCCGGTGAAGTCGCCGAGGGCGAACTCGAAGAGCCGGTAGCCGATCACCAGAAGCGTCACGATGGCAACGACCGCACTCACGCCGAACACCAGGATCAGGTACACCCTTCGTCCCGTGGAGCGGACCTCCGCGGGGGAGAGCGGCGTCGTAGGCTGCCAGGCCAGCCACCACACCGGGCCGCCGACGACGAGGGCGCTGATGCCGCCCAGCAGGAGGGTTCGGGTTCCTGAACCGGCGAGCGGGGTGGTCGTGGCGGCGAGGATCGCGTTCACGACCACGCCCAGCCCGGAGGCCGCGGCCACGAGACCCACGCCGGAGGTCACAAGCTTCGTCGCCACCCTCGTCGTGTCCGACCGGGCCAGGGTCAGGCCCCGGTGGTAGCTCCAGACGAGTGCGCCGATGAAGGCGACCGAGACGCCGAAACCCAGAAGGTCGAGGATGTCGGTGACCGGGTCGGTGCGGTCGAAGGCCAGTCTGAGCAGCAGGAACAGCACGGTTCCGACCCCGCTCAGCGTCAGGATGGCCGCCCCGGCCACGCCGACGGCCACGACCATTAGATCGGCGAGGCCGCCGCGCAGGTCGCGGGCCTGGCTGCGGATCCAGTGCCACCACCAGATGACCAGCCCGCCGGCGAACCAGATGAGCGCCTGGAGGGTCAACTCCCACCAGGGTTCGCCCGGGGTGAGGCTCGGTGCGGCGTCGACGGCGGCGTCGATGGCGGCGTCGAGAAGAGAGCTGAGGGCCGTGACGGCGCCGCCCACCGCGATCACGAGACCGAAGACGGAACCGAGGATCGGGGCCACGGTGACCAGCTGGGTGGGGCTCTTCTCCTCGTGCCGGGACATCCACAGGTGCCAGACCCACACGCCGGCCCAGACCACTCCGGTGGCGAAGAGGCGCGGTTGCCAGTCCCCGCGCACGAGCACGGCCGCCGTGGTCAGCAGGGCGGTGCTGAACGTGACAAGGGAGACCGTATACAGGCCGGCCAGGTAGAGCCCCCAGGCGACGGATGATCGTTCCGCGCCGTCCATTCGGCGCCACAGTACCCACCAGAGTACGGCCGCGAACGGGCCGGCGATGAGGGTGAACGCGAGCGAGCGGGCGAGCCCGGTGATGTCGCTGGAGGCAAGTGCGTTGCCGGCGTCGAGGAGGCGCCCGAGCAGTCCGCTCACTCCGATGGCGGCAATCACGACCAGGGCGAAGAGCAGAATGTATACGATCACCCGGCGTACCGTGGGCTGGGCCGCGCTCTCCCCGGACGGCGTCGATTTGCGCACCGCGATCACGATGCCGGCGATACCGCCGCCGATCACCAGGACGGCAACCAGCAGCACCACGCTGACCATCATGAACCGGCTTTCGGATTCGGGCAGATGTTGAGTTCGTAGGGGGCGTCATCGATCAACCACGTGCCGTCGACGGCCACCAGGTCGAAGACGCCCTGGGTCTCGTACTCGTCGGCGCCGAAGGGGCCGCTGCCGTAGGAGGTGACGATGGACACCTTCACGTCGGCGGACTCGGCCCGCTCGGTGGTCGACACGAGAGTGACCCGCATGTTGTCGGTGGGGCCCCGGTCGAAGTCCTCGCAGCCATCGAAAGCGTCCTCGGTGAGGTACGCGCCAGCGGCCTGCTCGTCGCCGTCGATGACGGCCGCGGAATAGTCCTGGACGCGGCCTTCCGGGGTGTCGGCGTCAAGCTGTTCGGGTTCGCCGCCGGTGAAGACGACGATGAGGGCGATGACCACCAGCGCTCCGATCACGGACAGTAGGGCAACCAGGGTCCGATCGGGCTTTCCATTTGCTGTGCTCATCTGTTCAGCATGGCCCAAACTACGCGACGGCACCACGACGGCGGTGGCACGTGTCCGGGGGACCTAGGCTATTGCTGTGTCGACGCTCAGTAATCTCGTACTTGCCCAGGGCCGCAGCAGTGCGGAGGATGTGGACTGGCTCCATATGCTTGTCGCGGATGGCCAGCTCCTGGCCGATCTCGCCTTCGCGGACATCGTCGTGTGGGTGCCCAGCAGCACCGGGAGCTTCGTGGCCGTCGCCCACGCCAGGCCGTCGAGCGCCGCCACCCTCTTCTATCGTGACTTCGTCGGGCAGAGCATCAAGGTCGAGTGGCGACAGCAGGTCACCGAGGCTTTCGAAACGGCGAAGATCGTCGACACCACGGCCCCCGACTGGTACGAGGAGACCCCGACCCGGGTGCGCGCGATCCCGGTGCGGCGGCGGCTCAGTTCCACGGGTTCCCAGATCTCGGACACGCCGGTGGCGGTGCTCACCCGGCACACCAACCTGAGTGAGGCGCGCACGCCGAGCCGACAGGAGCTGACCTTCAACGACTGCGCCAATGACCTCTTCGCCATGATCGCGTCCGGCGATTTTCCCGATCTGGGCGCCCCCACCGGCCCGAGGCGCGGCGCCCCGCGCGCCTCGGACGGACTCATCCGTCTCGACGTCGACGGCGTGACCACGTTCGCGAGCCCGAATGCCCTCTCCGCCTTCAACCGGATGGGGTTCGCCGACGAGCTGGAGGGTGAGTCCCTCGCCGAGGTGACCACGAGCCTGCTCACTGGAACGGCGGTTGTCGACGAGACCCTGCCGCTCGTGGTCACCGGCCGGGCGCCATGGCGCACCGACGTGGAGGCCCGCGGCGTGACGGTCTCGCTGCGTGCCATCCCGATCCGCAACCGGGGCGAACGGATCGGAGCCATCGTTCTCTGCCGGGACGTCACCGAGCTGCGGCACCAGGAACGTGAGCTGATCACGAAGGATGCCACCATCCGGGAGATTCACCACCGGGTCAAGAACAACCTGCAGACGGTGGCCTCGCTCCTGCGGATCCAGGCGCGCCGCACGCATTCCGACACGGCCAGGGAAGCGCTCAACCAAGCGATGCGCCGCGTGGCCGCCATCGCCGTCGTGCACGACACACTGTCCGAGGGCCTCAGCCAGAAGGTCGACTTCGACGTGGTGTTCGACCGGGTGTTGCTGCTGATCATGGAGGTGGCGTCCGCGCACAACACGACGGCGCATCCGAAGTCGTCCGGCAGTTTCGGTATCCTGCCCAGCGCCTACGCGACGCCGCTCGCCCTCGCGCTGACAGAGCTCGTGACGAACGCCGTCGAGCACGGGCTGGCCGGACGCGAGGGGGAGGTGTCGATCGAGGCCGAGCGTAACGAGGAGACTCTCACCGTGCGGGTCCGGGACAACGGCACGGGCCTGCCGGAGGGCAAGGTCGGGTCGGGACTCGGAACCCAGATTGTGCGCACCCTGATCCAGGGAGAGCTCAGCGGCAGTATCGACTGGCACACCATGATGGGCAGCGGCACCGAAGTGACCATCGAGATCCCGCTGCGGTACATGCGCGAAGCGTAGCGCCGGGCGCGGGGTGGCGCCGCGGGGTGTCGCCTCGGGGTGGCGCCGCGGGGTGGCGCCGCGGGGTGTCGCCTCGGGGTGTCCCCTCAGTGTGTCGCCTCGGGTGCTGAGCGCGTCGCGCGCAACGAAGAAAGGCCCGGCTGTTCAGCCGGGCCTTTCTCTGTGATCCTGTGGTGCGGGGGGCGCCGTGTTAGGACGCGCGCCGGGCCCGGGCCGCGCGTCGCTTGAGCGCGCGACGCTCGTCTTCGCTCAGTCCACCCCAGACGCCGGAGTCTTGACCGGTTTCGAGGGCGTACTGCAGACACACCTCGGTGACGTTGCAACGGGCGCAGACCGACTTGGCCTTCTCGATCTGGTCCACAGCGGGGCCAGTATTACCGACCGGAAAGAAGAGTTCCGGGTCGGCGGTGAGGCAGGCAGCTTTGTCGCGCCAGTCCATAGGGGTGCTCCTTTATTGCAGGGATGCCTGGCCGATTGGCCGAAGATGAGAGGCTGCCGATTGCAGGAAGGGTAATGGATCTACTCGTTCAGATCTACTCACGTCCCTGTGAGCGTCAACCGGGCCTCAAAAATGATCGCATAATGGTGGAGTCAAATCAATAGTTTTGAATGGGATATCTCTGTGAATGCACGGTCAGACCACAGCGGCGACGACGAGAACCAGGCCGGCCGGGTGCGTCGGCCACGGGCCGTGCTGCTCCTCGCCGCGATCCTCTGCGCGGAGGCCGCCCTCCTCTGGGTCGCGGTCGCGTGGCTTATTCTCGAGTTGCTGATCGCGACGCCGACCTCCTTGGCCACGGCCCTCGCCATCCTGGTGCTCGTGCTGATCGCCGCGTCCTGGGTGACCGCCATCGCGGTCAACTCCCTGCGGCGCCGGTCCTGGATCCGGGGCGCGGCCGTCACCTGGCAGCTGGTGCAGATCGCCGTCGCCATCGGCTCCTTCCAGGGGCTCTACGCACGGCCCGACCTCGGCTGGGCGCTTCTTCTGCCGTCGGTCATGGTCCTCGTGCTGCTGTTCCAGCGGCGCGTAATCGCAGAAACGACGTCGGCGCGCTCCGAGGACGACTTGCCGCAGTAGTGGCGCAGCAGCGGCGCAGCAGGGCCGCACCGGCGGCGGCAGCGGCGGGGTGGACCCGACGCGCGTTCGAGCGCTCCGGGGGCCGGTATGGGCCACCTGCGGCCGGTGAGGGCAGCGCAGGGACCGTGCAGGGACTGTGTCGGCCGCGTGGCGGCATCCGTTTGGTCAGGCCGGCAGGCCGAGCTTCTTGCGCAGGCTCGCGACATGGCCGGTGGCCTTCACGTTGTAGAGGGCTAGCTCGACCATGCCGGTCTCGTCGATCACGACGGTGGAACGCAGCACGCCCGTGACGGTCTTGCCGTAGAGGTTCTTCTCGCCCCAGGCGCCGTAGCCCGTGTGCACCGCGAGGTCGGTGTCGCTGAGGAGCGCGAACGTGAGCTGCTCGGTCTCCTGGAACTTCTTCAGCTTGACCGGGGCATCCTTCGACACGCCGAGCACCTGGTAGCCGGCCGATGCCAGTGAGCTGAGGTTGTCGCGGAAGTCGCAGGCCTGCTTCGTGCAGCCGGGCGTCATCGCCGCCGGGTAGAAGTACACGACGACCTTCGAGCCGGCGAAATCGGCCAGCGACACGGCGTTCCCGTCCTGGTCGGACAGGGTGAACGGAGGGGCTTGGTCGCCGGTCGCGAGCCGCGTGGAATCGGTCATCCCCCCACGCTACTGGTCCCGCCTGTACCCATTTTCCGCCCATCCCTGACGAATTCGACGGAGATTTGGGGTCAAGCACCCGTTTTTTGGCCCTGCAACGCTCTCTAGAGCAAAATCTCCGTCGAATTCGTTCAGTGCAGGGGCTGCTGGCTCGGGGGTGGTGGGTGACAGGGGGCTAGTGGGTGGGGGCGGCGGCGAAGGTGGCGAGCAAGCGCTGCAGCGAGTCCAGGCGCACCTTGCCGGTCTCGCCGAGCTTGCCGGCGCTAACGGCTTCATTGATCGCGCAGTCGGGCGAGTTCGGCAGGTGGGTGCAGCCGCGCGGGCACTTTTGGGAGATCAGGGCCAGGTCGGTGAAGGCCTTGAGGATGTTGTCGGTGTTGATGTGGCCGAGACCGAAGGAGCGCACGCCGGGGGTGTCGATGACCCAGCCCCGGCCGGCATCCGTTTGCAGTCGCAGCGAGATGGTCGACGAAGACGTGTGCCGGCCGCGGCCGGTCACCGTGTTGACGACTCCGACGGCGCGGTGGGCGCTCGGCACCAGGGCGTTGACGAGGGTGGACTTGCCGACGCCGGAGTGACCGACGAAGACCGTGTCGTGGCCGACCAGGGCGGCGGAGATCTCCGCCAGCGGCATGGCGTCGTCGCGGCTCTCGAAGACGGGCAGGTCGAGGCCGGCGAAGTTGCGGAGGAAGGCGGTGGGGTCGGCCAGGTCGGTCTTGGTGATGCAGAGAATGGGATTCACGCCCGCGTCGTAGGCGGCGACGAGGTAGCGATCGACGAGACGGATGCGCGGCTCCGGGTTGGCAACGGCCACCACGATCAGCATCTGGTCGGCGTTGGCGACGATCACTCGCTCCACGGCGTCGGTGTCGTCTGCGCTGCGGCGCAGCAGCGTCGTGCGCGGCACGATCCGCACGATTCGGGACAGGCTGCCCGGTGCTCCGGTCGTGTCGCCGACGATGTCGACGCGGTCGCCGGTGACGACGGCCTGCTTTCGCAGTTCGCTCGCCCGGGCGGCGGTCACCCGGCGCTCGGCAGGCAGGTTCTCGTCGAGCATGACGGTGTACCGGCCTCGGTCGACCGAGAGGATGCGCCCGGTCAGCGCGTTCTCGTGGTCGGGGCGGGTCTTGGTGCGCGGCTTGCTGCCCTTGCGGTTGGGGCGCACACGCACGCTCGACTCGTCGAACTCGGGCTCATCGTCGTCGGCACTCGCCCACCACGTCACGACGGGACTCCGGAAACGAGCGCCGACCAGAGGTCGGTGAACTGGGGGAGGGTTTTCGAGGTCGTGCCGATGTTTTCGATCAGCAGTCCGGGAACGCGAAGCCCGATCAGCGCGCCTGCGGTTGCCATCCGGTGGTCGTCGTAGGTGTTCCACGGCCCGCCGTGCAGCGGGCGCGGGTCGATCTGCAACCCGTCGGGCAGCTCGGTGACGGCGCCGCCAAGCCCGTTGATCTCCGCGGCGAGGGCCGCCAGCCGGTCGGTTTCGTGGTGCCGGATGTGCCCGATCCCGGTGATCGTGCTCGGGGACTCGGCCAGGGCGGCCAGGGCCACGAGCGTGGGCGCGAGCTCTCCGCCGGTCGACAGGTCGAGCTCCACGCCCCGGATGCGGCCGGTCCCAGAGACCGTCAGCCGGTCGCCCTCCCGAGACACCTCGGCGCCGAAGCGCGGCAGCAGGTCGGCCAGGTCGGCGCCGACCTGGGTCGTGGTCTCGGGCCAGCCGGAGATGGTGACGCTGCCCCCGGCCACGAGGGCCGCGGCGAGGAACGGCGCCGCGTTCGAGAGATCGGGTTCGATGTCGACCTCGGCGCCCTGGATCGGGCCGGGAGCCACGATCCACTCGCCGACGGCCGGGCTGTGCACCGTGACGCCGCGCCGGGCCAGCGTGGCGATGGTCATCTCGATGTGCGGCAGGCTGGGCAGGCGCTCGCCGGAATGGCGCAGGTGCAGGCCCTGCCCGAAGCGCGGCGCGGCGAGCAGCAGGCCGGAGACGAACTGGCTCGACGTGGACGCGTCGATGGTGATCTCCCCGCCGACTAGCGTGCCGGTGCCGTGCACGGTGAAGGGCAGGGCGCCGCGACCGTCGTCGTTGATGTCGGCGCCGAGGGCCCGCAGGGACGAGATGGTGGTGCCCATCGGGCGGCGGCGTGCGCCGGCGTCCCCGTCGAAGGTGGTCGGCCCGAGGCCGAGCGTCGCGACCGGCGGCAGGAAACGCATCACGGTGCCGGCGAGACCGCAGTCGACGGTCGTCGACCCGAGCAGCTCCCCGGGGGTGATCCTCAGGTCGGAACCGAACTCCCCGGCGCCGGGGACCTCCTCGATGACGGTGCCCAGTTGACGCAGCGCCGCGACCATCAAGTCGCTGTCCCGCGAGTGCAGCGGGGCACGCAACAGCGACGGATGCGCGGCGAGGGCGCTGAGCACCAGCTCCCGGTTGGTCAGCGACTTCGACCCCGGCAGGGACACGGACGCTGAGAGCGGGCCGGCGGCCGTCGGAGCGGGCCAGCGGGCATCCGTCACCTCGGGCGACGTGTCGCCGTAGGGATCGAACTCAGGCTTGGAATATCTCGAGATCAACATCGGTTATCAGAATAGTCGGTGATGAAAGAGAGAGGGAGGCCCGGGTGACGCTGTCCATGGTGCTGGAGCGACCCGCGGTCGTTTCACGCGACGGCTTAGGATTGTCCGTGATGACAACCGATGCGATCGAAATGCGAGACCTGTTCGAAGAGCAGGCACTGCCCTTTGTCGACCAGCTGTACGCCGCGGCCATGCGCATGACGCGCAACCCCTCCGACGCCCAGGATCTGGTTCAGGAAACGTTCGTGAAAGCGTTCGCTGCGTTCAAACAGTTCGAGCAGGGCACCAATCTCAAGGCCTGGCTGTACCGCATCCTGACCAACACCTTCATCAACACGTACCGCAAGAAGCAGCGTGAGCCGTTCCAGGGCACCATCGACGATCTCGAGGACTGGCAGCTCGGCGGCGCGGAGTCCCGCACGGCGATGGCGAATCGTTCGGCGGAGGCCGAGGCCATCGACCACCTGCCGGACAGCGCCGTCAAGGACGCGTTGCAGTCCATCCCGGAGGACTTCCGGCTGGCTGTCTACTTCGCCGACGTGGAGGGGTTCTCCTACCAGGAGATCGCCGAAATCATGAAAACACCCATTGGCACCGTGATGAGTCGCCTGCATCGTGGCCGGCGCCTCCTGCGCGACCTGTTGGCCGGTTACGCCCTTGAGCGCGGCCTGGGAACAGCGGCGGGCCAGACTCGAACCGGGAGCACACCAGCATGACCGATTGTGGCTGCGAGAAGGCCAAGGCCGAACTCGAGGAATACCTGCACAACGAACTGTGCGGCGAAGACGCGTCTGACATTCAGGAGCACCTCGCCCACTGCAGCGACTGCAGCGACGAGCACCTGGTCGGGCGCACCCTGACCGAGGCCGTGCAGCGCGCATGCCGTGAAATGGCCCCCGAAGACCTGCGCGACCAGGTGTTGCTGAAGCTGCGCACCATCCAGTCCGCCCACTAGCCGATCGGCAGGTCGGCGTCCTCCTCACCGGCGTCGTCGATGTTCTTCTCCTCGGGGAGCGGCTCGTCGACATAGCCGAGCACGAACAGGGCCCCGGTCGGGTCGGTGACCAGCGCGAAGGTGCCGAACTCCGCCGTCCACGGCTCACGGACGACCGTGCCGCCGAGCTCTGTCACGGTCGTGACGGCCGCGTGCACGTCAGGCACCCCGAGATAGAGCTGCCAGTGCGAGGGCACGCTGTCGGGCAGGTGTTCCGCGGCGTCGAAGACGCCCGTCACCATCTCACCCTCCGCCCCGATCGTGCTGTAGCGGAAGTCCTCCGTGTCGCTCAGGACGACCGGTTTCCAGCCGAACACCTCGGTGTAGAAATCGAGGGCGGCGGAATAGGAGCGGGTGTTCAGCTCGTGCCAGACCGGTGAGCCCGCCTCGCCGAAGACGTCGAAGCCGGTGAACTCGTCGGCCTGCCACACCCCGAAGGGCGCACCCGTCGGGTCCATGAGGATGGCCATGCGGCCCATGGTTCCCACCGTCATCGGCTCGGCCAGCACGGCTGCGCCGGCTGCGCGGGCGACGGCGACGGCGGCGTCGGCATCCGTCACCGACAGGTAGGTGGTCCACGCGTCGGGCAGTTGGGAACCCGGCTCCTGTGAGCTCATGCCGGCGACGTCCGCGTCGCCCTTCCGGAAGGTGACGTAGTTGCCGTACTCCGAACCGGAATCGCTGGCCGTCCAGCCGAACAGCCGGGTGTAGAACTCCCGGGCGCGCGGCAGGTCGGAGGTCATCAGGTCGGCCCAGCAGGGCTGGCCGGTTCGGTTCGCGTGCGGTGCGGGCATGGCGGATCTCCTTGTCGGTGGCCGATGCGTCGGCGGGCGGTGCGGCCAGCCTAGATGAGTGAGTCCTGATAGCCGAGGGGCATTAGGGGTTCGCGGTTCCGAGACGGTTGTTTCCGGTGCCGACGCCGGATGATCAGGGGACCGTGACGCTGGATGAAGTGTGGACCGCCGTGTCTTTCGAGTCCGAAGCCGTGCAGTAGCGCTGTCCCGAACGAATTCGACGGAGATTCCGCCCAAAACCGACCCAAAACATCCGGAAATGCTGTTTTGGAAGAAAATCTCCGTCGAATTGGTTCGACGCCGGGTCATGACCAGCGCTACGCGGTCGTCGCCTCTGATCTTGCGGGGGTGACACAGCCCGTCGATCAGGACTCACCCGTCGAGGACTGGGCCGTAGCGTCCGGTGCGGCCCATTCTGTCGAACGGTTCTGCCTGTCGGCGCAGGTTACAGGGTAAGCGCCTGGCGTAGTAGTTCGGCCTGCTCGACCGCGTGACGCTTCGCCGAGCCCGCCGCCGGCGACGCCGACGCCGCCCGGGAGAACAGGGTCACCGGGCGCGGGCCCAGCTTGTTCGTCTCGAGGTAGAAGAACGGCCAGGCACCCTGGTTCTCCGGCTCGTCCTGCACCCAGGCGAGTTCAGCGTCGGGGTACTGGTCGGCGACCTGCTTGAGTTCGACGGCGGGCAGCGGGTAGAACTGCTCCAGGCGAACCAGCGCGATCTCCGGGTTCGGGTTCTTGTCGAGTTCGGCGAGCAGGTCGTAGTAGAGCTTGCCAGCCAGGAACAGCACCCGCTTGACGCGCGGCTTGTCGGTGATCCGGGCGTCGTCGATGACCGGTTCGAACCGGCCGGTGGTGAAGTCGGCCACCTCGCTGGTCGCGCCGCGCAGGCGCAGCATCGACTTCGGAGTGAAGACGATCAGCGGGCGCCGCGGGCGCATGTAGGCCTGACGGCGCAGCAGGTGGAAGTACGACGCGGGCGTCGACGGGCGAGCGACGGTCATGTTGTCTTCCGCGCACAGCTGCAGGTAGCGCTCGATCCGGGCGGACGAGTGGTCCGGCCCCTGGCCCTCGTAGCCGTGCGGCAGCAGCAGCACAACGGATGACCGCTGGCCCCACTTCTGCTCGGCGGAGGAGACGAACTCGTCGATGACCGTCTGGGCACCGTTGGCGAAGTCGCCGAACTGCGCCTCCCAGAGCACCAGGGCGTCGGCGCGTTCCACCGAGTAGCCGTACTCGAAGCCCATGGCCGCGTATTCGCTGAGCAGCGAGTCGTAGATCCAGAACCGGGCTTGGTCTTCGCTGAGGTTCGCCAAGGGCAGCCATTCCTGGCCGTTGATGCGGTCGTGCAGCACCGCGTGACGCTGCACGAACGTGCCGCGGCGGGCATCCTGGCCGGCGAAGCGCACCGGGGTGCGCTCGAGCAGCAGGGAGCCGAGGGCGAGGAGTTCGCCGAAGCTCCAGTCGATTTTGCCGTTGCGACTCATGTCGTTGCGCTTCTGCATCAGCTGCTGCAGCTTATTGTGCACGGTGAAGCCGGCGGGCTTGTTCAGGAAGGCGTCGCCGATCAGGTGCACGACCGCTTCGGGCACCCCGGTGGTGGACGGTTCCCCGACCGCGTCGTCGTGCTTGTCGGTACCGTGCTTCTCGGCACCGATTCCCTGCGGCGCGGCACCGGCCGCGCTGACGATCGGGATCGACGAGGACTGCGCCGCGTGCGTCTCCATGAACGCGCGCTCGAGGCGGTCCTGGAAATCCGCGTGCGAGGCCTCGTATTCCTCCTGCGTGATGTCGCCGCGACCGACGAGAGCCTCGGTGAAAAGCTTCCGGACGGAGCGCTTGGCCTCGATCAGGTTGTACATCAACGGCTGGGTCATCGAGGGGTCGTCGCCCTCGTTGTGCCCGCGGCGGCGGTAGCAGACGAGGTCGATGACGACGTCCCGCTTGAATTCCTGACGGTAGGCGAAAGCGAGCTCCGCAACCCGCACCACGGCCTCGGGGTCGTCCCCGTTGACGTGGAAGATGGGCGCCTGGATGGTCTTGGCGACATCCGTCGAGTACACCGAGGTGCGTCCGTCACCGGGCAGTGTGGTGAAGCCGACCTGGTTGTTGACGACCAGATGGATGGTGCCGCCGGTGCGGAACCCGCGCAGTTGGGACATCTGGAGCGTCTCCAGGACGATGCCCTGGCCGGCCATGGCCGCGTCGCCGTGCACGAGGACGGGGAGGGTGGAGAAGGTGCCGATCGGCTTGCGGTCCTGCTTGGCGCGCACGATGCCCTCGAGGACGCCGTCGACGGCCTCGAGGTGGGACGGGTTCGCGGCCAGGTAGACCGGCATCTCCGTGCCGTTGGTGGCACGGAAGGTGCCCTCGGTGCCCAGGTGGTACTTGACGTCGCCGGAGCCCTGCACGGTGCGGGGATCCTGCGTGCCCTCGAACTCGCGGAAGATCTGACCGTAGGTTTTGCCTGCGATGTTGGTGAGCACGTTCAGGCGCCCGCGGTGGGCCATGCCGATGCAGACCTCGTCGAGGCCGGCATCCGCGGCACCCTGCAGGATCGAGTCGAGCAGCGCGATGGTGGACTCGCCGCCCTCGAGGCTGAACCGCTTCTGGCCGACGTACTTGGTCTGCAGGAAGGTCTCGAAGGCCTCCGCCTCGTTGAGCTTGCCGAGGATGCGCATCTGCTCGTCATGAGTGGGCTTGACGTAGCTCTTCTCCATCTTTTCCTGCATCCACTTGCGCTGGGCAGGGTCCTGGATGTGCATGTACTCGATGCCGGTCGTGCGGCAGTAGGAGTCGCGCAGCACGCCGAGGATGTCGCGCAGGAGCATCAGGCGTTTGCTGCCGAACCCGCCGGTGACGAACTCGCGGTCCAGGTCCCAGAAGGTCAGCCCGTGGTTCGAGATTTCCAGGTCGGGGTGGGAGCGCTGCGTGTATTCGAGCGGGTCGATGTCGGCCATCAGGTGGCCGCGCACGCGGAACGCGTTGATGAGCTCCTGCACGCGGGCGGTCTTGTCGACGGCGCTCGCCAGGTCGACGCTGATGTCGGGCGCCCAGTGGATCGGGTCGTACGGGATGCGCAGGGCCGAGAAGATGTCCTCGTAGAAGTTGTGCTGCCCGATCAGGAGCTCGTGCACGATCTTGAGGAATTCGCCCGAGCCGGCACCCTGGATGACCCGGTGGTCGTAGGTGCTGGTCAGCGTGATGGTCTTGGAGATGGCGAGGCCGGTCAGGGTCTTGCCGCTGGAACCCTGGAACTCGGCCGGGTAGTCGAGGGCGCCGGCGCCGATGATGCAGCCCTGGCCCTTCATCAGGCGCGGCACGGAGTGCACCGTGCCGATGCCGCCGGGGTTGGTGAGGGAGACCGTGGCGCCGGAGAAGTCATCCGCCGTCAGCTTGCCCTTGCGGGCCCGGGTGACGAGGTCTTCGTAGGAGGAGAGGTACTCGCCGAAGGTCATCGTGTCCGCGCGCTTGATGGCCGGGACCATCAGGGAGCGGGTGCCGTCGGGCTTGGGCAGGTCGATCGCGATGCCGAGGCCGACGTGCGCGGGGGCGATGACCGAGGGCTTGCCGTCGATCTCGTTGTAGTAGACGTTCTGGCTGGGGAACATCTTCAGCGCCTGGATCAGCGCCCAACCGATCAGGTGCGTGAACGACACCTTGCCGCCGCGCGAGCGCTTCATGTGGTTGTTCATCACGATGCGGTTGTCGATGAGGAGCTTCGCCGGGATGGTGCGCACGCTGGTGGCCGTGGGCACGGTCAGGCTGGCCGCCATGTTCGCCGCGAGGCTCTTGGACATGCCGCGGAGCGGGGTGACGACGTCGACCTCGGTGGCCTCGGCGGCGGTCGGCTGCGAGTTCGTGATCGGAATGTCGGCCGGCACGGGGACCCGCTTGGGCGCGCTGGACGTCGTGCGCGCGGTGCGCTGCCCGCCGACGACGGGGATGGGTGCCGTGATCGGGGCCGGCTCCGCCGCTGAGGCGGCCGGGGTTGCGGGGGCGCTTGCCGCGGGTGTGGTCACGTCGGGAGCGATCACGGCGGGCGCGTCGCCTGCGGGTGCGCTGCTCGCGGGAGCCTCTGAACCGTCGCTGCGGCCGTTCGCGGTCCGGTGGTAGCTCTCGAGGACGGGCCACCAGGACTCGTCCACCAGCTTCTTGTCGACGAGGTACCGATCGTACAGTTCGTCGACGAGCCACTCGTTCGCTCCGAATTCACCCGACGTCGTCTCGTCGGACCCACTACCGGTCAACTGGCTTGACACAGCCGGTTCCCACTCTCTACGTTGATTTTGAATGTCCCGAGCGGTCGTGCACGCCCGGCGCGGTCTGCCCGTCCAGCCTAATCCCCTCGGGCCTGGCTGCGGGCATCCGCGCGGGGCGCTAGCGTTATTTCCATGCAGTTCTATGGAGCGGTACCCAGCCACGACCTCACGTATTCCGACGTCTTCCTTGTGCCGAGTCAATCGGATGTGAGCAGCCGTCTCGATGTCTCCCTCGCCCCGGGCGACGGCAGCGGCGCCACCATCCCCATCGTCTCGGCGAACATGAACTCGGTCACCGGGCCGCGCCTGGCGGCCGCGCTCGCTCGCCGCGGCGGGCTCGGCGTGCTGCCGCAGGACATGCACCTGCAGGATCTCGACGCCGCGATTCGCTGGGTCAAGGCCCAATCCACCCGCTTCGACACCCCCTTCAACTTCGCCCCGGGGGACACCGTGGCGCTCGCCCTGCGGCAGGTGCCGGCTGTGGCCGGCCAGGGATTGGTCATCAACGACCAGAACGGCGACTACCTGGGTGCCATCGACGCGTCCCGGCTGGCGACGGCGCTGCCCGACGCGCTCCTCGGAGACCTCCTGCACGGCACGATGACCTCCCTCGACGCCGACGATATCGAAGGCCCGCGCCGCGCGTTCGACGTGATGACCGCGGCCGAGCTCGACTTCGCCACCGTGCAGCACCACGGCCGGGTGATCGGCACCCTCAGCCGCAAGAGCGCGCTTCGCTCCACCCTGTATCAGCCCGCGCTGGACGCGCAGGGCCGACTGCGCGTGGCCGCGGCGGTCGGCATCAACGGCGACATCGCGGCCAAGGCCCGGGCGCTCGTCGCCGCGGGGGTCGACGTTCTCGTGATCGACACCGCGCACGGCCACCAGGGCGGCATGGCGCGGGCGATCGAGATCGTCGCCGACCTGGGCCTCGGCATCCCCATCGTGGCCGGCAACGTCGTGACCGCGGATGCCGTGGGTGACCTCGTCGGCGCCGGCGCCACCATCGTGAAGGTCGGCGTCGGCCCCGGCGCCATGTGCACCACGCGCATGATGACGGCGGTCGGCCGCCCCCAGTTCTCGGCCGTGCTCGAGACCGCCGCCGCCGCCCGGGAACTCGGAGCGCACGTCTGGGCCGACGGCGGGGTGCGCTACCCGCGCGACGTGGCGCTCGCGCTCGCCGCCGGCGCGGCATCCGTCATGATCGGATCCTGGTTCGCCGGCACGATCGAGGCACCCGGCCTGCTCGACCGGGACGCCGCCGGCGGCATTTACAAGGAGAGCTGGGGGATGGCCTCCACCAGGGCTGTGCGCCAGCGGTTCGACCGCCTCGACGCCTACGAGCTGGCCCGCAAGACGCTTTTTGCCGAGGGGATCTCCAGCTCGAAGATCTACCTGGACCCGCTACGGCCGTCCGTCGAGGACCTGCTGGACATGATCACCTCCGGCGTGCGCAGCTCGTTCACTTATGCGGGCGCGACCTCGGTCGCAGAGTTCCACACCCGTTCGCTAATCGGGATCCAGTCGGCGGCCGGCTACGAGGAGGGCAAGGCCCTGCCCGTCTCCTGGTAGAGGTGGGGGGCCTGACACCCGGGACCGACTCGTGGCCTCGGTGCCGGGCGGTAGACTGGGAGGAATAATGGACGACCCCCCTCCTGCGCATGCGCCCGGTTTCTCGCCCGGAAATTCTTCCCGTCACCCGAACGGCGTCTCGGTCATGAACTTCGGTGCCGCCGTCGTCGAGGTCCGCCATGTATGAGTGGATCATGCTCGCCGCGGGGCTCCTCCTCACCGTCGGCACCGGCCTGTTCGTCGCCAGCGAGTTCGCCCTGGTCAACCTGGACCGGTCGGAGCTCGAGGCCCGCCGCGATCGAGGAGAGACCCGACTCGGCCTGACCATCGCCGCACTCAGGATCACCTCGACGCACCTCTCTAGCGCTCAACTGGGCATCACCCTCACCACCCTGCTCACCGGTTACACCATGGAGCCGGCTCTGACCATGCTGCTGTCGCCGTCGCTGATCGGCCTGGGGCTGTCCCCGGCGGTGGTGCCGGTCGTCGCGGTCACGACCGCGGTCATCGTCGCCACACTCGCCTCGATGATCATCGGCGAGCTGGTGCCGAAGAATTTCGCCCTCGCCCTGCCCGTGCAGACCGCGAAGCTGGTCATCCCGTTCCAGACACTGTTCACGACCGTGTTCAAACCGGCCGTCGTCGTGCTCAACGGCAGCGCCAACGGTGTGCTGCGGTCGATCGGGATCGAGCCGAAGGAAGAGCTGTCCGGGGCGCGCACCGCGGAGGAGCTGTCCTCCCTCGTGCGGCGCTCGGCCAGTGCCGGGCTGCTGGAGAAAGACACCGCCACGCTCCTGCACCGCACGCTGCTCTTCTCCGGGCATACCGCCTCGGACGTGATGACGCCCCGCCCGCGGGTGGCCAGCATCGAGCGCACCGCCTCCGCCCAGGCCGTCATCGACCTCACCCGCCAAACCGGGTATTCCCGCTTCCCCGTCGTCGACGAGGGCGTCGACGACATCGTCGGGATCGTGCACGTGAAGCAGGCCGTGGCCGTTCCCCGACGTCGCCGGGCGGATGTCCCGGTATCGGCCCTGCAGTCCGAGGCCATCCGGGTGCCCGAGACCATGAAACTCGACGGACTGCTGGTCGAGCTGCGCGGCCGCGGTTACCAGATGGCCATCGTCGTCGACGAATACGGCGGCACGGCCGGAGTGGCCACGCTCGAGGACCTGGTCGAGGAACTCGTCGGAGAGGTTGCCGACGAGCACGACCGCACCCGCGCCGGTGTGGTGTTGTCTACCGACTCTCTGACATTCCCCGGCATGCTCCGCCCGGACGAGCTGCTCGACCGCACGGGCATCGTGATCTCGGAGGACGGCCCCTACGAAACCGTGGGTGGGTTCGTGATGAGCGAATTGGGTCGCCTGCCCGTGGTCGGCGACGTCGTGCAGCTGGCCGGCGGCGTGCTGTCGGTGGAACGCCTCGACGGCCGACGGATCGACCGGCTCCGCTTCACACCCTGCGGCGAGCCCGTCGAGCCCGAGGAGGGCGGCGGGCCTGCCCGGGGCGACCGCGGTACCAGGACCGACAAGAAATCCGAAAAAAAGTTGGACAAAAAGGGTGACCGCAAGAAGAACGGTATGGAGCGCACGGTGAGTGACCATGAGTGACTGGGCGGGGCTGGTCTGGCTGGTCGTGCTGCTCGCGGCCAACGCCTTCTTCGTCGCCGCGGAATTCGCGGTTATCTCCGCGCGCCGGTCCCAGATCGAACCTCTCGCCGAGGCCGGCAAGAAGCGCGCAATCACAGCGCTGTGGGCGATGGAACACGCCACCCTCATGTTGGCGACCACCCAGCTGGGCATCACGGTCTGCTCGCTGCTCATCCTGAACGTCTCGGAGCCGGCGATCCACCACCTGCTCGAGATCCCGCTGGGCCTGACCCCGCTACCGGAGGAGGCCATCGGAGTGATCGCCTTCGTGATCACGCTGCTGCTGGTCTCCTACCTGCACGTCGTGTTCGGTGAGATGGTGCCGAAGAACCTGTCGTTCTCCATCCCCGACCGGGCCGTGCTCGTGCTCGCCCCGCCGCTCGTCTTCTTCGGCCGCCTGGTCAAGCCCGTGATCGTGACGCTCAACGCCACCGCCAACCTGGTGGTGCGAATGTTCGGGGTCCAGCCCAAGGAGGAGGCCACCAGCACCTACACGTTGGACGAGGTGGCGACCATCGTCTCCCAGTCGACCCGGGAGGGCGTGCTGCGGGACGGCACCGGGGCACTCAGCGCCACGTTCGAGTTCACCACCCGCAAGGTGCGGGACGTCGCGGTGAACCTCGATGGCCTGATCAGCCTGCCCGAGGCGGCCACCCCCGCAGACGTGGAGAAGGCCGTCACCAGACACGGTTTCTCCCGCTATGTGCTGGTGAACGAGTCCGGTGAACCGACCGGGTACGTTCACCTGAAGGACGTCATCGACCTCGACGGCGACACGGCCACCTCGGTCGGGCAGGGCAGCTACGCGGAGCCGATCCCGGGCAAGCGCATCCGTTTGCTGGCGTCGATCTTCGAGGACACCGACCTCGAAGATGCCCTGGCCACCATGCGGCGTTCGGGCGCGCACCTGGCGCGCTCGTTCACCGCGACCGGTGAGACCGTGGGGGTGCTGTTCCTCGAGGACATCATCGAAGAGCTGGTCGGCGAAGTGCAGGACGCGACCCGGCGCCTGTAGCCGTTCTCAGGAGGCCGGCCACCGGGCGCGCAGGTACTGCGGCGGCCAGTAGTCCACGCCGGCGCCGAGCTCGTGGGCGGCCCGCAGCGGGAAGTGCGGGTCGCGCAGAAGTTCGCGGCCCAGAAGGACCGCGTCGGCCCGACCGGATGCCACGATCTGCTCGGCCTGGTGCGCGGTGGTGATCAGCCCGACGGCGCTGACCCGCACATCCGCCGCCGTTTTCACGTGCTCGGCGAGCGGCACCTGGTAGCCGGGACCCAGCGGGATGCGCACCCCGGTCACGTTGCCGCCGGAGGAGATGTCGAAGAAGTCGGCGCCGGCGGCCGCGGCCCAGCCGGCGACCTCGGCCGTCTCGTCTTCGGTCCAGCCGCCCGGGGTGTAATCGGTGGCGGAGAACCGCACGAACAGGGCGCGCTCCTCGCCGATGGCCGCGCGCACGGCGGCCACGACCTGAAGCAGCAGGCGGGCCCGGTTCGGCAGCACGCCGCCGAACCCGTCGGTGCGCCGGTTGCTCAGCGGGGACAGGAACTGGTGCAGCAGGTAGCCGTGCGCCGCGTGCAGCTCCACGACGTCGAACCCGGCCTCCACCGCCCGGAGCGCGGCGGACGCGAACCCGTCAACGATTCCCAGGATGCCCGCGGCATCGAGGGCCACGGGCGGTGCGTAGCCGGGGAACGGCACGGCCGAGGCCGACACGGTCGGCCAGCCGCCGTCATCCGTCGCCATGGTGCCGTGCCGGTCTCCGCCCCAGGCCGGCCAGACGGAAGCCTTGCGCCCCGCGTGGGAAAGCTGGATGCCGGCCTTCGCGCCCTGCGCATGAAGGAAGGCCACGATCGGTGCCCAGGCGGCGGTCTGTTCCGCGTTCCAGAGGCCGGTGTCGGCGTAGGAGATGCGGCCCTCCGGGCTGATCGCGGTTGCCTCGACCAGGATCAGGCCGGCGCCGCCCGCGGCCAGCGCGCCCAGGTGAACGAGGTGCCAGTCCCGCGGGACGCCGTCTTTCTCCTGCACCGCGTATTGGCACATCGGCGCCGCCCAGATGCGGTTGCGCAGGGTGACGCCGCGCACGGTGAACGGTTCGAACAGGGCGGCAACAGCCACGGATTTCCCCCAAGGGTCGAGTGCGCGGGCGAAGCGGCCGGCCCGACGCACTCAAAACAACCTATCGTGAGTGCATGAGCGAACCACGGGGATGGCTGGAATGGGACGACGCACGGGCGCGCGAGCGGATCGCGGTTCCCCGGGCGGACGACGACAAGTACCGCCGCGGCGTGCTGGGCGTGCGCACGGGCTCCGACGAGTACCCCGGGGCCGCGGTGCTCGGAGTCGAGGCGGCCCTCCGCACCGGGGTCGGGATGGTGCGCTACCTCGGCCCGAGACGGGCGTCCGACCTGGTGCTGCAGCGCCGCCCGGAGGCCGTCACCGCCCCCGGGCAGGTGCAGGCCTGGCTGCTCGGCTCGGGCCAGGACGCCGCCGCGCGCGACCGGGTGACCGAGGCCGCGCTGCTCGGTGCCCTGGCCGAGGGGCTGCCCACGGTGTGCGATGCCGGGGCCCTCGACCTGGTCGGCCGGGCGACCGGGCCCGTCGTGATCACCCCGCACTACCGCGAACTCGCCCGGCTGCTTACCCGCCTGCTCTCCCCGCAGGGCGAGTCGGTGGCCGGCTCCGAGGTGGCCGCTGCGCCGGGAGAGTGGGCCGTGCGCGCCGCGTCCGGCCTCGGCGTCACGGTGCTGCTCAAGGGAAGCGTCACCTGGATCGCGGCGCCCGACGGCACCCGGCTGACGGTGTCGAAGGCGCCCTCCTGGCTGGCGACGGCCGGATCCGGGGACGTGCTCGGCGGCATCCTCGGCGCCCTCCTGGCCACGCATTCACGGGCGATCCAGACGGATGCCGCCGCGCCGGCCCATCTCGCGGCGACGGCCGCCCTGGTGCACGCCCGGGCAGCGGCCCGGGCGTCCAACGGAGGTCCGATCACCGCGCTCGACATCGCCGGCGCGGTGCCGGCCACGATCGCGGACCTGATCGGCTCGCGTTGACCGCCGCGCTGGGCCCCGCGCTGACTGTCCCGGTGCGGCGGCGGAGCCGTGGGGGTGTGCGAAGGTGGAGCGTGCCCCAATCCGTCGCAGAACACCTGGCCGCCGGAGCCGGCGTGCCGACATCGCGAACGCTGCTCTGGGCCGGCTTCGCACTGGTGCACGGCGTGCTTTGGTGGCTCTGTTTCGCGTCCCCCGGCTGGCCGCTGGGCGATGTGGAGGTCGTCTACCTCGGCTGGGCGACCGACGCGGCATCCGGTGCCGACGTCGTGGGCATCACCACCGGCTTCGTCTACCCGCTGCTGGCCCTCCTGCCCATCCTGGCGCCGCTCGCGTTCGGCCCCGACCTCTACGCCGCCGGCTGGCTCGGGCTCGTGACCCTGCTGAACGCCGGGACCTTCGCGCTGCTGCTCGGGCGGGGCCGCAACCGGCGTGCCCTGGCCGCGGCGGCCTGGTGGCTGGGTTTCCTGCTGCTGCTCGGGCCCGTCGCCCTCGCCCGGATCGATGCGGTCACCGTGCCGCTGGCGATCGCCGCACTGCTGTTCGTCGGCGCCCGGCCGGTCTGGGGCACCGTGCTGCTGACTCTGGTCACCTGGGTGAAGATCTGGCCGGTGGCCCTGGTGATCGCGCTATTCGTCGTCTCGAAGGACCGCTGGCGGGTGCTCGTCGCCGCGGCCGGGACGAGCCTGGGCATCGTGCTGGTGGCGCTCGGGCTCGGCAGCGGGCCGAACGTGCTCAGCTTCGTCGGCGAGCAGACGAACCGCGGCATCCAGATCGAGTCCCCGGTCGCCGGCCTCTGGATGTGGCCGGCCGCGCTGGGTCTGCCGGGCAGTTACCTCTACTACGACCGGCAGATCCTCACCTTCCAGATCATCGGCACCGGCACGAACGTCGCCATCGTGGCGATGACCCCCCTGCTCGCCCTCTGCGGGCTGGCCGTGGTGCTCCTGGCCTGCCAGCGGATGCGTGCAGGCGCCGAACCGGCCGGCCTGTTCCCGCCGCTGGCGCTGGCCCTGGTGCTGACCCTGATCGTCGTCAACAAGGTCGGCTCGCCGCAGTTCACGACCTGGCTGGCCGCGCCCATCATTTTCGGGCTGCTGGTGCGGGGGCCTGCCTGGCGGCTCCCGGCCGTGCTCGGGCTTGTCATCGCGGCCCTGACCCAACTCGTCTACCCGCACTTCTACGACCGCCTGCTTGTGGCAGACCCGGCTCTGGTGCTGGTGCTGACCGTGCGCAACGCGCTGGAGGTCGTGCTGCTCGGCTGGGCCGTGTGGCAGATCCTGTTCCCACCCACCCCCTATCAGAAGGAGTAACCCCATGCTGGTTGCATTTTCCGTCGCCCCGTCCGGCTCCCACGATGACGAAGGGTCGGTGCACGACGCGGTCGCCGCGGCCGTGCGCATCGTGCGCGCATCCGGGCTGCCCAACCACACCGATTCGATGTTCACCACCATCGAAGGCGACTGGGACGAGGTCTTCGCGGTGGTCAAGGCCGCCACTGAAGCCGTCGGAGCCTGGGGGCCGCGGGTGTCCCTGGTGCTCAAGGCCGACATCCGGGGCCGCCGCACCGGGGAGCTGACCGGGAAGGTCGAGCGCCTCGAGGCGGTGCTGGCCGAGGCCGCAGCATCGGCGGCCGCCACACCGGCCGCGTAGCCAGGTGAATCCCATCTGGTTGCATCGCTCTCCGGGAGTCAGAGCCGACCATACCGCGGGGCGCTGATTGACCCCGGCGGAACGCCGTGCCGGGCGTCTAATTAATTCGACGGAGATTCTGGGTCAAACCCTCGTTTTTGAGCCCAAACGCGCTGCTTAGAGCAATATCTCCGTCGAATTCGTTCGGGCCACCGGCCCCGTACTCTGGAACCATACCTGCTCACGGCCTCGCCATCGCGGGCGACTTCGGCTACGTCGCCCCGGTCTGGATCGGCGCGAGGCAGCCGGGCCGTTCGGCAGCCGGGCCCTTCGGCAGTGCCGAAGTCAGTCGCCCTGGAGCAGGATGCCGTCGTGGATGGCGCGCTTGCGCAGGGCGACCTTGGTTCCCACGTCGAAGCCCGCGAGACGGTACTTCTCCCGGATGCGCTTGAGGTAACTCTTGGCGGTCTCCTCGGAGATGCCGAGCTGGTGCGCGACGGCCTTGACCGGCTCGCCCGCGCCGTAGAGGGCCATCACCCGGCGCTCCTGCGCGCTGAGGCGGGGAGAACCGCCGTTCGCGCCGTTGTTGAGGGCCTCGTCCAGTTCGGCCGAAATGAAGGAGTCGCCGTCATAGGCGGAGCGGATCGCTTCGACGATCATCGTTGCCTCTTCGCTCTTCACCAGGTAACCGAGCGCACCGGCAGCCAGCGCCTCGCGCACGAGCCCGGCCTCGGAGTAGGTGCTCATCAACACCGTCTTCACGCCGGCCGTCTTGAGCGTCGAGATCTTCAGTGAGACCGGGATGTTGTCTTTGAGGTCGAGGTCGAGGAGCACGACGTCGACGGGAAATTCGGGGTGGGTGAGCAGCTCGGGCCAGGTGGTGACGGCGGCGACCATGTTGATGTCGTCCGCGGCCCCCCGGATCCACTCGGTGAGGGCCCCCAACAGCATGCGGTGGTCGTCGACGAGGGCCAACCGGATGGGGTTGTCCTTGCTCGGCGCCTCAGTGCTCAACGTGGTTGTGTTCGTCACTTCTGTCTCCTTGTGCTTCTGGCCCCGAATGAGAAGCTCAACAGCGTAGTTCCACGGACCCTAAGCATCCGCGGGATTGTCGATACTGCATTCGATTTCCAGATGCAGACTTCCGTCCCGGCTGGAATCGACGTGAGGGCCGACTATTCGGATAGCTTGCCACGTCTCGGGGTCCACTCGACGCCGTGGCACACCCGTCGTGGTCAATTCGATCGGAAATCGTAACTTCTGGCGAGCGGAGACGCCGTGCGTGGGTCGGATCGGTCCGAGAGAGAGCGAAACGGATGCCTCGTCGCGGGTTGTGTCGCTGATCAGCAGCCAGATCGTGCGCAGAAGGGCATCGCGCTGGTCGGGGTCGAGCATGCCGGCCAGCCCCGCCGGGTCGTGCAGGCCGACGGACGGTCCCAGGAACTCGGACTCGGTGATCGCGTGGTGCAGCCAGGTCTCCCGGCGGCCCCGGATCAGGTGCAGCCGCAGTTGCGTGGCGAGGTCTGCCGCCGTCGTCGACTTCTCGGAACTCAGCGGCAGCGCCGTGCGACCCTTCGCGACGTCGTCGAGCAGAGTCTCCGCGTCGAGGTCGATGCGGGCGAGTTCCTCGGAGGCGAACATCCCCACCGCGAACTGCGGCTGGGAGATGGTGCTCTGCACCAGCACCAGGTCGAGCTCGCGCTGGGCCATCCGGCGGAATCCCCGCACCGTGGCGACGCCGAGCAGCGGAGGCAGGATGGCGAGGCTGATCGCAAGGAGGTCGGGGGCGAAGGTGAGCGGATCGGCTCGCTCCTCGGTGAGCGCCCCGAGGAAGAGAAGCAGGCCGAGCGCCATCGCGGCCGAGACGAGGTCGTGCCCGCGGCGCACGGTGGCCAGGGAGATGAGCAGGGTGCCGACGGCGGCGGCGGCGGTCGGGTAGACGCCGGAGTCGGTTTCGCCCCACGACCCGATCAGGTCGAGCACCACCACGGCGGCGCCGGCGGCGATGGCCGCGGCGAACAGCCGGTCCGGCATCCGAGCCGAAAGGCGCTGCACCGTGATCAGTGCCAGGACCGTGGTCGCCATCAGGAGACCCCACGCGATGAGGCTGGGCGTCGGGTCGGGATATTCGGACCACTGCACGGCGAACTGCCCGAACAGGAACAGGGTGATGAAGCCGCCGCTGAACGTCAGGCCGATGCCGAGGTGGCGGCCACCCAGGCCGCTCTGGTTGGCGCGGGTGGTCTGCTCGGTGCGTTCGGGGCGTCGGAAACTGCGCCGGTAAGCCCGGCGTTCCTGGCGGTCCTGATTGCTCGGCTGGTCGGGCCCGCCCGCCGCCGCAGCGCGGCGCGCGTCACGGCGGCGGGCGTCGACGATGCCGGGGACGGTCACTTGGGCACCTCGAGCACGACCGTGGTGCCGGAGCCGGGGGAGGAGAAGAGGCGGGCGTTGCCGCCCACGTCGCGCAGGCGGGCCACGACCGATTCGGCGAAACCGAGGCGTTCGGCGCTGACGCCGCTGAGGTCGAAGCCGACCCCTGCGTCGGTGACCATGGCGCGCACGGTTGTGTCGTCATCAGTGATCGTCACGTCGGCGCGGGCGACGCCGGCGTGACGTCGCACGTTCTCGAGGCACTCGCCGAGGGCGAGGAGGAAGGAGTCGAGCACGTCGCTGGGCAGAAGAACCTGTCCGCTGCCGTGCCAGTCCACATCGAGGCCCATCCGCCCGAACCGCTGCTTGACCGATTCGAGGGTGCTGCCGAGCATTGACTCGGTGGCCGGCTCGAGCGTGTAGACCCCGGAGCGGCGCGGGGTGGGGAGGCCGCCGAGCCGTAGCTGCCGCAGCAACCGGGCGTCGTCGCCGGCCTGTTGGCGCAGTGCGGCCGGGCTGACGCCGACGCCGGAGTGCGCGAGGAGGGTGAGGGTGGCCAGCACGGTGTCGTGCAGCAGCCGGGCATCCTGCCGGCGTTGGGCTTCGAGCTCGCTGGCATGGCGCTCGGCGAGGTGGGCGCGGCCGATGAAGGCGATGCGCGCCATGACGCGCGGCACGCTCTGGGCCAGCCACCAGGCCACCAGGGCGATGGCAAGCCAGACGCTGAGGGTGAGCAGGAGGGGCACGGTGGCGTCGGACGAGGCGCGGGTGGCGACGAGCACGCTGGCAACGGTCGCACCGAATACCAGGAACAGCACCAGCAGGCGGGCGGCGCTGACCACGAGCACGAGGGCGACGCAGCTCAGGGCTCCGGCGGCGATGCCGCCGATTATGGCCTGCTCGACGAGGTTCAGGCCGGTGGCACGCTGGCCCGACCAGCCCACGAGCAGGATCACGGCGATGCCGGAGACCAGGATCAAGGCGACCCAGCGCATCCGGCCGGACCGGCCGAGCAGGTACTGGCCGGCCACCAGCAGCAGCAGCAGTGGCAGGCTCCGGGCCAGGGTGCTCACGGTCAAGCCGCCCGGGACGAGCATCGCGAGGAGCGCAGCGGCCGAGCCGGCCAATCCGCACAGGCGAGCCGCTCTGCGGAGCAGACGGTCACGTTCCTTGTAGATTCGTTGCATAGCGGCGCTCTCACCCCATTTGCCCTCTATACAGAACCCTACCGGCCCGGTGTCCGTTCCCCCGCGCGCTCCGTGGCATCCGTCGGCGTCCGCGCGGCCGACGGCGTTCCCGACGGGCGTGACCGGCGACTCAGGGCGTGCTCGACGCCGCTCCGCCGGCAGGTGCGGCGGGTGCGATCGGTGCTCGTGTGACCGCGGCCTCCGGGGTGTCGGCGCCGCCCTGGTCGAGGCGGAACGGCGGGTACTCGTCGCGGAACAGGGCGGTGTAAACGGCCACCCGGAAGATCCAGCGGTCGATGCCGAGGATCAGATCGAACAGGCTGCGCCGGTACCGGCCGGTGAAGAGGAGGATGACCGCGGCGATCAGCACCAGGACCCCGATCAGGGACGGGACGGTGTTCGAGACCGAGTCGCCCTCGTCGTTCCGCCAGATCGTCGCACTTCCGGTCAAGGCCGCCACGATCAGCAGGTGCGGAATCGCCAACAGCCACCATTTGACCAGAACGAGCCCGTGCGAGAGGCGCTCCGGGTAATCGACCTGCAGATCGGCGGGATAGTCGGCCGACGACGCCAGGCTGAAGGGGGGGTACCGGTCGGTGCCGAGCGCCGAGTAGGCGTAGAAGGACACCCGCCAGCTCCAGCGCAGCACCCCGACGTTGAACTGGAAGAGGGCCGTCGGGTATCGACCGGTGAACAGGATGGCGAACCCGGCGACGATGGTGGTGACGACAAACCCGAACCAGAGGAACAGCAGCACCACCACGTGCGGGAAGATCAGGATCCACTTCACCAACCACAACCAGCGGGACAGCCCCTCGTCGAGGGTTCCGGTCAACCGGGCGGGAAACGTCCGCTCACCGGGATGGGCAGGGACCGCGGTCGCCCCGGGTGGGCCTGCTCCGACGAAAGTTGCTGCTCCGAGCGGTGTGTCGGGCGTGGCGCCGGGCCCGGTTGCGGGCAGTGTGCCGCGGCCCAGGCCGATTGCTCCGAACACGGTCAGCACCAGGCCGATGAGAAGGATGAACAGGCCGACCAGAAGCAGCCCCACCGCCAGCGGGGCGAGGAACCCGAGGCGAATGCCGGCTTGCAGGGCGACCGAGACGCCGGGACTGGCATCCTCGTTCATTACGACGACCGCCCAGCTGCCGCTCGTCAGGTCCCAGTCGATCTCCTGAGTGCCGGGACCCTCGGCGGAGGATACCCAGAAGTCCTGGGCGCCGGGGGCCTCGGGAGCGCGGCTGCCCGGAATGTCGCGGTACACCGCACGGAAGGGATTGATGTTCAGGTCGCGCAGCTCGGTGGCATTCACCCCGGCCAGGTAGCGGTCGACGTCGGCCTGAGGCGCGACGCCGATGAAGACGTCCGCTGTGGAGGTGGAGAGCGCGCGGAGTCGGAGACTGCCGATGTCCGCCGGGACGTCCTGGAGCCCGATCGAGCCGATCCGGGGCGAGGTGAGCGCGAACGACTGTACCGAGAACGAGCGGGCGGGGCTGGTGAGGTAGCCGTCCTCGCCCTGCGCGTTGACCACGGCGGTCATCGCCCCGGCCAGGGCCAGCGAGAAGCCGAGCAGAGAGAGGATCGCGCCAAAGATCAACATGATAACGGAACCGGGTTTCATGGCGCGTGTCCTCTCATCGGGTACGTCTCGATTCAGGGTACGTCTCATTCACGGGCACGACTCGGTTCACGAGGGTGTCGCGTTCCGTGGCCTGCCGGTCGACGTCGTCTTGATCCGGGACCGTGTCACGCTCGATGCGAGGGAGCGGGACGGGTCAGAACGCGCAGAAGTTGCGCGCCGATGGCCTCGTTCTCGATCAAAAAACCGTCGTGGCCGAAGCCGGAGTGGAGCGTGACGGCATCCGTGTCGTCGATGTTGCCCTGCAGGTGGGCGGCGATGACCTGTTGGCCCTCGAGGGGGAAGAGGCGGTCACTGTCGATGCCGACGACGACGCTGAGAGCATCGATGCGGGAGAGGGCGGATGCGACACCGCCGCGGCCGCGGCCGATGTCGTGCGAGTTCATGGCCTCGACCAGCACGATGTAGCTGTTCGCGTCGAACCGCCGGGTGAACTTGTTGCCGTGGAAATCGAGGTAGGACTCGACGGCGAACCGGCCGCCCGCGCCGAGCGGACTGATCTCGCTTTGCCAGCCGCGCTCGAAGCGCAGGTTGAGCTCCTCGGAGCTGCGGTAGTTCAGCAGCGCCATCCGCCGGGCCAGGGCGAGGCCGCGGGTCGGGCCATCGCCATCCGCGGCGTCGTAGTAGTCGCCGGAGCGGAAGAGCGGGTCGCTGCGGATGGCTTCGATCTGCACCGAATTCAGCGCGATCTGGTCGGCGGTCGTCACCGGCGGTGCCGCGAGGATTGCCAGGCGGGCGACCCGGGACGGATGCTCGATGGCCCACTCGAGCGCGTGCATCCCGCCCATCGAGCCGCCGACGACGGCGGCCCAACGGTCGATGCCGAGACGGTCGGAGAAGGCGACCTGCGCGGCGACCTGATCGCGAATGGTGAGGTAGGGAAAGCGGGTGCCCCATTCGGAGCCGTCCGGGGCGAGGGAGGCCGGTCCGGTGCTGCCCTGGCAGCCACCGATCATGTTCGGGGCAACCACGAACCAGCGGTCGGTGTCGATGGCCAGGCCGGAGCCGACGATCCTGCTCCACCAGCCCGCAGTCGGGTGGCCGTGGCCGGCCGGGCCGACCAGGTGGCTGTCGCCGGTGAGGGCGTGCAGCACGAGCACGGCGTTGTCGCCGCTCGGGGACAGTTCGCCCCACGTCTCGTAGGCGATCCGCACGGCGCCGAGGCTGCTGCCCGCCTCAAAGTGCAGCGCACCGACGTCGAGGAAACGACGGTTCCCCACGGGGTCGCCGTCGCGCCACGCACCCGTCGCCGGGGGTTTTCCGAGCAGCGACCGAGCCTGGGCTTCGGTCACGAAGCTCGACGGGACGGTGTCTGCCGAATATTGCCAGTCCATAGGCTCCCTATTCTGCCGGGTGAACAGCCTTTCCGGCTTATTGTCACCGCACCACCTGGTCAGCGCACCGCACGCCCGGCCGTCGCCGCGGAGTACCCGGCCGACACTCGGGCTGCACCCGGTTTCCATTCGGGTTGCACTGGGTTTCCACTCGGTTTCCACTGGGTTTTCCACTGGGTTTCCACTCTGTTCGCACTCGGCGAAGCCGAATCAGCTCGCCACCCGAACGAATTCGACGGAGATTTTGGCGATTTTGGCCTGNAAAAACTCCGTCGAATTTGTTACCCCCCCCCCCGGGGGGGGGGGGGGGATACCCATCCGGATTGGCAGCGGCTGGGGGCGTGTCAGGCGTTGGCGCGGGATGCCTGCACAACCGCGCGGGCGGCCGCCAGGCCGGTCTCGAGGTCGGCCTTCAGATCGGCGATGTTCTCGATGCCGACGGAGAGGCGCACAAGGCCCGGCGTCACACCGGCCGTGAGCTGCTGCTCCGGGGTGAGCTGCGCGTGCGTGGTCGAGGCCGGGTGGATGACGAGCGACCGCACGTCGCCGATGTTGGCCAGGTGGCTGAACAGGGAAAGGTTGTCGACGAGGGCGCGGCCGGCATCCACTCCGCCCTTCAACTCGAAGGACAGCACGGCGCCGACACCGCGGGGCGCGTAGGTGTTGGCGGCGGCGTACCAGGGGCTCGACGGCAGGCCGGCGTAGTTGACCGAGGCGATGTCGGGGTGGTTCTCGAGCCACTCCGCGATGTCCTGGGCGTTCTGCACGTGGCGTTCGATGCGCAGGCTGAGAGTCTCGATGCCCTGGATGAGCTGCCAGGCGCTCGCCGGGGCGATCGCGGATCCGAGGTCGCGCAGCAGCTGCACGCGCGCCTTGATGATGTAGGCGATGCCGTCGCCGACCGCGCCCGTGTAACTGACGCCGTGGTAGGACGGGTCCGGCTCGGTGAGGCCGGGGAACTTCTCCACGTTCTTGGACCATTCGAACGTGCCGCCGTCGACGATGACGCCGCCGATGACGGCACCGTGGCCGCCGAGGAACTTGGTCGCCGAGTGGACGACGATGTCCGCGCCGTGCTCGAACGGGCGGATCAGGTAGGGGGTGGCGATGGTGCTGTCGACGATGAGCGGCACCCCGCCGGCGTGCGCCACATCGGCCACGAGACGGATGTCGAGCACATTGATCTTGGGGTTGCCGATGGTCTCGGCGAAGAAGAGCTTGGTGTTGGGGCGCAGCGCCCGGCGCCACTCGTCGGGGTCGTCCTGGTTCTCGACGAAGGTCGTCTCGATACCCAGCTTGGCCAGCGTGTACTTGAACAGGTTGTAGGTTCCGCCGTAGATCGAACTAGACGAGACGATGTGGTCGCCGGCCTGGGCGATGTTCAGCACCGCGAACGTGGAGGCGGCCTGGCCCGAGGCCAGGAGCAGAGCTGCGGTGCCCCCTTCGAGGGCGGCGACGCGCTCTTCGACGACGGCCTGGGTCGGGTTCATGATCCGGGTGTAGATGTTGCCGAATTCGGCGAGTGCGAACAGGTTCTGCGCGTGCTGGGCGTTGTCGAACACGTAGGACGTGGTCTGGTAGATCGGGGTGGCCCTGGCATTGGTGGTCGGGTCGGGCTGGGCACCGGAGTGCACCTGCTTGGTTTCGAACTTCCAGTCTGCAGCGTTGTCGCTCATGAGGTGATCTCCCGGGTGATCCTCGACGAGCGTGGACCTTCCAGCGCTCTGCCAGCGATTCTAGGCAGGGGGTTGTCGAGCTGGCAACGGACACCGCAACACAGCGTCACGAAGCGGTTAGCGCGGCGTGCCGGCGGCAGGGTCTGCGGACGGTGTGTCTGCGGGAGGCTCGGCGGGAGGCTCCACGGGAGGCTCTGCGGGAGGCTCGGCGGCGAGCGTGCCGGCAGGCGCGTCGAGGTGCGGAAGCACGATCGTGCCGGTGTCGGTGCGCGCCGTCTTGCGGAACAGCCAGCGGGCGCGCGGCTCGATCAGCGGGCGGAACACCCTGCGCACGATCCGCTGCGAGAGGGCGATGGAGATCAGCGCGCTGAACCCGATCATCGCGGGCAGCACCCAGCCCGGCTGGGGTCCGCCGAGCACCCCGCTCTCGCGCAGGAGGAACAGCACGAAACTGTGCAGCAGGTAGATGTACATCGTGGCCGCGCCGTAGGGCGTGAACCAGAGCCGTCGCCGGGGCATGAGCACCAGGAATGCCACGATGAGGGCGAACGCGAGCAGCAGCAGACCCAGACGGATGACGCCGGCCCAGAGCTGGTCGTAGCCGAACGCCGGGTAGGCCTCGTCGTAGAGCAGGAACTGGCGCACCTGCGCCTCACGAAGGGCGTCGATGTTCGCCACGATCACGCCCAGCAGTGCCGTGAACAGGGTGAACGCGCCGATCCGCCAGTGCCATACCGCGGTGGCGTGCAGCCCCAGCCAGCGGTCGGTGAGCTTCCACTGGCGTAGCTGCCAGCCGAAGACGAAGAACGGCAGCAGCCCGAGCGTGCGCGACAGCGCGAAGGTGCTGTCGATCGACGCGAAGTACCCGGCGCCGACGGAGATGATCACACTGATCAGCAGCGGATGGCGCAGCAGCACGAGGAAGGGCAGGGCGAGGCGCCAGGCCAGGAGGGCGATCAGGAACCACAGGGTCCAGGAGGGGGACGAGTAGTCCAGGCGGAATTCGCCGCCGAGTAGCCAGTGCACGACTGTCCAGATCGTCTCGAAGATCACGTAGGGGAGCACGATGTCGGTGACCAGACGATGCAGCTGGCGGGTGCCGAGCGGGCCCGACCGGGCGAAGTACCCGCTGACGGCGACGAACAGCGGAACGTGGAAGGCGTAGACGAACAGATAGAACTCGTAGGCGACATCCGACTCGGCGATGAGTTTCAGGATGGCGTGCCCGAGCACAACCAGGGCGATCGCGATCCAGCGCGCATTGTCCCAGAGCGGCACGCGTCGTTTCTGCACGTGCGGTATTCCGGCGGCGCGTGGGCTCATCATGCTGCTTCTCCGACCAGAATGGAACCATGGGTACAAAAAGAGTCGTTGTGACCGGTGCGAGTTCGGGGATCGGTGCCGCCACCGTGCGCCTGTTCCGCCAGCGGGGCTGGGATGTGGTGGGGGTGGCTCGCCGCACCGACCGCCTCGCGACGCTGCAGGCGGAGACCGGGGCGCAGGTCTTCACGGCCGACCTCACCCGGCAGGCCGACGTGGACGCGCTGCGCGACTATCTCGCGGCGTCCGGGCCGGTGCACGCGCTGGTCAACAACGCGGGCGGCGCGGTGGGGCTGGACACCGTCGAGGAATCGAAGGTCGAGGACTGGGCCTGGATGTTCGAGATCAACGTGCTCGCGGTCAAGCGGGTCACGAGCGCCGTGCTGCCCTTGCTGCGGGCCGGGATCCGGGCGGAGGGCGGCGCCGCCGACATCGTCACGGTCACGTCCATTGCGGGTCATGTCGCCTACCTCGGAGGTGGAGGGTATAACGCGGCGAAGTTCGCCGCGCACGCCCTGATGGAAGTCTTGCGCCTGGAATTGAATGGCGAGCCGATCCGGGTGATCGAAGTTGCCCCCGGGATGGTGCAGACCGAGGAATTCGGGCTGGTGCGCTTCAACGGTGATGCGGAGAAGGCCGCCGCGGCCTACGCCGGGGTGCCGAATCCGCTCACCGCCGAAGATATTGCCGAGACGATCGTGTCGAGCGTCGAACGCCCGGCCCACGTCAATCTGGACCTGATCGTGATTAAGCCGGTTGCACAGGCGGCCCCCACGCGAGTCGCGCGGGGGCCGCTGGCACCCAAAGACTGACGCACTCAAGCGTTCTGCCTAGGGGTGGACCAGGATCTTCACAGCGGTGTCGTTGTGGTTGATCAGGGTGTCGAAGCCCTCGCTGGTGAGGTCGAACTCGTGGCCCATGGTGACCGGGAGGGATTCATGCGAAAGCGGATGCGGGTGGCCGGGCGCCGAGATGAAGATCGGGCCGTCGAGATACTCGTGAAGGTCGGTGCCGCAGATGCCGCACCAGGCGACTGCGATCTTCACTGTGCCGCTGCGGGTCTCCGGCTCTTCGATGTTTTCAATGCGGACGTTTTTCTGGCCGTGGAAACGTGCAGCTTTCATTGAGAATCTTCTCCAGTCATGCGTCAAAGGCTCGGCGCAGGCGGATGGTCTGGCCCTCCAGCCCGCGGAACGACACTACTCCCCCCGGCTGGGGTGCAGCCGAGGGGAGTAGTGGTCATGCGGGTCGTACGGTTTCGATCAGTGCTCGGAGGCCTTCTCGGCGCCGAAGCCGGTCATGGACCGCACGGACATTTCCGCGGCCAGCAGCGGGTCTTCCTTGCGGGTGCTGGTGACCGAGCCGAGCCAGCCCAGGAAGAACCCGATTGGGATGGAGATGATGCCGGGGTTGCTCAGAGGGAACCAGGCGAAGTCGACGTCTGCACCGAACATCGACGTCTCCGTGCCGGAGAAGACCGGCGAGAAGATGATCAGACCGACGGTGACCGCAAGGCCGCCGTACATGCTCCACACGGCGCCGCGGGTGGTGAAGCCGCGCCAGAAGAGCGAGTACAGGATGGTCGGCAGGTTGGCGCTCGCCGCGACGGCGAAGGCCAGGGCCACCAGGAAGGCGATGTTCTGCCCCTGCACGCCGATGCCGCCGGCGATCGAGAGGATGCCGATGATGACGACGGTACGACGTGCGACCTTGACCTCGGCGTCGGGGTCACCCTTGCCCTTCTTGATCACGCTCATATAGATGTCGTGAGCGAAGGAGGTCGCGGCGGTGATCGTGATCCCGGCCACCACGGCCAGGATCGTGGCGAAGGCAATGGCCGAGATGAAGCCGAGCAGCAGCGGTCCGCCGAGCGCGAGGGACAGCAGCGGCGCGGCCGAGTTCACTCCGCCGGGAGCGGCGAGGATGACATCTGCTCCGACGAGCGCGGCGGCACCGAAGCCGAGCACCAGCGTGAACAGATAGAACGCACCGATCAGCCAGATCGCCCAGACGACCGAGCGACGGGCTTCCTTGGCGCTGGGCACCGTGTAGAAGCGCATCAACACGTGCGGCAGGCCCGCGGTGCCGAGCACCAGGGCGATGGCGAGCGAGACGAAGTCGAGCGGGTTCTCGCCGTATTTCAGGCCGGGCACCAGGATGGCGTCGGCCGGCACACTCGTCGAGGCGGCGATGGCCGAGTCGAGAAGCGCCGAGAAGTTGAAGCCGTTGATGGCCAGCACCCAGACGGTCATCGCGAATGCGCCGATGATGAGCAGGAACGCCTTGATGATCTGCACCCAGGTGGTGCCCTTCATGCCACCGATGAGCACGTACATGATCATCAGGCCGCCGACCACGGTGACCACGACGGACTGCCCGACCTTGTCGTTGATGCCGAGGAGCAGCGACACGAGGCCGCCGGCTCCGGCCATCTGGGCGAGGAGGTAGAAGAAGCAGACGGCAAGGGTGGTCGTCGCCGCGGCCACGCGCACGGGACCTTGACGCAGGCGGAAGGAGAGCACATCCGCCATGGTGTACTTGCCGGTGTTGCGCATGAGCTCGGCCACCAGCAGCAGGGCGACGAGCCAGGCCACGAGGAAGCCGATCGAGTACAGGAAGCCGTCGTAACCGCTGACCGCGATCGCCCCGACGATGCCGAGGAACGATGCCGCGGAGAGGTAGTCGCCGGCGATGGCGAACCCGTTCTGCGGGCCGGTGAAGGACCGGCCGCCGGTGTAGTAGTCGGCCGCGGTCTTGTTGTTGCGCCCGGCGCGGATGACGACGATCAGGGTGACCGCCACGAAAGCGAGGAAGATCGAGATGTTCAGCACGGGGTTGTTTTCCGCAGGTTCGACGGCTTGGGCCAGGCGGCCCGGCAGGGACTGCAGAATGCTGGTTGCGATCATTTCTTGTCCATCTCCTCAAGCTCGGCACGCAGCTCGGCCCCGAGGGGGTCGAGACGGCGGTTCGAGTACGACACGTACCACATGGTGATGGCGAAGGTGGTGACGAACTGGCCGAGGCCGAGCACCAGTCCGAGGTTGAACTTGCCGAAGACCGGGATTGCCATCACGTCGGGCAGGTAGGCCGCGACGAGCACGAAGGCGAAGTACCAGATGAAGAAGAAGGCGGCCAGCGGCAGCACGAACCCGCGGCGCTGCTTCTTCAGCTGGATGAACTTCGGCGTCTTCTCATACGCGATGTAGTCGATGGTGGACGGTTTTACTCCGTCCGGGAGTTTGTCTTTCAGTGATTCCGCCATGCGGGCTCCTTTGCTCCGGTGAAGTGATGTGACTGTGTGGGATGGTGCTGGGGTGATCTGTGGGGGTCGACTGGTGCTTCAGGTGTGCGGGCCGACTCCATGCACGGCCTGCTTGAGGGCGTCGAGAACCGTGGGATCCTCGATCGTCGGCGGCACGGTGTAGGCCTCGCCATCGACGATCTGCCGGATGGTCTTGCGGAGGATCTTCCCCGACCGGGTCTTCGGCAGCCTGTCCAGGATGGTCACGTCTCGGAACGCGGCCACCGGCCCGACATGCTCCCGCACCAGCGCGATGAGCTCTGCGCCGAGAGTGTCGTGGTCGATCGTGGCCCCGGACTTGAGCGTGACGAAGCCGGCCGCGCGCTGCCCCTTGAGCGGGTCGCGCACGCCGAGCACCGCGCACTCGGCGACCGCGGGGTGCAGGGTGAGCACCTCCTCGAGCGAGCCGGTGGACAGTCGGTGCCCGGCAACGTTGATCACGTCGTCGGTGCGGCCCATCACATAGAGGTAGCCGTCCTCGTCGAAGTGGCCGGAATCTCCGGTGGCGTAGAAGCCGGGGAAAGCCGACAGGTAGGAGCTTTCGAAGCGGTCTTCGCTGCCCCAGATCCCGAGCAGGGTGCCGGGCGGCAGCGGGAGGCGGATGGCGATGTTGCCGTCCTTGCCGGCCTTCGTGACCGGCTTGCCCTGGGAATCGAGGATGGCGATGTCGTAGCCGGGCACCGGGAACGTGGCCGAGCCCGGTTTCGTCGGGATGTCGGCGATGCCCCGCGGGTTCGCGCAGATCGCCCAGCCGGTCTCGGTCTGCCACCAGTGATCGACCACCGGGCAGTGCAGCCCGTCATTGGCCCAGTGGTATGTCTCCGGGTCGAGGCGTTCGCCGGCCAGGAACAGCCCGTGCAGGCTCTGGATGTCGTGCCCCGCCAGTTCGACCAGGCCAGGGTCGACGCGGCGGATGGCACGGATGGCCGTGGGCGCCGTGAACAGGACTGACACCTGGTAGTCCTCCACCACGCGCCAGAACGCCCCGGCATCCGGGGTGCCGACCGGTTTGCCCTCATAGATGACCGTGGTGGCGCCGACCAGCAGCGGGGCATAGACGATGTAGGAGTGGCCGACCACCCAGCCGACGTCAGAGGCCGCCCAGAAGACGTCGCCGGGCTTGACGTTGTAGATGTTGGCCATCGACCAGGCCAGCGCCACGGCGTGGCCGCCGTTGTCGCGGACGATCCCCTTCGGATTGCCGGTCGTTCCGGAGGTGTACAGGATGTAGAGCGGGTCGTCGGAGCGAAGGCTGATCGGCGCGGCCGGGGAGGCCTCGTTCTCCTCGTGGGCCCAGTCCAGCCAGGCCACGTCGCTGGTGCCGGCGTAGTCGGCGGCGCAGCCGGGGACCATCTCCCGGTCGCGCACGATGACGGTGTGCACCGAGCCCTTGCTGCGAGCGAGGGCGCGTTCGACCAGAGGCAGGTATTCGACCGCCCGGCCCGGTTCGAGGCCGCCGGAGGCGGTCACGATCACGGTCGGTCGCGCATCGTCGATCCGCACGGCGAGCTCGCTGGCGGCGAAGCCGCCGAAGACGACGGAGTGGATGGCGCCGATGCGGGCACACGCCAGCATGGCGACGATGGCTTCCGGGATCATCGGCAGGTAGACGATCACCCGGTCGCCCTGGCCGACGCCGCTGGCGCGGAGCACCCCGGCGAAGCGCTCGACGCGTCCCAGAAGTTCGCGGTAGCTCAGGCGCACCCGGGTGCCGGACATCGCCGAGTCGTAGATGACGGCCGTCTGTTCGCCGCGGCCGGCAAGCACGTGGCGGTCGAGCGCGTTGTAGCTGGTGTTGAGTTCGCCGTCCGGGAACCAGCGCCAGGCGCCGGGGAAGCGTTCCTCCAGCGCCACCGTCGGCGGAACGGTCCAGTCGATTGCCCGGGCTGCCTGCAGCCAGAACGCCGAACGCGTGCCGTCATCGATGCTTCTCTGCCACAGGTCGTGATACCCCGCCGAAGCTTCCCCTGACATTCGAACCTCTCCGTTGAAGTTCCTATGTATACATAGAATTCGTGAAGTCTGGCACAAATCCCGCAATAAGGGAATAACATGTGATTTGTGTATACAGAAACCCCAACGACGGGGACCACGGTTCCGGTTCGCGCAAGTGAACGCGCCTATCGGCAGCTGCGCGGCGAGATTCTCGACGGCCTCCTGGCGCCCGGCACGGGGCTGCTCGAGGTGGAGCAGGCCGCCCGGATCGGGGTGTCGCGCACCCCTCTGCGCGCGGCGATCGCCCGGCTGATCGCCGACGGTCTGGTGGCCGGCCGCACCGGCCGTGGGTTCATGGTCACCGAGATGAGCGTGGACAGAATCGGGGAACTCTACGAGGTGCGACGGGCGTTGGAGGAACACGCCGCCCGGATCGCCGCCGAGCGCCGCGACCCGGCGGTCTTCGAGGCTCTCCGCACGCAGTTCCTTGCGGCCCCGGAGCTGCTCCGGCACGGCAAGGCGGGACTACGCCGCTACTACGAGCTGATCGACGAGTTCGACCTGGCCCTCGACGTGGCCGTGGCGAACCCCTTCCTCGTGGGTGCGCTCGCCGGGGTGCGCACGCACCTCGCCCGCATCCGTCGCCTGGCCCGGGACAACCCGGACCGGCTCCGAAGCGCCGCCGCCGAGCACCTGCTCATCGTGGACGCCGTTCTGGCGGGTGACTCGTCGCTGGCCGCCCACGCCACGCACGTGCACCTCCACCAGAGCCTCACCAGCGTTCTCGCGACCCTCCGGGGATCGTCGGCCGTTCCGGCCGACCCATCGCCTCCACCGCGCTAACCGCACTATTCGAACCAATCGAACCAATCGAACCAATCGAAGGGATCCACCGTGCAGCTCCACCACGTTCGTGTTCACCGCAGCGACGAGAACCTTGCCCGCACCGACCAGCTGGCCTGGAAGATCGCCGAGGTCGCTGCCGATCCGGTCGCGGTGAGCGACGAGGTGACCGAGATGATCGTCAACCGGGTGATCGACAACGCCGCCGTCGCCGCGGCGTCGCTGACCCGGCGCCCGGTGGTGTCGGCCCGCTCGCAGGCGCTGGCGCACCCGCGTTCGTTCAACGGCGTCGGGGCGACCGTGTTCGGTGAGCAGCGCTCCCGCCGGGTGTCACCTGAGTGGGCGGCCTGGGCCAACGGGGTCGCCGTGCGTGAGCTCGACTACCACGACACGTTCCTCGCCGCCGAGTACTCACACCCCGGCGACAACATCCCGCCGGTCGTCGCGGTCGCCCAGCACCTCGCCACCGCCCGCGGATTGACCGGTCGCGACCTCGTGCGCGGCATCGCCACGGGCTACGAGATCCAGATCGACCTGGTCAAGGGCATCAGCCTGCACGCGCACAAGATCGACCACGTGGCCCACCTCGGCCCGTCGGCGGCCGCCGGCATCGGCACCCTGCTCGGGCTCGACCCCGAGACCATCTTCCAGGCGGTGGGGCAGGCGCTGCACACCACGACGGCCACCCGGCAGTCCAGGAAGGGCGAGATCTCCAGCTGGAAGGCACACGCCCCGGCCTTCGCCGGCAAGATGGCGGTGGAGGCGGTCGACCGCGCAATGCGCGGCGAAACCAGCCCCACCCCGATCTACGAGGGTGAAGACGGCGTGATCGCCTGGCTGCTCGACGGGCCGGATGCCGCCTACGAGGTGTCGCTGCCGTCGAATGGTGAAGCCAAGCGCGCCATCCTGGACAGCTACACGAAGGAGCACTCGGCGGAGTATCAGGCGCAGGCGTGGATCGACCTGGCCCGGAAGCTGCACCGGGAGCACCCGGCCCTGTCCGATCCGGCCAACGTCGTATCCGTCGTCATCCACACCAGCCACCACACCCACTACGTGATCGGCTCGGGCGCGAACGACCCGCAGAAGTACGACCCCACGGCCAGCCGGGAGACCCTCGACCACTCCATCCCGTACATCTTCACGGTCGCCCTGCAGGACGGCAGCTGGCACCACGTGGATTCCTACCGGCCCGAACGCGCCGGCCGGGCCGACACGATCGCCCTCTGGAACAAGGTGATCACCACGGAAGACAGCGAGTGGACCCGCCGTTACCACTCGCTCGACCCGGCCGAGAAGGCCTTCGGCGGTCGAGTCGAGATCGAGCTCACCGACGGCAGCCGGGTCGTCGACGAGATCGCCGTCGCCGACGCCCATCCGCTCGGCGCGAAGCCGTTCGGGCGGGCCGAATACGTGCACAAGTTCCGCACCCTCGCGGCCGACGTGGTCGAGGAGGGCGAGATCGTGCGCTTCCTCGCCGCGGCCGAACGCCTGCCGCGGCTTGGCGCCGGGGAGCTCGGCCAGCTCACCATCGTGGCCCGTAACGGGTTGCTCGCCTCACTTCCCACCCCGAACGGAATCTTCTGATGTTGTACTCGAAAGTCAGCCCTGCCGCCAAGCGGGCCGCGTTCCGCGAGGACCTGGCGAGCGGCCGGCTGCTGCGCTTCCCCGGTGCGTTCAACCCGCTCTCGGCCCGACTGATCGCGGCCAAGGGCTTCGAAGGGGTGTACATCTCCGGCGCGGTGCTCTCGGCCGACCTGGGTCTACCCGACATCGGCCTGACCACTCTCACCGAGGTGGCCGGCCGGAGCCAGCAGATCGCCCGGATGAGCGACCTGCCCACGATCGTGGACGCCGACACCGGCTTCGGCGAGCCGATGAACGTGGCACGCACGATCCAGACGCTCGAGGATGCCGGCCTGGCCGGCATGCACATCGAGGACCAGGTCAATCCGAAACGCTGCGGTCACCTCGACGGCAAGCAGGTCGTCGACGACGACACGGCGGCCAAGCGCATCCGGGCGGCCGTCGATGCCCGGCGCGACCCGAACTTCCTGATCATGGCGCGCACGGACATCCGTGCCGTCGACGGCCTGGCTGCCGCGGTCGACCGGGCGAAGAAGCTCGTCGACGCCGGGGCTGACGCGATCTTTCCGGAGGCGATGGCATCCCTGGCCGAGTTCGCGGCCATCCGCGCCGCCGTGGACGTGCCGGTGCTGGCGAACATGACCGAGTTCGGCAAGGGCGAGCTCTACACGACCCAGCAGCTGGCGGATGTCGGCATGAACATCGTCATCTTCCCGGTGTCCCTGCTGCGCCTCGCGATGGGGGCGGCCGAACGCGGCCTCGACATCATCGAGGCGCAGGGCTCACTGACCGGCTTGCTGCCGGAGATGCAGCACCGGGCGAGGCTCTACGAGCTGCTCGACTACGAGTCGTACAGCCACTTCGATTCCGGCGTCTTCAACTTCACCCTCAACCCGGATGTTGCCTCGTAGCAGCCCGGCCCCGCACGCAGATCCAGTCTCAACGCAAGGGAGCTACATGAGTCAGAACGAACCGACCATTTACAAGGGCCTCGCCGGCGTCGTGGTCGACTATACGCAGGTGTCCAAGGTCAACCCCGAATCGAACTCGCTGCTGTACCGGGGCTACCCGGTGCAGGAACTCGCGGCACAGAAGAGCTTCGAGGAGGTGGCCTACCTGCTCTGGCACGGCGAGTTGCCGACCGACGTCGAGCTGGGTGAATTCGAGGAGCAGGAACGCTCCCTCCGGCACCTGACTCCTGCGGTGAAGCGCGTCATCGACGAGCTGCCGATGACGGCGCACCCGATGGACGTCGTGCGCACGGCGGTCAGCCTGATCGGCGCGAACGACCCCGATGCGGCCGACGCGTCGCCGGCGGCCAACCGTGCCAAGGGCCTGCGGCTCTGGGCCCAGATGCCGGCGATCGTGGCCTACGACCAGCGCCGCCGCCACGGCCTCGAGCTGATCGAACCGCGCAGCGACCTCGGCTACTCGGCCAACTTCCTGTTCATGACGTTCGGCGAGGTGCCCGAACTCGTGGTCGTGAACGCGTTCGATGTGTCCATGATCATGTATGCGGAGCACTCCTTCAACGCGTCGACGTTCACCGCCCGCGTGATCACCTCGACCCTGTCCGACCTGCACTCCGCGGTCACCGGAGCGATCGGGGCTCTCAAGGGCGCGCTGCACGGCGGGGCAAACGAGGCCGTGATGCACATTTTCGATGAAATCGGGCTCGGCCTGGGCGCCGGGAAGCGCGCCGAGGCGTGGCTGAACGAGACCCTCGCCGCAAAGCGGAAGGTGATGGGCTTCGGCCACCGGGTGTACAAGCACGGGGACTCGCGGGTGCCGACCATGCGCACCGCGCTGGTCACCCTGGTCGAGCATTATGACCGGCCGGACCTGCTGGAGCTCTACGAATCCCTCGAGGCGGGGATGACGACGCGCACCGGCATCCTGCCCAACCTGGACTACCCGTCGGGACCTGCGTACAACCTGATGGGATTCGACACCCTCACTTTCACGCCGATCTTCGTCGCGGCGCGACTGACCGGGTGGACCGCGCACATCATCGAGCAGACCGCATCGAATGCCCTGATCCGGCCGCTCTCGCTCTATAACGGCCACGAGGAGCGGCACCTGGCCTGAGCTCACCGTGACCGCGCCGTGACCTACCATTGGGAAATGGGATTCGACGCGGACGACGCTGCACGTGATGTGACCGGAATTGAGCGGGAAGTGCTGGGCTGGGACGTGTTCGCGGACGCGTCCCGCCAGCTGTCGAAGGCGGTGCTGTCGAGCGGTTTCCAGCCGGATGTCGTGATCGCCATCGCCCGCGGCGGGCTGCTGCTCGCCGGCGCCATGTCGTATGCGCTGGGCACCAAGAACTGCGGCAGCATCAACGTGCAGTTCTACACCGGCGTCGACGAGCGCCTCCCCGTGCCGGTCCTGTCGGGACCGATGCTCGACGCGCCGTCGCTGACCGGCCTGCGGGTGCTGCTCGTCGACGACGTCTCCGACTCCGGGCACACCCTCGCGATGGTCGTCGCGCTGCTGCGGGAAACCGCCTGCGAGGTGCGCACCGCCACCCTGTACACGAAGCCTCGCACCGTGCTGGTGCCCGATTTCACCTGGTGTGAAACGGACCGCTGGATCGTGTTCCCCTGGTCCTCGCTGCCTCCCGTAGCGGAGAGCCTCACCGGTGCGAGCCTGCCGGGCGGCGCACAGCTCGATGACGCCCTGCCTGTCGCGAGCCTGCTCGCCGCCAGCCTGCCCCTCGTGGCCCGGGGCGCCCTGCTGTGAGCGTGCACCTGGTCGGCGGCGGTTGGAACCCCCGGACAGACGCGGCCGTCTTCGGACCCTTCCTGGCCGAGGCCACGGCGCGCGGAGTCGTGGCAGGCCGCGCGGAGCCTGGCATCGCGATCCTCGTCGTGCGTGCCGAAGACGCCGCCGACCACGCCGCGAACCTGGTCGCCGCCGTTTCCGCGGCCGGCGAGTTCGAGCCGAAGGTCACCGTCGTCGCCCCGGGCGACGTCTTCGCCCTGACCGCTGTGTCCGAGGCCGACGGAATCCTGGTCGGCGGCGGAGTCACCCCCGCCTACCTGGTCGCCGTGGCCCCGATATTCGGTGAGATCCGTCGTCAGGTGGCCGCCGGCGTCCCCTATCTCGGATTCTCTGCCGGCGCGATGATCGCGGCCGAGCGTGCCCTGATCGGCGGCTGGCGCATGGGCGGCGTCGAGGTCAGCGGCGAACACGCCGCCGAGGGGCTCGACGAGATCACCGTCGAACCCGGCATCGGGCTGCTCGACGTCACCGTGGAGGTGCACGCCGCCCAGTGGGGCACGCTGTCCCGGCTGGTCGCGGCCACCGAGGCCGGCCTGATCGACGGCGGCCTGGCCGTCGACGAGAACACCGCGCTGGTCGTCGGGGAGGGCGCGCTCAGCGTCGTCGGAGCCGGCAGTGTCTGGCGGGTCAGCGAGGCCGACGGCGGGGTGCTCGTGAGCACCTTCGGGGCCTGAGCCGAGCATCATGCCCGTCACCCTCGCGGCGCTGACCGAGAGCCGGGCCATCGATCTTGGCTGGGCCCAGGCGCTGGCGCCGGTGGGGCCGGAGATCGACCGGATGGCGGAGCTCCTGCGCGCCGAGACTCTGGCCGGCCGCATCTGGCTACCGTCCCCGGAGAACGTCTTCCGCGCCTTCGCCGAGCCGTTCGACGCCGTGCGGGTGCTCATCGTCGGCCAGGACCCGTACCCGACCCGGGGACATCCGATCGGGCTCGCCTTCGCGACCGAGGCACACGTGCGACCTCTGCCGCGCAGCCTGGCGAACATCTGCCGGGAGCTGCACGACGACGTGGGCGTCACCGCCGCCACCGGAGACCTCTCGCCGTGGTCGCGGCGGGGGGTGCTGCTGCTCAACCGCGTACTCACCGTGCAGGCCGGCCTGGCCGGGTCGCACCGGCGCCGCGGCTGGGAAAGCGTGACCGAGCAGGCCATCCGTGCCCTCGTCGCCCGGGACCGGCCGCTCGTGGCGATCCTGTGGGGGAAGGATGCCGGCACGCTGCGGCCGCTCCTCGGGGACACGCCGGTGATCGAGTCCGCGCACCCGAGCCCGCTGTCGGCCAGGCGCGGATTCTTCGGTTCAAAGCCGTTCAGCCGGGCCAACGAGTACCTCGGCCGCACCGGGGCGGCCCCGGTGGACTGGTCCCTCGGGTAATCTGGAGCTCTCTGGAGGAGTTAGCTGTGCTTGAAGAGGAATACCAGCCGCGTCGGCAATTGCCCCGACACCTTCGACCGACGCCCGCGGAAGAGGCGCCGTTCGGATTCACCATGCGTGAGGCCCAAATCACCGATCTGCCGTATATCCGGGAGGTCTACAACTACTACGTCGCCAACAGCACGGTCACCTTCGACGTCGACCCGATGACCCTGGCCGAGTGGCGCAGCAAGTTCTACTATCTGGGCAAGCTCGGGATGCCGTTCATCGTGGCCGTCTCCCCGGCCGGCCAGCTGCTCGGCTACGCCCTGGTCAGCCCGTGGAAGCAGAAACGCGCCTACCGGTTCACGGTCGAGAACTCGATCTACCTCGGAGCGGCCTCCACCGGCAAGGGACTGGGCCGGATGCTGCTCGGCGAACTCATCGAGCGTTCCCAGGCGGCCGGGCTCAAGGAGATCATCTCGGTCGTCGCCGACCAGGGCGCCGACGCGTCGATCAAGCTGCACCTCGACTTCGGATTCGCGGAGATCGGCCGGATGGGCAAGGTCGGCTTCAAGTTCGACCGCTGGCTCGGCACCGTGCTCCTGCAGAAGAGCCTCAAATAGGCGCAGCGGCGAGCCTGCGGCCAGCGGACGCCTAAAATCGAGGGATGACCGATGCCCTGCCCACCCTGCCCGAGCGCCACACCGTGTTGCGCTCGTTCGCAGGACACCTCGAGGCCGGCCCCGACGCCGTGTTCAACCGGCTCGTGACGGCGATGGCCTCGGGGGCGGCCGGCGGGGGCAACGTGCACATCGACCGGGACCGACGCCGACTCGTGCTGCGGCGCGGCTGGTGGTACCGCGGCGAGTACCAGGTGCTGCCCGAGGAGGAGGCCGGGTCGCTCGTGCAGTACGAGATCATCAACGTCGCGCAGCTGCTGCCGTGGGCCGGGTCGTGGGCGGCGGCATCCGTTCTCCGCGCCGCGCCGCGGGCGTTCCAGGCGTTGCTGACCGGACTGTCCCACTCCTGAGCGTCGCGCCGCTGAGCGTCTCGCCGCTCCGTCGCGCCGATGCCCGGCATCCCGGCTGGCTAGGCTCGGGGGATGGCCGCTCCGCATGAACTGACCGCTCTCGAACAATGGCAGGCGCTGCAGCGCGGTGAGATCAGCCCCACCGAGCTGACCGAGCACTACCTGGGCCGGATCGAGGCTCAGGACTCCGGCCTCGGCGCGTTCGTGAGCGTGACAGCGGATGCCGCGCGGAAGCGGGCCCGCTTCGTCGAGCAGCTGATGCCGCGCAGCATGCCGCTCTGGGGTCTGCCCTTCGCCGACAAGGACCTGCAGAGCCGCGCCGGCGTGCCGGCCCGGTTCGGATCGCGGCTGATGCAGGATTACGTGCCGGCCGAGTCCGACGATCTCGTGCTCGCCCTGGACGCGGCCGGCGGCGTGAGCCTCGGCAAGACCAGCACGCCCGAGTTCGGGCTGCCGTCGTACACCGAGACGCTGGCCGGGCCGCCCGCGCGCAACCCGTGGGACCGCTCCCGGGGCGCGGGCGGCTCCAGCGGCGGGGCGGCGGTGGCCGTCGCCGCCCGGCTGCTTCCCTTCGCTCCGGGTTCCGACGGCGGCGGCTCGGTGCGGATCCCCGCGGCAGCCTGCGGTCTCGTCGGCCTGAAACCGTCGCGCGGCCGGGTGCCCTCATCGTCCGGGATCAACGCGCTCGGCGGTCTCAGCGTGGCCGGACCGCTGGCACGGACGGTGGCGGATGCCGCCCTGCTGCTGGACGCCATGATCGCGCCGCGAGGCGGGCATCCGCAGCACCTGTACTCGCTCCGGCCCCCCGGCGACGATGCACCTCTGCTGGCCGCCGCCGTGCGCGGCGAGGGCCGGTTCCAGCTCGGCGTGATGACAACCTCCGCCTGGGATGACGCCTACCCGATCGAGATCGCTCCCGAGGCGCTGGCCGCCCTGATGGTGGCCGTCGACGGGTTCGCGAGTATGGGCCATGGCCTGGAGGAGACGGCGCTCGAGCCCGACGACAGCTATGTGCCGGCGTTCCGCACGATCTGGCAGGCCGGCGCTGCGGGCATCCCCGCCGACACCCCGGAGCAGGAGAAGCTGCTCGAGCCGCTCACCCGCTGGCTGATGAACCGCGGCCGGGAGCTGTCCGCTCGGGATCTGGCTCAGGCGCTCGCGGCCCTGTCGGCTTACGAGCGGTCGTTCATCCGCCAGTTGTCCCGGTTCGACGCGGTGCTGACCCCGGCGCTCGCGCTCACGCCGCGCCCGCTGGGCTGGTACGACGCGGTCGACGGGGAGCGCAACTTCGCCCAGCAGGTGCAGTACACCCCGTTCACGTCCATGGTCAACGTGAGCGGACTGCCCGCGATCGTGCTGCCCGTTGCCGAAACCGGGGCTGGACTGCCGATGGGAGTACAGCTGATCGGCCGGCCGGGCGGGGAGGCCACGCTACTGGCGCTCGGTGCGCAGCTCGAACGGAGGCTGCAGTGGCAGCACCGCACGCCGCCCGAGGCCGGCGGCCTCGGACTCCCGTGCGCCCGCTGAGTGATTCCGAGCGCGTGGCGTCAAACCAACTTGACCCAATTCGACGGAGATTTTGGGTCAAACACCGGTTTTTGAGCCTAAACACGCGGTTTAGAGCAAAATCTCGGCTCCCCTGCTCTATCCGTGGGTGTTTCGGAGCGCCTTAACGGCCGCACGCCGCTTCCTGTCTAGGTTTC
>NZ_PJJU01000041.1:0-65014 GCF_002929635.1 Cryobacterium sp. M25 | reverse complement strand
CGGGCTCGGGCTCGGGCTCGGGCTCGGGCTCGGGTGTCGGGGTGAGCGTCGGCACCGAGGAAGAAGTCGGCGCATTGATGGGGCAGGGCGCGGCGACCGAGTCGACCGGATCCGCGGCCGGCGTAGCATTCGTCGAGAGGAGCGTGGGACATGTCTCAGGGACAGCGGGCACCGCGGCAGCCGGATCCTCCGTTGCAGCAATAGGGGCGTCGTCGGCGAGGGACCGTGTGGGTGTCCCGAAAATCGCGAGGGCGACGATGACGGCGGCGGCGAGCGGCGTCGCCAGGTACCGCGGCGGGACCGGGGGCAGGGAAAGGCGGAGACGAAATCGGGGGGAGAGGTTCATGAGTCTCCGCAGTTCACTGTTTCAGGGCATCGATTCAGGGCATCGACGGGCAATTCCGGGGCGGTTGCAACGGGTTAGCGGGTCACATCATGACATGGGCCCGAGGGGCCGACAAGCGATTGACGCAGCCCGGATTCCGTGCTGTCCTGCGACGCCTGCGGGGCCTCAGGCCAGCGGCCCGACCACGCCCGCCGCGGCATCCCGCACCGCGCCCGACGCCACGAGGCCCACGATCGCCTCGATCTCGGGGGAGAGAAACCGGTCGTGGCCGGGGCCGTCGGCCACCGTGCGCACGAGGGCCCGCACCGCGCCGGTGGCCGCGCCGGGAGTGAGCGGCGCGCGCAGGTCGAGCGACCGCGACGCCGTCATCACCTCGATCGCGAGCACCCGGCCGAGGCCGTCGATCGAGTGCCGCAGCTTGCGGGCGGCCGCCCACCCCATCGACACATGGTCCTCCTGCATGGCCGACGACGGGATCGAGTCGACGGATGCCGGCACCGCCAGCCGCTTCAAAACCGACACGATCCCGGCGGCGGTGTACTGGGCGATCATCAGCCCCGAGTCGACGCCGACCTCGTGCGCCAGGAACGGCGGCAGTCCCTTGTTGCGGTTCGCGTCGAGGTGGCGGTCGGTGCGCCGCTCGCTCATGCTCGCGACGTCCGCGGCGGCGATCGCGAGGAAGTCGAGCACGTAGCCCACCGGGGCGCCGTGGAAGTTGCCGTTGGACTGCACCCGGCCGTCAAGGGTGACCACGGGATTGTCAACCGCGCTGGCCAACTCGCGGCCGGCGATCAGGGCGGCGTGGTCCATCGTGTCCCGGGCGGCGCCGTGCACCTGCGGGGCGCAGCGGATGGAGTAGGCGTCCTGCACGGTGGGGTCGTCGGGACCGGAGTGGCTGGCGAGCAGCGGGGAACCGGCCAGCAGCGCGCGCAGATTGGCCGCGCTCGTGGCCTGGCCGAGCTGGGGGCGGAGGGCCTGCAGGTCGGCGGCGAAGGCGGCATCCGTGCCGAGGAGGGCCTCGACACTCATGGCCGCAGCGATGTCGGCGGTCGTGAGCAGGCGGGACAGGTCGGCGAGGGCGAGCACGAGCATCCCGAGCATGCCGTCGGTGCCGTTGATCAGGGCGAGCCCCTCCTTATCGGCCAGCACGACCGGGGTGATGCCGGCCGCGGCCAGGGCCAGACCGCCGTCCATCAGGGTGCCGGACGCATCCCGCACCAGCCCCTCGCCCATCACCGCGAGCGCGCAGTGCGCGAGCGGTGCGAGGTCGCCCGAGCAGCCGAGCGAGCCGTATTCGTGTACGACGGGGGTGATCCCGGCGTTGAGCAGGGCCGCGTAGGTCTCGGCGACCACGGGCCGCACGCCGGTGCGCCCGGTCATCAGAGTCGACAGGCGTAGCAGCATCAGCGCGCGCACGACCTCGCGCTCGACCTCGGGACCGCTGCCCGCGGCGTGCGAGCGCACCAGGCTCGCCTGCAGCTGGGCGCGGCGGTCGCTCTCGATGAACGTCGTCGCAAGAGCCCCGAAGCCGGTAGAAATCCCGTAGTGCGGGTGCACGTCCTGCGCGAGTCCCTCGATGATGCGGCGGGTCGAGGCGACGCCCTCACGCGCCGCCACGGGCAGCAGGACGGGCGCATCGTGGCGGGCCACCGCGGTGACGTCGGCGAACGAGATCGGGCCGGTACCCACGGTGACGGATGCGCTAGCGAGGTTCATACTCCGATTCGACACCAGCCGGGCCGCCCGCACGACGGGATTAGAGTGGATGCTGTCCGGGATACCGGACATTCAGTGGTGCCGTTCACGCACACCGTTCACGGGAGGCAGGCGCATGACCCCGTCGAAGGTTCCGGCGGCGCAAAGCACGCTGCGCATCCTCTCCCATCTGGCCACGCAGCGTGGCCCGGTGCCGGCGTCCCAGATCGCCACGGCCCTCGGCCTGCCCCGCTCGAGCGTTTACGACCTGCTCGCGGTGCTCGCCGACCAGGGCTTCGTGGTGCACCTGCCCGAGGAACAGCGATACGGCCTCGGACTGGCCGCCTTCGAGCTGAGCTCGGGCTTCTCCCGGCAGCAGCCCCTCTCACACCTTGGCCGTCCGCTCGTCGCTGCGCTGGTCGACCGGCTCGGTGAGAGCGCCCACCTCGTCGTGCTGCACGGGCGCGACGTGATCTACCTCGTCGAGGAGCGCGCCCCCCGTCGTCCGTCGCTGGTGACGGATGTCGGCGTGCGCCTCCCGAGCCACCTCACCGCGAGCGGGCGTGCGCTCCTCGCCGCGCTGCCGGCAGCCCAGCTCCGGGCGCTGTACCCCAACGCCGCCGCCTTCGCCACGCGCCACGGCCGGGGACCACGCACCACGGCGGAGCTGCGCACCCTGCTTGAACAGGTGCGCCGGGACGGGTATGCCCTGGAGGACGGGGAGATCACGGAGGGGATGGCATCCGTTGCCGTGGCCGTGCGCGACCACGCGGGCTGGCCCGCCGCGGGCATCGCCGTCACCTTCCCACGCGAGCGCATCGCCGAGGCGGACTGGCCGGCGCTCGCCGCGCAGCTCGGCGGCACCGCCGCGCAGCTCTCCCGGCGCATCCGCGGCACGTAGCCCTGCGGCGCATGTGTTGCCTGCCCTCGGCTCCCCGCCTCCGCGCTGCCTGCCGTGGCTCGCGGCCTCCACAACGCTCGCGGCGCACCCTGTGGAGGCGGGCGCACGTTAGAACATGTGCCCGCTTCCCTACCCTGCGCCGCGAGGACGCGCCGCACCGCCGGCCCGCCGCCGCCAGACGGCCTCGCAGCTACTCACCGAGCGTCGTGTGAAGGAAGGCAGCCACCTTCTCGCGCATGGTTGCGTCGAGGATGCCGATCGAGTGCAGCGTTCCCGGCACCGTCACGAGCTCGTGGGCGACGCCCGAGCGTTCGAGTGCCGCCGCATACCCGGTGGCCTGCGACAGCGGAATGTACTCGTCGGTCGACGAGCCGAGGAATACGGGCGGATCGCTGCGGTCAAGGGTGCTCGCCGGCGACGCGGCCGTGGCATTGGCGCAGTCGCGCAGGGTTTCGCAGCCGACGTAGTCGCGCACAATGTTTTGCAGCCCCGCGGGGGCCCGGCCCGTGACGAGCGCCTTGTGGCTGAGGTCGAGCGGCGCGGAGAGTTCGGCGACCGCGGCGACCCGGGCCCCCGTGGTCAGCGACCCGGAACCGCGGGTGCCGAGCAGAGCGGCGAGGTTGCCGCCGGCCGAGCCGCCGAACACGCCGATCCGGTCGGGGTCGATGCCGTAGGTCTGCGCATTGACGGGGTCGCGGGCCCACTCCACGGCCAGGGCGACGTCGTCGAGCGCGGCGGGGAACACGGCATCCGGTACCATCCGGTAGTTCACCGAGTAGGCGACGAATCCCTCGGAGGCGAGCCAGGCGCAGACTGCGCGCCAGTCGCTGTTGCCCTTGTCGCCTCGGGCCCAACTGCCGCCGTGGATGGAGATGACGGCCGGACGCAGCGCGGTCGCCGCGTCCTCCGATGACAGCACGACCGGCGGCGCCGCCTCGAGGGTCGTTTCCCCAGCGGGGGTGATCGCCGGCGAGCACACGTCGAGAGTGAGCACGGCACCGTCCGCCTGGGTGCCGTACTCAACATTTTCGTCGACCGTGATGCCACCTGGCCGCTCGAACGTTCGGATGCCGACGATCTGGGTCGTGACGAGCTCGCTGCGCTGGTCGCCGGGTTCGTCGGGCGTCACGGAATACAGCTGGGGGCGGAAGCCGCCGAGGAGGGCCGTCGCAGCCACGGCGATGCTCACCGCGCCGGCAATCGTCAGAAAACGGATGCGACGCGAGCCGAATCGGGGATGGCGTGGGCCGGTGTTCACGTGTGCTCCGAGCTGCGGGGTAGTGCATTGAGACTAATTCGTCTCTCGCGCCGCACCGAATCCCGTTCGGGGGGGGGGGCGGGGCGGGGCGTCCTCGCCTGGATTAGCGCGTCGGCGTCGGGTCCGGGGCCTCGTCGGCCTCGTCGGCCTCGTCGGCCTCTGGCAGGATATGCGGCCGTAGGGCGGTGAGAATGCGGGTGACGTCCATCGCGACCGTCGCCGCGACCCCCAGCGACATCACCGGGGCAGAGTTTCGCCGCTCGTCCAGCTCGGTCATCAGGTCCGTCAGAGCGGCACCCGCCTCGGCGAATGCCGCCTGCTCGTCATCATCCGTGTCCCAGTCCCGCAGCACGGCGGCCGCGGCGTGTAAGGTCCGGCCGAGCGCCGGCCGCAACTCGGGGTGCAACTCGAGCTGGACCGGCTGACCCCAGACCGCCGCGGCTAGCACCTCCGTCAAGTCGCGCACGTGGAAGGTCACGTCCTCAAGGGCCGACAGCTCGTCGTAGTCCGAGCGAAGATCCCGCTGATGCACGCGGGCGCGCGGGTTGCCCTTGCGACTGTCATCGGCGTGACTGACCGCCACGCGCACCGCGCGGCCAACCGCCACGAGCTCCTGACTGCGGAAGGCCCAACCGTCCCGTTCAGGCGGCCAGCTGTCGGCCAGGGCGTCGGCCACCTCCGAGAGCTGGTCGGCCAGGGTGCGGCGAAAGCGGATCAGCTGCTGGCCGACGGCTTCGAAGGCCAACGGCGGAAAGAAGAGGAGGTTCACGGCGAGGCCGATCACGATTCCCAGCGTCATCTGCACCAGATACCCGATGGAATAACCGTCGGCATTCGGCCCGCCGACGATCAGCACGAACAGCGCCGTCACCGGAATGTACTCCCGGCTGGCGCCGAACCAGCCGGTGGCCGAGATCGCGGCGCCGACGCCAACCGCGAGCGAGATGGTGAGAACGTTCGGCTCGCTCAAAACGATGACCGCCCCCGCGAGCAGGATTCCGACGGTGAGGCCGCCCAGGGTCTGCAGGGCGTTTCGCACCGAACTCATCAGCGTCGGGTACATGCTCACTAGCGCGCCCAGCGGGGCGTAGTAGGGGTAGTCATCCGCCACACCAGGCAGCAACGGCGCGATCGACCAGGCGATGGCGACGGCGATGGCGGCCTTGACCGCCTGCACGATTCTCGGGCTGGTCGCGGCCACTCCCAGCCAGGACACCGTCCTCCGTGCGCGATGCACACTCACCTGCGCCGAAGTGCCGGCGGCTGCCCGATCCCGGGTCATGGCCGGGTTCCCGGGATCGTCTTGGCGAAGCAGACGCTGAAGGCTTCGCCCACGTACTGACCGAACAGGGGAACCTCCCGGTAGCCGACGCTCCGATAGAAGGAGAGCGCCGCATAGCTCTCCGGCCCGGTCTCCGGCACGATTTCTCGGATGCCGCGGGCCGCGGCATCCGTCTCGATCCCCGCCAGCAGGCGGGCGGCCACGCCGCGGCCCCGGGCGTCGGGGTGCACGAACATGCGCTTCAGCTCCGCCGCGCTGGTCGTGCCGGCCCCACCCACCAGCGCGGCGATCCCCAGGGCGCGGGCCGTCGCATCCCGCACGACGTACACGGCGACACCCGGCTGCTCGAGCTCGTCGACGTCGAGCAGAAAGTTGCTCTCCGGTGGGTACAGCGAGTGGGCGCAATCGCCACTCAGTCGCAGCAACTCGGCGATCTCCGGCTGCCGCGGGGACTCAATGTTGATGGTCGTCAGCATGTGAACAGAGTAAACGGTGAAGGTGATCCGTGACATTGCGGCATCGATCAGGTAACGTAGACAGGTCGGCTCTTGACACCGTGTGTTTCTTTGTGTGCGCGGATGGGTTTGTAAGTCAGGATGGGCCGGTTTCCCAGTAATCCGCTGGTGAAAAATCACTGTATGTGAACGGCCCCGGCCATAGACTGCCCGGGTTCTCAGGTTGCGTCGCGTGTGCGGCGTTGTTCTGCCATGTACCCAATACAACCCAGGAACATTTTCCATGCCTAAGAACTTCGATCCCAAGTACTCCGCCAAGGGTGGACCGTCCAAGGGCGGCAGCAAGAGCCCCGGACACCGCGGCCACAACGCCGCCGAGGGTGCACCCAAGAAAGCCCGGTGGAACGCCGGCGAGCGGGCCGACCGTGCCGCCGGCCGCCCCGCAGGCAATGACCGTCCGGCCTACGGCAACGGCCGCCCTGCCGGCAACGACCGTCCGGCCTACGGCCAGCGCTCCGAGCGCCCCACCTACGGCGACCGCCCGAACCGCAGCGACCGTCCTTCTTCTGGTGGTGCCCCGCGCGGAGACCGCCCCTCGTACAACAGCGACCGTCCCCGCAGCGACCGTCCCGCGTACAACACCGACCGTCCCCGCAGCGACCGTCCCGCGTACAACACCGACCGTCCGTCCTACGGCGATCGCGCCCCGCGTACGGATCGTCCGGCGTATAACAACGACCGTCCGTCGTACGGCGACCGCGCCCCGCGCACGGATCGTCCGGCGTACAACAACGACCGTCCGCGCACGGATCGTCCGGCGTACAACAACGACCGTCCGCGCACGGACCGTCCCGCGTACAACAACGACCGTCCGCGCACGGACCGTCCCGCGTACAACAACGACCGTTCCCGCACGGACCGTCCGTCCTACGGCAACGACCGACCCTCCTACGGCGACCGTGCCCCACGCACGGATCGTCCGGCGTACAACAACGACCGTCCGCGCACGGACCGTCCGTCCTACAACAACGACCGACCCTCCTACGGCGACCGTGCCCCACGCACGGATCGTCCGGCGTACAACAACGACCGTCCGTCCTACGGCGACCGTCCGGCCCGCACCGAGCGTGGCGGCTACGACCGTTCCGAGCGTTCGAACTCCGACCGTCCGGCGCGTCCGGCCCGCTCGGCGTCCGATGGCGGCCACTCCAGCAACTTCTACCCCGACCGCGACACCAAGGCGCACTTCGCCGCTGGTGACGACGTCGTGCTTGAGCGCCTCGAAGCCATCGCGACGACGGCTGCCGAAGTCATCGGCGTGACCTTCGGCGACCTGGGCCTCGGTGAGAACATCGTGCGCGAGCTTGCCACCCTCGGTGCCGCAGCGCCGTTCCCGATCCAGGCCGCGACCATCCCGGACGTACTCGCCGGGCGCGACGTGCTCGGACGTGGCAAGACCGGTTCCGGCAAGACCATCGCCTTCGGCGCTCCCCTCGTGGAGAAGCTGCTGGAGAACAACGGCGCCAAGGACCGCAAGATGGCCCGCAAGCCCCGCGCGCTCATTCTGGCCCCGACCCGTGAGCTGGCCCTGCAGATCGACCGCACCATCCAGCCCATCGCCCGCAGCGTCGGCCTCTTCACCACCCAGATCTACGGCGGCGTTCCGCAGTACCGCCAGGTCAGCGCCCTCCAGCGCGGCGTGGACATCATCATCGGCACCGCCGGTCGCATCGAAGACCTCATCGAGCAGGGTCGCCTCGACCTCCGCGAGGTCGTCGTCACCGTCCTTGACGAGGCCGACTACATGTGCGACCTGGGTTTTCTCGAGCCGGTTCAGCGCATCCTGCGTCAGACCAAGAAGGGCGGCCAGAAGCTGCTCTTCTCGGCCACCCTCGACAAGGGCGTCGCCTCGCTGGTCAAGGAATTCCTGGTCAACCCGGCCGTGCACGAGGTTGCCGGCGAAGATCAGGCCTCCTCCACCATCGACCACCGCGTGCTCGTCATCGAGCACCGCGACAAGAGCGCCATCATCGGCCAGCTCGTCGACCGCCAGGGCAAGACGCTGATCTTCTCGCGCACCCGTGCCTACGCCGAACAGCTCGCCGAGCAGCTCGAAGACGCCGGCGTGAAGGCCACGAGCCTGCACGGCGACCTGAACCAGGCTCGACGCACCCGCAACCTGCAGATGCTGACCAGCGGTCGCGTCAACGTGCTGGTGGCAACGGATGTCGCGGCTCGCGGCATCCACGTGGACGACATCGACCTGGTCATCCAGGCCGACGCTCCCGACGAGTACAAGACCTACCTGCACCGCTCCGGTCGTACCGGGCGCGCCGGCAAGTCCGGTACCGTCGTCACGCTCATCCCGAAGCAGCGTCGCCGCCGCATGGATGAGCTGCTGGGCCGCGCCGAGATCGAGGCCTCCTTCACGAACGCGGCCCCCGGCGACACGTCGGTGCGCGACCTCGCCGGAATGTAGTCGCCAGCAACTCCAGCACCTCCTGAAATAACGCGAGAAGGGGCATCCGCCGTCACGGTGGGTGCTCCTTCTCGCGTTGCGGGTCGGGCAGGCCTCAGCGGCGAGCTGCGCGATGCCCGGCTGCCCGCACGATGGCTTTTCGGACCTCCTCGATCCAGAGCACCGACGACCCGACCAGCACGCACAGACCCCATTGGCCCGAGGTGAGGGAGGTCGTGTCGAAGAGTCCCTGGAGCACGTCCATCTGCACCACGAGGACCTGCAGGATGATCACGGCGGTGAGTGCCAGCCAGATGCTGCGGTTGGTGAACGTCTGGAGTGAGAAGACGGAGTGGGTGTCCGAGCGCACGTTGAGCAGGTTGAACACCTGGTAGAAGACGAAGGTCGTGAACGCGAGGGTGGTGGCGAAGGCCGCGTTGCCCGCACTGTCCGGGAACAGGGCGGACGCCTGGGTCAACACGGTCAGGGTTCCCGCGGCCATGACGAGGCCGAGCCCGAGAATACGCAGCATCCTGTCCCGAGTGAGCAGAGGTTCGTCGGACGGGCGCGGAGGCCAGCTCATCGTTCCGGGTTCGGCCGGATCCAAGCCGAGCGCCAGTGCGGGTGGGCCGTCCATGATGATGTTGACCCAGAGGATCTGAAGCGCCGTGAACGGCGCGCCCGCGGCCCACCCGGTGACGCCCGCGATCAGGAAGATGAGCACGAATCCCCACGCCGTGGTCAGCTGGAACCTGACGAACTTCAGGATGTTGGCGTAGATGCCGCGTCCCTCCTGCACCGCGGCGACGATCGTGGAGAAGTTGTCGTCGGTGAGGATCATGTTTGCGGCGCCTTTGGAGACATCCGTGCCGGTGATACCCATGGCGATGCCGATGTCGGCCTGCTTCAGGGCCGGCGCGTCGTTGACGCCGTCACCGGTCATTGCAACGACATTGCCGCCGGCCTGCAACGCCCTGACCACCCGAATCTTGTGGGCCGGGGTGACCCGGGCGAGCACCCCGTAGTCAGCGGCCCGGGCGGCGAGCGCGTGGTCGTCGAGGTCGTCCAGCGTAGGACCGGCAGCAGCCTCTCCGGGCAGGCCCAGGTTGCGGGCGATGGCCGAGGCCGTCACGAGATGGTCGCCCGTGATCATGTGCACGCGGATGCCGGCGCCGAGCGCCACCGCGATGGCCTTGGCCGCCTCAACCCGGGGTGGATCGACGATTCCGACGATGGCGTAGAGGGTCAGACCGGTGACCAGGGAGCGACCCGCGTCGTCGCCCGGAACGGTGCCGGCGTCGAGGGTGCGTCCGGCGACCATGATCGTGCGCAGGCCCTCACCGGCCAGTTCCTGGATGGTGTCGTGGATTCGTTGCTGCATGGTGGCATCGAGAGGGCGGATGCCGTCGTCGGTGAGCACCGAGTCGGTCAGGGGCAGCAGTGCGCCCGGTGCGCCCTTGGCGAAGCAGCGGTGTCCGGGCGGTCGCGGCAGTCCGGTCGTCGGCTCTGCCGGCCGGTGGAATGTGGCCATGAATTTGTAGTCGGAATCGAAGGGCACTTCGGCTACCCGGGGGTGGGTCCGCCTCGCAGCTGCGACGTCGATGCCGCCCTTCTCGGCGAGTACGGCCAGGGCTCCTTCGGTGGGGTCGCCGACCAGCACGCCGTCGTTCAGTACGGCGTCATTGCACAGGGCCATGGTTAGGAACGCCTCGGTGAGGTCAGGCAGGGGACGGTCATCGCCGGTGAGGATCCGGCCGTCGGTGGAGTAGCCCTCGCCGGTGATGCGGAAATCGCGGCCATGGGTGTGCAGTCGGCGGGCCGTCATCTCGTTCATGGTCAGCGTGCCGGTCTTATCGGTGGCGATATGGCTGACGCTGCCGAGGGTTTCCACCGCCGAGAGCTGCTTGATGATGGCGCCTCGGGCGGCCAGCCGGGAAGCGCCCATCGCCAGGGTGAACGCGACGACCGCGGTGAGACCCTCAGGAATGGTCGCCACGGCCAGCGAGACGGCGGTGATCAGCAGCTCGGTCCAGGACTCCCCGCGCAGGAGGCCCAGCACGAAGACGATCGCCACCACGACCAGCGCCGCAACGGTGAGCAGCTGGGCCAGCTGGTCGATCCTCCGCTGCAACGGTGTTTTGTCGTTCTTCACCTCGTTCAACAGCACCGCGATGCCGCCGACGGCCGTGCCCATGCCGATGTCGGTGACCACCATGGTGGCGCGGCCGCGAGTGACCAAGGTGTTCATGAAAAGCATGTTGGTGCGGTCTGCGAGCGGCAGTTCCGCATCGTCCAGAGCGGGAATCGTCTTCCCGACCGGCTCGGATTCCCCGGTCAGGGTCGCCTCGGCCACCTGCAAGCCGGCATTCTCGATGATGCGACCGTCCGCCGGAACGGAGTCCCCGGCATCGAGGAGCACGATGTCGCCCGGCACAAGATCGGAGAATTGCACCTCGAGTTCGGTTCCGTCCCGCCGAGCGACGGCCTTGCCTTCCGACAGCTGCTGCAGCGCCTGGAGGCTGCTCTCGGCCCTCCGCTCCTGCACATAATTCAGAACGGTGTTGAGGATGATCACGACCAGGATTACGATCGGTGTCTCGAGTTCCCGCGAGACGACGGCGCTGACGACCGCGGCCACCAGAAGCACGATCGTCATCTTCTCTCCGAGAAGGCGCAGGATCTTGCGCCAGGTCGGCACGCGGTCCGGCTTACGCAGCAGGTTCGGTCCGTATCGCCGACGGCGGTCGTCGACCTCGGATGCGGCGAGCCCGGCGCGGGCGTCGACGTCCTGCGCCGCCGTGGTTTCAGCGGCCGAGAGGGTGTGCCAGGCGGCGTGCTCGGTGGCCGCCGCTGCGGGAGAGGTGGTGGGCATCCGTCTGGGTCAGCGATTCGGCCGTTTGCGCGTCACCAGCACCGGGCAGACCGAGAGCCGGGTGCACTGGTCGCTGACCGAGCCCAACAACAGTCCGGCCAGGTTGCCGCGCCCGCGGGAACCGACCACGAGCATCCGCGCCTCACGCGACACCTCGATCAGGCTGCGGGCAGGCCCCGCATGCACGGCCCGGTAGTCGACGGTCATGTGCGGGAAGGCATGCACCAGCGCAGCGGTGTCCTCGATCAGTGCGGCCCGAACCGCCTCCGAGTATTCGGCGAACGTCGACACGTAGCCGAACTCCCAGTTCGCGGGCCTGGGGGCGGTGTCGATTGACCAGGCGCGCACGATCACGACCGGGGCGTGCAACTGATCGGCGAGCCCGAGCGCCGTGCTGAGCGCGTGGTCTGCGAAGGCCGAGCCGTCGTGGCCGACGACGATGCTGCCGGCCGGTGACGGCGCCGGCGTGGACGCCTCGGCGGTTTCCGGTGTGCCTGCAGGGGTGGTGCCTTCGGTGCTCACGGCGGACTCTCCGAACTGGGGGATGAATGAGGAAGAACGATCAGAACACTTCCAGATTAGCGAACTGCCGTTCAGGTGTCCAACTTGGGGGGTGGGACCGGCACGAGCACGGCGAGCAGCTCGTCGAGTTCGTGGCCTTCGGACACCGGATGCCGGAACGGTCGCCCGGGGGCGATCTGGTAGCTGTTGCGCCGCCCGACCCGGGTTCTCGTGATGTAACCGCTCGCCACGAGATCGGCGATGATCTTCTGGGCGCCGCGCTCGGTGACGCCCACCCGGGAGGCCACTTCGCGCATCCGGCACTGCGGATCCCGCGCGATCGTGACGAGAACGTGCGCGTGGTTGGTCAGGAACGTCCAGCGGGCGTCGCTCCCGGGGGTGGGCCGGGGCTCCTGGTCAGGGTCCGATGCGTTCATGTAAGTGAGATTAGTCCACCGGTGTCGCGCCGTCTTGCGCCCGGGGCACGAACGCCGGCCGGTCGGGCGCGTCGACGATCAGGTTCGTGATGCGCGCGGTGCACAACCGACGGCCCTGGTCGTCGCTGATCACGATCTCGTGGCAGGCGATCGTGCGCCCGAGCCGGATGGCCGTCGCCACCCCGGTCACGATTCCCGACCGCGCCGCGAGGTGGTGGGTCGCGTTGATGTCGAGGCCCACCGCGCTCCGCCCCGGGCCCGCATGGATCACGGCAGCCCACGAGCCGAGAGCCTCGGCGAAGGCGACGGATGCCCCGCCGTGCAGCAGCCCGAAGGACTGCCGGTTGCCCTCCACCGGCATCGTCGCGACGACCCGCTCCGCGGACTGCTCGACAATGGTCACGCCCATCTTCTCGTCAAGTTCGCCGAGCGTGATCTTCCAGTTCTCGTTCACGTTTCTCCTCTATTCGGTGGTCGAGCTCGCCGAGACCCGCGAGCCCGGCGCCACCCGCAGCCCGTCGAGCGCCACCGCGAGCACATCGTTGGCGAGGTGACCGGCATCTTCCGGCCCCTCCGGCCGGTACCACTCCACGATCGAGTTCACCATGCCGAACAGCAGCCGGGTCACGATCCGAGGGTCGATGTCGCCGCGCAGGGAACCCTCATCGCGGGCCTCCACCACGAGGGCGGATACGGCCCGGTCGAATGTGCGGCGGCGGGCGAGCGCGGCGCGCTCGACATCCGTGTTGCCGCGCACCCGCAGCAGCAGCGTCACGTAGGGCAGCCGGGAGGTGAGCACCTCCACGGCTCCGCGCAGCACCGCGGCGAGCCGGTCGATGGCCGGGCCGCACTGGGCGCTCTGCTTGAGCAGCACCCCTTCGAGTCCGTCGAGGGCCTCGCCGAGAGCCTGTTCCAGCAGCTCCTCCTTCGAGGTGAAGTGGTGGTAGATCGCCGATTTCGACAGGCCGAGGCGGGTCGCGAGCACGCCCATCGAGGTGGCGTCGTAACCGAACTCGTTGAAGGCGGCGACCGCCACCTCGAGAATGGCGGGCTGGTCGTATCCGGGGCGGCCACGTTTGGCCAGGGCTGGTTCAGACATAATCGAGAAGTCTGTCACGGGCCGGGTTTCCGGAGGAACGACCGGCCCGTGACTGCGCGGGTTGTGCGGCAGACTCAGCGCAGGTCGTAGACACGCTTGTGCTTGCCGGTGCTGCGCTCGAGCGTGCCGGGTTCGACGATCAACACGTTGACGCTGGACCCGATCAGGTCCTTGATCTTATGGATCAGCAGCGCTGAGGCGATGTCGGAGGCGACATCGCTGGCGTGCTCGTGCCGTTCGATCCGAACGGTCAGTTCGTCCATCCGGTTCGGCCGGGTCAGCTCGATCACGAAGTGCGGGGAGAGGCTCGGGATGCTGAGCACGATCTCCTCGATCTGGGTCGGGAACAGGTTGACGCCGCGCAGGATGATCATGTCGTCGTTGCGACCCGTGATCTTCTCCATCCGGCGCATGCCGGGGCGCGCCGATCCGGGCAGCAGGCGGGTCAGGTCGCGGGTTCGGTAACGGATGACCGGGAAAGCTTCCTTGGTCAGCGACGTGAACACGAGCTCACCCTGGGTGCCGTCAGGCAGCACGAGTCCGCTGTCGCCGTCGATGACCTCGGGCAGGAAGTTGTCCTCCCAGAGGTGCGGCCCGTCTTTCGTCTCGATGCACTCGTTGCCCACGCCCGGGCCCATCACCTCGCTGAGCCCGTAGATGTCGAGCGCGTCGAAGTCGAGGCGGTCTTCCAGCTCGAGCCGCATCTGATTGGTCCACGGCTCCGCGCCGAGCACGCCCGCCTTCAGGCTGGACGAGCGAGGGTCCATGCCGGCCGCGACCATCGCATCCGTGATCGTCAGCAGGTAGCTGGGCGTGGCCATGATGACGTCCGGTTCGAAGTCCTGGATCATCTTGACCTGCTTGTTGGTCTGGCCGCCGGACATCGGGATGGCGGTGGCGCCCAGCGCTTCGATGCCCGCGTGCGCGCCGAGGCCGCCGGTGAAGAGGCCGTAACCGTACGCGTTGTGCACGCGCATGCCGGGCCGCACGCCGGAGGCGCGAAGGCTGCGCGCCACAAGGCCCGCCCACATCCTGAGGTCCTTCTTCGTGTAGCCGACGACGGTCGGCAGCCCGGTGGTCCCGGAGGAGGTGTGGATGCGCGCGACCTGGTCCATCGGCACCGCGAACATGCCGAACGGGTAGGAGACGCGCAGGTCGTCCTTGGTCGTGAAGGGCAGCATGGCCACATCGTCCAGGGTGCGGATGTCGTCCGGGTGCACTCCGGCCTCGTCGAACTTGCGGGTATAGAGAGGAACGTTCTGGTAGGCGAGCCGTACGGTCTTCTGCAGCCGGGTCAGCTGTAACGCCTGCAGTTCGTCACGGGACATCCGCTCCTCGGGATCGAGTTCATCCTGGGCCGGGGCGTGCAAGCGGGTCTTGGTCATCGTTGACATGAGGCCTCCTGGTGGAATGCGGATTTAAAGTACGGGAGCGACGGAACCAGGCACGGGAAAGTTGGTGGTGCGGCTGCGCCCGCGAAACTCCGCCACCGGCACGTTGTGCTCGTTGGCAACGCGCACGTCATAAAGTCCGGAGCGACCGCTCTTGGTGCGCAGCACGGCGGTCGCGGTGAGGGTCTGCCCGGCGGCGGTGGGCTTCAGAAAGGTGATGTCGGCGCCCGACGCGAGCGTGACGTGGTGGTCGTCGTTGCAGGCGATCGCGAACGCCGTGTCGGCCAGAGCGAAGACGATCCCGCCGTGCGTCACGTCGAAGCCGTTCATCATGTCGTCCCGCAAGAGCATCGAGACGACCGCGCGGCCGGGCTCTGAGGCGTGCACGACCATGCCGAGTGCGGCCGATGCCCGGTCGTTCTCCATCATGGCCCCGTTGGAGGGCGGTAAAACTTCCGTCATGTGGTTCTCCTCATTGAGTTCCGCGGGCCGCAACGCATGGTTGTGGGGGTCGTAGGGAAACCATATACTAACTGAACGATCGGTTGGTAAAAGTTCGCCAAACCCAGGAGTCAACGATGACAATCCCGCCAGTTCCCTACGCTATCGCCCCGGACAGCGCCGCCACGGTGTCTGCCGAGGAACAGCAGTTCAACGACCTGATTGCCGCCGATTCGCGAATCGAGCCGCGTGATTGGATGCCGGACGGCTACCGCAAGACCCTCATCCGCCAGATTTCCCAGCACGCGCACTCCGAGATCATCGGGATGCAGCCGGAGGGCAATTGGATCACCCGGGCGCCCAGCCTGAAGCGCAAGGCGATCCTACTGGCCAAGGTGCAGGACGAGGCCGGCCACGGTCTCTACCTCTACTCCGCCGCGCAGACTCTCGGCATCAGCCGCGACCTGATGACGGACCAGCTCATCGCGGGCAAGGCGCGCTACTCCTCGATCTTCAACTACCCGAGTCCCACCTGGGCCGACATGGGCGCCATCGGCTGGCTCGTCGACGGCGCCGCGATCTGCAACCAGGTGCCGCTCTGCCGCGCGTCCTACGGTCCCTACGGGCGCGCCATGGTGCGCATCTGCAAGGAGGAGTCCTTCCACCAGCGGCAGGGCTTCGAGATCCTGCTCGAGCTGATGAACGGCACGCCCGCCCAGCGCGAGATGGCCCAGGAATCGGTCAACCGCTGGTACTGGCCGGCCCTGCAGATGTTCGGGCCGCCCGATGACGACTCGCCCAACTCGGCGCAGTCGATGGCCTGGAACATCAAGCGGTTCTCCAACGACGACCTGCGCCAGCGCTTCGTCGGAATGCTCGTGCCGCAGGCCGAGGTGCTCGGTGTGACGCTGCCGGACCCGGACCTGCGCTGGAACGAAGAAAAGGGTGCGTACGACATGGGCGAAATTGACTGGACCGAATTCCACGAGGTGCTCGCGGGCCGCGGACCGGCGAACGCCAGGCGCCTCCAGCGCCGCCGCGACGCCCACGACGAGGGTCAGTGGGTGCGTGAGGCTGCTGCCGCGTACGCCGCCAAGCAGGCCGTGAAGGCGGTCGCATAATGAGCGCTCCCGGTGCATCCGAGAAGGAGATCTGGCCCCTTTGGGAGGTTTTTGTGCGCTCCAGCCGCGGAATCAGCCACACCCACGTGGGTTCCCTGCACGCCCCCGACGCCACCCTCGCGGTGCGCAACGCGCGTGACCTCTACACCCGCCGCAATGAGGGCGTCTCGATCTGGGTCGTGCCTGCCGACGCGATCACCACGAGCGATCCGGATGCGAAGGGTGCCTTCTTCGAATCGCCCGCCGGCAAGAACTACCGCCACGCGAGCTACTACACGAAGAGCGAAGGGGTGAAGCACCTGTGAGCGACACCATCGAGCAGGACGGCCACGGCCACGTCGACGTCGACACGGTCCAGCTCTCCGCGGAACTGGTCGAAGCGGCATCCGTCGCCTCGCACGACGTGGCGGAATACGCGCTTTGGCTCGGCGACGACTCGCTCGTGCTGGCCCAGAACCTGGGCTGGTGGATCTCCCGCGCCCCGGAGCTGGAAGAGGACATCGCCCTCGGCAACATCGCCCTCGACCTGATCGGGCACGCCCGTTCCCTGTTGCACTACGCCGGGGCCGAATCCGGCCGAACCGAGGACGACCTGGCGTACTGGCGTGACGAACCCCAGTGGCGCTCGGCGCACCTGTTCGAGCAGCCCAACGGCGACTTCGCGCACACGATCGCCCGTCAGTTCATCGCGGCGCACTACCTGTTCGAGCTCTACAGCGCGCTGATGCAGTCGACGGATGCGACGCTCGCCGCGATAGCGGCCAAGGCCGTCAAGGAGGTCGACTACCACCGCGACCATTCCATCCAGTGGGTGCTGCGCCTCGCTCAGGGCACCGAGGAATCCCGCCGGCGCATGATCACCGGTCTCTCCGACCTATGGCCGTTCGTGGAGGAGCTCTTCGTCGACGAGCCGCTGATCGGCCGGCTCGAGGGCGTCGCCGTGCGGCCGTCCTCCCTCCAGGCCTCAGTCCTGAGCGCCATGTTCCCCGTGCTCGCCGAAGCCGAGCTCGAGGTTCCCCGCGGCTTCATCTCCTCCGGGGGCGGGCGCCGCGGCGACCACTCCGAGAACCTCGGGCCGCTGCTCGCCGAGATGCAGGTGCTGGCGCGGGCGCACCCCGGCGCGAAATGGTGACCGTGGCCTCCCTCGCCCGTCCGCGTCCGGGCGACGCGGCGTCGCAGAAGGCCTGGGATATCGCCGCCGAGGTCTGCGACCCGGAGGTCCCCGTGCTCACGATTGAAGACCTGGGAGTGCTCCGGTCGGTCGCCGTTTCGGCCGACGGAACCCACGTCATCCTAACGCCGACCTACAGCGGATGCCCCGCGATGGAGGCCATGCGCGACGACGTCCGGGCGGCCCTCACCAATGCCCACTACCAGAACGTCACCGTGGAACTCGTGCTCGCCCCGGCCTGGACCACCGACTGGATGAGCGAGGAGGGCAAGGCGAAGCTGGTCAGTTATGGCATCGCCGCCCCGACCGGCCACTCCGGCGTGCGCCCGACCGGCGCCGTCCGGCTCCAACTCGCGGTCAAGTGCCCGCGCTGCTCCTCACTGAATACGCGGGAACTCGCCCGCTTCGGTTCGACGTCGTGCAAGGCGCTCTACGAGTGCCGGGACTGCCTCGAACCGTTCGACTACTTCAAGGTGTTGTAACCATGGCCGCACTCAATCTGGGCAGTACCGATTCAGCCGTTCTCGACCCTGCCACCGAGCCTACGAAGCGCCGCGCCCGGTTCCACACCCTCGCCGTCGGCGAGGTGCGTCAGCTCACCCAGGACAGCGTCGAGGTGACCTTCCTGGTTCCCGAGGCGCTGCAGGGGGAGTTCGACTACGACCCCGGGCAGCACCTGGCGTTGCGCGCCACGATCGGCGGCCGGGAGCTGCGCCGCAGCTACTCGATCTGTCGTCCGCACGCGCTCGGCTCGGTCAGCGTCGCGATCAAGCGCGACCTCGGCGGGGTCTTCTCCAGCTGGGCGAACACCGAACTCCGGGCCGGGGACCGCCTTGACGTGATGAGCCCGCAGGGCACGTTCACCACCGCGCTGGACACTCTGGACGACAAGCACATCGTCGGCATCGCCGCCGGCAGCGGCATCACGCCGCTGATGTCGCTCGCACACACCGTGCTCGAACGCTCGGAGACCTCCCGCTTCACGCTCGTCTACACAAACCGCACCGCGCTCGACGTGATGTTCCTCGACGAGCTCGCCGACCTGAAAGACCGGTACCCGGCCCGGCTGGCACTGCACCACGTGCTCTCGCGCCAGTCTCGCTCCTCCGCCCTGCTCTCCGGCCGGATCGACGAGGAGAAGCTGCGCCTGATGCTGGCCAGCATCATCCGTCCCGCCGCCGTCGACGAGTGGTTCCTCTGCGGGCCGTTCGAACTGGTGCAGTTGTGCCGCGACACGCTGGAGAGCGTGGACGTCGAGCCGGGCCACATCCGGTTCGAACTGTTCACGACGGGGGAGCCGACGCACGCGGTCGGCGACACCGGGCGGCCGGTGGTCGTCGGAATCGGCGACAAGACCTTCGAGATCGAGTTCACGCTCGACGGCGAGAGCGCCACGGTGACCACGCCCGTCAACGCGAAGGAGAGCATCCTGAACGCCGCCCTGCGTGTGCGGCCGGACGTTCCGTTTGCCTGCGCTGGGGGAGTGTGCGGCACCTGCCGCGCCAAGCTCGTCAGCGGTGACGTCACGATGACCGAGAACTACGCCCTCGAACCGGACGAACTGGCCCGCGGCTATGTGCTCACCTGCCAGTCGCACCCAACGACCGACCGGGTCGTCGTCGACTACGACGTGTAGCGCCACTCGCCCATCAGATATGGCGCGCAAGCGCAGAAAGCGGTTCCCGTGATCGAGCTGTCCATCCGGGACGACGTGGCCTACGTCGTCCTGAACGCCCCCGACAAGCTGAACGCGCTCGACGAGGCCGGCCTGGCCGAGCTCGCGGCCGCATACGAGACCGCGGAGGCGGCCGGCGTGCGCGCCCTCGCGCTGCGCGGCGAGGGCCGCGCATTCTGCGCGGGCCGTGACATCTCGGGCATCGACCCGCGCGACGACGATGTGATGGGTTTCCTGGGGGGACTCGTCACGCCGTTGTTGCAGCGGATGAGCGCCTTCCCGGCGCCCACCTTCGCCGCCGCGACCGGGGCCTGCCTCGGGGTTGGCCTCGGCCTGCTGATCGCCACGGATGTCGTCTACGTCGCCGACACCGCGAAGATCGGGTCCCCGTTCGCGAACCTCGGTGCCACGCTCGACTCCGGCGGCCATGCCCTGTTCGTCGACCGGCTCGGCGCGCACCGCACTCTCGACCTGATCTACTCCGGCCGGCTCATGTCGGGCGCGGAGGCCGTGGCTGCCGGCCTGTTCAGCCAGGCATTCCCGGCCGACGAGGTGACGGATGCCACGTCGACGGCCGCCCAACGGGCCGCACAAGGGGCGACTCAGGCGTTCCTCGCCAGCAAGGAGCTCGTGCGCGCCCTCCGGGACGACCGGCTCGGCCTCTGGCAGAGCGTCGCCGCCGAGAACCGGGCGCAGGCGGCCCTCTGCGACACCGCTGACTACCGGGAGGGCTTCGCCGCCTTCCAGCAGAAGCGCAAGCCCGCATTCACCGGCCGCGACTGACCCGTCGCGTCCCTGTCCTGGCCCGTCCCTGCCGCCCGCGTCGAACCAATTCGACGGAGATTCTGGGAAAAAGGCGGTTCCCGAAGGTTCTGGGGCCGTTTCGGGCAAAATCTCCGTCGAATTCGTTAGGGCCGGTCGCCGCGGTCGCCCGCAGCGACCACATCCGCAGCATCTGCCGACCAGGTCCGCGGCGCGGGTTCTACGCCGCTGCGCGGCTGGCACGCCACGCGCTTTGCGGCGCAGCACCCGCGTACCGCTCCTGGAGCGTGCGACGGATGCCGCTACGCGGCTGCGCCACCCAGGTAGGCGTTGTGCACCTCGGGGAGTTCCACGAGCTCGGCCGGGGTTCCCGTGAGGGCCACCCGTCCGCGGTGCATGACCACTGCCCGGTGCGCGATCTTGAACGAGGCGCGCACATTCTGTTCCACGAGGAGAACCGCGAGCTGCTTCTCGACGCAGAGCCGGGAGAGCACGTCCATGATCTCCGCGACCACCTTCGGCGCGAGGCCGATGGACGGCTCGTCCAGCATGATCGCCGTCGGGTTCGCCATCAGGCCGCGCCCGATCGCCACCATCTGCTGCTCGCCACCCGAGAGGGTTCCGGCGGCCTGACCCATCCGGGTGCGCAGCCGGGGGAACAGCTTGAGGATCGAGTCGACGTCGCCGTGGCCCTTCTTCGTCCAGGCACCCAGCATGAGGTTGTCACGCACCGAGAGGGTCGGGAAGCACAGCCGGTTCTCGGGCACATGGGTCAGGCCGAATCCGGCCATCTTCTCCGTGGGCTTCCCGGTGATCGTGCGACCCTCGAGGCTCACGCTGCCCCCGGTGGGCCGGATGAGGCCGCTGACGGCTCGCAGCAGGGTCGTCTTTCCGGCCCCGTTCGAGCCCACCACAGCCACGATCTCCCCACGCGCCACCTCGAAGCTGACCTCGTGCAGCACCGCGAGCTTGCCATAGCCGGCGTCCAGTCCGGAAACGATCAGCGTCATGCGTGCTCCTCCAATTCGTTCAGTTCCGCTTCGGCCTCGTCGAGGTCCGTGCCCAGGTAGGCAACGACCACGGCGGGGTCATTGCGCACGGAAACCGGGTCGCCGTAGGCGATGAGCACACCGTCGTCGAGCACCGCGACATGGTCGGCGAGGGACATGACCTGCGCCACATCGTGCTCGACGAGCACGATCGTGAGCCCGGCGGTCCGCAGCCGCCGCAGCAGCTCGGCCATCACCTCGCGCTCAGCGCCGGATAGGCCGGCCATCGGCTCGTCGAGGAGGAGCAGGGCCGGCTCGGCGGCCAGAGCCCGGCAGACCTCCATGATTCGCTGCTTGCCGAACGACAGATCCGAGGCCGAGTCGTCCGCGGCATCCGAGAGTTTCATCGACTGCAGGATCTCGTAGGACGCGGCGCGGTGGGCGCTCTGCTCACCCGACTGCAGCCCCAGCATTCCGCGGAGGACGCCCGCGCTTCCCTTGCGGTACCTGCCCATGTACACGTTGCCGACGACATCCGTCGAGGTGAAGACCTGCAGGTTCTGGAACGTGCGGGTCAGCCCGTGCGCGGCGGCGACGTGCGGTTTGCGGCCGGAGATTACCTGGCCGAGGAACGTGACGGTGCCCTCGCTTGGGGTCAGTGCTCCGGAGATCATGTTGAAGCAGGTCGTCTTGCCGGCACCGTTGGGGCCGATCAGACCCAGGATGCTGCCGGCCGGCACGGTGAGGTTCACATCGTTGACGGCGACGACGCCGCCATATCGTTTGCTCAGTCCCTCGAGGACGAGGATCGGCTCACCGGCCGCGACCGGGGTGCTGACCGCCGGGAGCTGCGGAATCGTCGTGTCATCCTCCGGGACGTGCGCATGCGCGTCGCCGGGTGGGCGCTTCCCGGTGAACGGCAACTTCTGCCACAGCGTGGTCGCCGCCTGGTGGAGGCCGCCGGGCAGGAGCAGGATCACCAGGATCAGGACGATACCGTAACCGAGCAACTGCACCTCTCCGGTGGCGCCGGGGAAGACGGCCGGGATGACGTCGCGCATGCCCTCGCCGAGGAATTGCACAAGGAAGGCACCCGCGACGGCGCCCCAGACCGATCCCAGGCCCCCGATGACGACCATCAGCAGGATCGAGACCGACAGGTGGAATTCGGCGGTGGCGGGGCTCACGATCGCGACCTGGTAGGCGTAGAACACTCCGCCGAGGCCCGCGAAGCCGGCGGAGAGCACGAAGACTTCCAGCCGCAGCGCATAGGTGTTGACGCCGAGGCTCTCGGCGGCGAGTTCGGAGTCGTTGACGGCCGAGAGGGCGCGACCGGCGCGGCTGTGGGTGAGGTTGAGGGCCAGGATGAGCCCGATCACCACGAACGGCGTCACGAACCAGAGGAAGAAGCCGCTGTTGTCGATCGGGATCCCGAGCACCGTGGGTCGCGAGATGCCGTAGATGCCCGTGGTTCGTCCGGTGACATCCCATTCGCGCACGCCGATCATCACGATGAAGCCGAGCCCCAGCGTCGCCAGCGCGAGGTAGTGGCCGCGCAGGCGCATCAGCGGAAGGCCCACGAGCAGGGCGACCAGCATCGCGGCGAGAACACCGACGGTGGCCGCCACCGGGCCGGGCAGATCGAGCTTCGTCAGCAGGATCGCGTGGGTGTACGCGCCGATCGCGAAGAACGCGGCCTGCCCGAGGCTGACCTGCCCGGCCAGACCCATCAGCAGGTTGAGCCCGATGGCCGGCAGGGCGAAGATCATGGCGAACACGACGATGTTCATAACCGAGGAACTTGCCGTGAAGGGGACCACGATCATCAGCGCGACGAGCACGCCGCAGCCGATCAGCGTGCTCTTGTTGTTCGCCCAGAAACGCGTGCGGAGGGAGCGCGTCCCGGCGAGGCTAGGTGTGGTTGCATGTGTCATTTCGCTACACCCTGACCGCTGTGGGCTTGAGAACGAGGCCCTGGGGACGGACGACGAGCACAAGGATGAGGATGAGGAAGGCGGCGCCGTCCCTCAGGCCGGACGAGACGTACCCGGCCACGTAGGCCTCGATCACGCCGAGCAGGAGAGCCCCGACGATCGCGGCACGAAAGGAGACGAAGCCGCCGAGGACGGCGGCGACGAAGCCCTTGAGGCCGAGCAGTACGCCGCCCGACCAGAGCGAGAGGTAGATCGGGGAAGCCACCACGCCGGCGACACCCCCGACGAAACCCGCAATCGCGAAAGCCAGCACTGACGCGGTGACCGGTGAGATCCCCACGATGCGCGCCGCAACGGGCTGCTCCGCACACGCCCGCAGGGCCTTGCCCCAGCGCGACTTCTCGTAGAAGAGCACGATTCCGCCGCCGACCACGACGAGGGCGCCGATCATCCAGAATTCCTGAGAACGGATGCTCACCCCGCCGATCAGAATGTTGGTCCCCGGGAACAGGGGCACCCCCTTGGCCTCGGGCCCCCAGGCCAGCAGCATGATCGCCTGCAGCAGAGTCGAGACGCCGAGGGTCAGGATGATGGACGTGAGCGGGGTCAGCTTCTTCACCCGCGCGATGATCAGTCGTTCCATCGCAATGGCCACCAGGGTCACCGAGAGGATGGCGAACAGGATCGCGAGAAGGAGCGGCATCCCGGCCGCGGCGAGCCAGGCACTCCCCAGTCCGGCCAGCATCGCGAACTCGCCCTGGGCGATGTTGATGACGTGGCGAACCGTGTAGACGGCGATCAGGCCGACGGCGAGCAGGGCGTACACAGAGCCCTGTGAAAGCCCTGCCACCGTCAACTGCAGGAAATCAGTGAGCACGATTAGTCCTTGAGGAGGTTCCAGCGACCATCCTCGGCCTCAGCCAGGATGAGGGCGGTGGCGTCGAGGCCGGAGTGGTTCTTCGCGGTCATCTGGAAGACTCCGGAGATCCCGGTCCACTGGGCGCTCTCGAGTTCGTCGCGCAGGGCATCCGCGTCGGTGCCGGCGGCCTCGATCGCGTTGACGGCGATGTGCCAGGCATCGAACGCGTGGCCCGCGAAACCGGACGGCTGCTCGCCGTAGGCCGCGTTGTAGTCCGCCTGGAACTGCTCGATGACCTCGCGCTGGGTGTTGTCGGCCGCCAGCTGGTCGGCGACGAGCAGGCGGCCCATCGGGGCGATGACGCCGTTGGCGGCGTCACCGGCGGCGTCGAAGAATGCCTGGTTCGAGATGCCGTGCGAGTGGTAGACCGGCTTGTTCACGCTGAGCTGCACATAGGCCTTCTGGGCCAGGCCGGCCGAGGGGTTGATGCCCCAGATGATGACGGCGTCGGAGTCCGAGCCGCGCACGTTGGTCATCTGCGGGGTGAAGTCGGTCGCGCTCGGCTCGAAGGCCTCCGTCATGACCAGGGTGATGCCGCGCTCGGCGCCGAGGTCTGTGATGTACTCCGCGACCCCTTCGCCGAAACCGCTTGCGTCGCGCACGAGGGCCAGCTTGGTGTATCCCTTCGCCTCGGCGTCGTCGAGGATGCGCTCGAGCACGACCACGTCGTTCTGTGCGGTCTTGAAGACCCACTTCGAGCCCTCGACGATGGCCACGTTGGCCGCGACGGAGATCATCGGGATCTTCGCGGCTTCCGCGATGGGGCGCATGGCCAGGCTGGGCCCGGTGCGTGAGGCACCGATGATGATGTCGACCTTGTCGCTCTCGATCAGCTTGCTCGTGGCCTTGGCCGCGCCGTCCTCGGTCGACTGGTTGTCGATGATGGTGAGCTCGACGTCGCGGCCGTCGATGCCGCCGTCGTCGTTGAGCTGCTTGGCCAGCATTGTGAGCGTGTTCTGCTCCGGCACGCCGAGGCTGGCGCCGACGCCGGTGACGTCGAGAACCGCGCCGATCTTGATCGGGCCGGCCTCCGCTGCAGGGTCTTCCTTGGCCGTTCCCCCCAGGTTCGAGGTGCTGCATCCGGCCAGCGCAAGGGCTGTGATAACGGCAATCGGCGCGATGAAACGCAGACGAGACTTCTTCATTGGAATCTCCTTCAGAGGAACAGATAATTAGTGACCGACCAGTCGTTCACTAATTCAGGTGTGGGCCTGACAGTACCGTGGCATCGCCGCGCGCGGCAAGGGTCCCGAGGCAGTCGTTCGTAACGAGTGGGTGACGGTGTCGGCGGTGAAAGGATGCCAGTCGGCGCCCGGTCCGTCAGGCCAGCGTGAGCATCCCGGCCGCGCCGAGGGCGAGCGCGAGGCCCAACCACTGCACCGGCGCGATCCGTTCCCGGAGCACCACGGCGGCGAGCAGGATCGTGCCGGCCGGGTACATTGCCGTGAGTACGCTCATCACGCTGAGGTCCCCGGCGCGCATGCCGAGCAGCAGCAACACATTGGCCACGACGTCGATCACGCCGCAGGCCACGGCCAGCCGCAGCCCGATGGTGAGCGTCGAGCGGGGCTGCGGCGCGGCATCCGTCACCGGTCTGAACGAGCCCGTCATCGGCGCGGTCGTCACCAGTGAACGTCGCCGCCGCAACGCGACCAGGGCGAGCAGCCCGACCACGGAGAACATGATCGCCGCATTCACCGCGCGGTTCATCACCAGCGGCACGAGCCCGCTGTCCGCCGGGGTCAGGTCGATCATCACCATGAAGGCGCCGATCATCGTGCCGGAGCCGAGGGCCATCAGCACGCCGAGCAGGCTCGGCCGCACGGCGCCGCGCTCGGGCACGAAACCCACGAGCACCACCGCCACGAGCGCCAGGCCGAGCGCCCAGTAGCCGATCGGGGCGAGGCGGTCGCTGCCGGCCAGCCCCACCGTCATCGGCACGACCGCCGACACCACGGCCGTGAGCGGAGAGAGGATGCTCATCGGCCCGATCGCGAGGCAGGCATAGAGCAGCGAGATCGCGATTGCGCCGCTGACTCCGGACAATCCGCCCCACAGCACGGCCGACGGCGACCAGACCCCCACCACAAACGGTAGGGCGAGCAGCAGGGCCACGAGCCCGGATGCCGCGGCGACGGCCGTCACGAGCAGGGAACTCATGCGCTTGGCGGCGAGCCCGCCAAGGAAGTCGGCACTCCCGAAGATGAGTGCGCCGGTGAGGCCGAGGACCGCGGTAAGCATAGAAAACGAGCTTAGCGAGTGGCCGGTATCCTAAAACCCACAACTGTGTGAGGCGGGGAGACAGGTCGCTGTGAAACGAGGGAACAGGGCGCGGCAGTGGGCAGCGCTCGCGCTGGGCGCCGCCGTGGTGGCCGCGGTGCTGGGGTGGTCCGCCGCCCCGGCGTCGGCCCACAACTCCGTGGGCGGGTCCTCCCCGGCCGCGGGGGCCGTCGTGACTGAACAGCCTTCGCTGTTCACCGTGACAACGAACGACGCCCTGCTTGACCTCGGCGGCGGGGGAGCGGGCAGCGGGATGCTCATCAGCGGGCCCGCGCGTGCGGCCACGCCTCTCTACTACGGTGACGGCTGTATCAGCCTGCTCGGCCCGACCGTCGAGACCAAGGCCCAGCTGGGCCAGCCGGGCGAGTACACGGTGACCTGGCAGGTGGTCTCGACCGACGGGCATCCGGTGTCCGGCGACTTCACCTTCACCTGGCAACCGGCCGCCGACCAGGCATTGGCTGAAGGATCCCCGGCCAAGCCGGTCTGCGCCGAGACCGCGGACGCCGCCGCGGATGCGGCTTCCCCGGATTCCACCGACACAAGCGCCGTCGCCCTCGCCGAAGCCCCCCTCGTCGCCGTCTGGATCGCCGCCGCCCTCGGTGCCGTCCTCCTCGCCGTGGCTGGATCCCTCCTCGCCATCCGCCGACGCGCGCCGCGCCCACCGAATCAGCCCGAGCAGCCCGACCAGCCCGCGTAGCCGACCCGCACCATCGGAGGGCGCAGGTAGAGTTGCCGGGTGAGTTGGAACGCCGAAATACCGTGGAATCCTGACGAGTTCGAACCACCCGACGAATTCGACGCCCCGCCACCGCCCGACGGCTATGCCGGCGGAGCCAGGGAGTGGGAACCTGCCCCGGACCTGGCGGGCCCGGCAGGCCGCGCTGGTGCCGGCGCATCCGCCCTTCGCGTACCCGCAACCCCGCCCCGCCGCGCCACCGCGAAGTTCGCGACGGCCGGCGAGGCCCTGCGCACGGTCTTCGGCTACGACTCCTTCCGCGGCGAGCAGGCCGCCATCATCGACCAGGTCATCAACGGCAACGACGCCGTCGTGCTGATGCCCACCGGTGGCGGTAAGAGCCTGTGCTATCAGATCCCCTCGCTCGTGCGGGAGGGCACCGGCATCGTCATCTCGCCGCTGATCGCCCTCATGCAAGACCAGGTCGACGCGCTCACCGCCGTGGGCGTGCGCGCCGCGTTCCTCAACTCCAGCCAGGACTCCGCCGCTCGGGGCACGGTCGAGCGCGACTACCTCGCCGGCAACCTCGACCTGCTCTACGTCGCCCCCGAGCGACTCTCCTCCGAGGCCACCAAGCGTTTCCTCGACCGCGGCACCATCGCCCTCTTCGCCATCGACGAGGCCCACTGCGTGTCGCAGTGGGGGCACGACTTCCGGCCCGACTACCTGGCCCTGTCCGACCTGGCCGACCGCTGGCCCGACGTTCCCCGCATCGCTCTCACCGCCACGGCCACCGACGCCACCCATAAAGAGATCACCACCCGGCTACAGATGGGCGATGCCCGGCACTTCGTCGCCAGCTTCGACCGGCCCAACATCCAATACCGCATCGTCGGCAAGGCAGAGCCGCGCAAGCAGCTTCTGGCCTTCATCAAGGCCGAGCACCCCACGGATGCCGGCATCGTCTATGCCCTCAGTCGCAAGACCGTCGAGGCGACCGCCGAATTTCTGCGCCAGAACGGGCTCAACGCGCTGCCCTACCACGCGGGCCTCGACCAGGGGTTGCGCGCCCGCACCCAGTCCCGGTTCCTCCGTGAGGAGGGCGTCATCATCGTCGCCACGATCGCGTTCGGCATGGGCATCGACAAACCGGATGTGCGTTTCGTCGCCCACATCGACCTGCCCAAGTCCGTCGAGGGCTACTACCAGGAGACTGGCCGCGCGGGCCGCGACGGCCTGCCCTCCACCGGCTGGCTCACCTATGGCCTGCAAGACGTCGTGCAGCAGCGCCGCATGATCGACGAGTCGCCCGGCGACCTCGGCCACCGGCGCAAGCTCTCCGCCCACCTCGACGCCATGCTCGCGCTCTGCGAGACCGTCAGCTGCCGCCGGGTCAACCTGCTGCGCTACTTCGGCCAGTCCAGCGAGCCGTGCGGCAACTGCGACACCTGCCTCGAACCCCCCGTCGGCTGGGACGGCACCGTCCCCGCCCAGAAACTGCTCTCCACCGTGGTGCGCCTGCTGCGCGAGCGCAATCAGCGCTTCGGCGCCGGGCAGCTCATCGACATTCTGCGCGGCAAGGTGACCCCGCGCACCACTCAGCACAGCCACGACCAGCTGGCCACCTGGGGCATCGGTGCCGACCTCAGCGACCAGCAGTGGCGCGGCGTCGTGCGGCAGCTCCTCGCCCAGGGTTTCCTGGCCACCTCCGGCGAATACGGCACCCTGGTGCTGACGGATGCCGCCGCGGAGGTCCTCGCTGGCCGCCGGACAGTGGAGCTCCGCACCGAGCCCGAACGGGCCGCCCGCCCCGCGGCCGGGGCCCGCAAGAGCGCCGCGAAGGCGGCCGCGGCCGATCTCAGCCCCGAGCAGGAGACCCTGTTCGCGGCGCTGCGGGTCTGGCGCTCCGCCCAGTCCAAAGAGCAGGGCGTGCCGGCCTACATCATCTTCGGCGACGCAACCCTGCTGGCGATCGCCGCGACGAAGCCGGCCACCCTGGCCGACCTCGACGGCATCTCCGGCGTCGGTGCCAAGAAGCTCGACGCCTACGGCGCCGCCCTCCTCGAGGTCGTGTCCGCCGGAACCTGACGCCTCCCGTCCCGTCCCGGACCCAACCCGCGGCATCCCGCAGGACCGGGTAGAACTGAGTCATGGACTGGACCGAGTACTTCAACGCTCAGGCCGGTCGCCCACCGCGTGCGGTGCTGCTCCGTGCCCTCGACCTCCGTGCCCTCGACCTCCGCGCCGACGCGCCACCCGCCCCACCCGGCACTGCGATCGACTTGGGCTGCGGTGCGGGCACCGAGACCCGGCACCTGCTCGCCGCCGGCTGGACCGTACACGCGTTCGACGCCGACCCGGGCTCCGAGGCCAGGGTCCGGACGGGCCTTCGCGCCGCGGAGCAGTCCCGCCTGGTCTTTCACCGGTCCCGCTTCGAGGATCTCCCCGAGTTGCCCGCCGCAGACCTCGTCTATGCGGGGTTTTCCCTGCCCTTCTGCGACCCCGCGGTGTTCCCCGACCTGTGGGCGGGCATCCGCGCGGCGCTGAAGCCCGGCGCCTGGTTCGCCGGAGAATTCTTCGGCCCCCACGATGAATGGGCCGGCCGCGCAGACATGAACTTCCATGATCGCGGCCAGGTCGAGGCGCTCCTGGCCGGTCTGCACGTCGTCGGCCTCGTCGAAGACGACCGCCCCGGTCAGTCCGCATTCGGCCCTCGCTACTGGCACCTCTTCCACGTCACCGCCCGCACCCCGACGACCTGTGCCCCGACGAATTCGACGGAGATTTTGAGCTAAAGCCACGTTTGGGGCTTGTTTTAGGGCTTCTAGGGCAAAATCTCCGTCGAATTCGTTAGGAGCGGCCGGGCCGTCGCTCCGGCAGAGGTGGTGCCCCGTTTGTGGGTAACGGTGCCGTCAGACCCTTTACCGCTGTGGAAACCTACAAGACGAATGCCGGGCGGAGCCTCCTTCGTTGTAGGCCCGTCACGCACTATTTCCCCGCTTCGTGAGAGCCGCCTAGCGTGTAAGAAAATTTCGAGTTCGCGCGAAGACGAAGGACCAATGATGGTTGACACTGCTCAGCGCTCCAACAGCACTACCCCCGCCAAGACGGAGAAGACCCGCGCCAAGACGGACAAGAAGACGGACGCGACCCTGGCCACGACCGTCGCCGTCACGCCCCTCGTGGCGCCCGGCGTCGACACCGGCCCCGTCATGATCGCCGGCCAGGCCGGTGCCCCCACGGTCAACATCGAGTCGCTGCACCGGCAGCTGCTCGGCACCTGGGCCGACGTGCGCCTGCGGGCGCGCGAGCTCACGGCCAAGCCCGAACTGCAGCGCATCGAGGGTCAATCCATGGCCGAGCACCGCGAACGCGTGCTGGGCCAGCTCCTGATCCTGGCCGAGAACGGGCACGTGCACCGCGCGTTCCCGACGCACCTGGGCGGCGCCGACGACCACGGCGGAAACATCGCCGGGTTCGAGGAACTCGTCACCGCCGACCCCAGCCTGCAGATCAAGGCGGGCGTGCAGTGGGGTCTGTTCGGCGCGGCCGTGCTGCACCTCGGCACCAAGAAGCACCACGACGCCTACCTGCCGGGCATCATGACCATGCAGGTCCCGGGCGTCTTCGCGATGACCGAGACCGGACACGGCTCGGATGTCGCGGCCATCGGCACGACTTCGACCTACGACCCTGCCACGCAGGAATTCGTTATCGACACCCCGTTCCGCGCGGCGTGGAAGGACTACCTCGGAAACGCCGCGAAAGACGGCATCGCCGCCGTTCTCTTCGCCCAGCTGATCACCGCGGGCGTCAACCATGGAGTGCACGCATTCTGGGTGCCGATCCGCGACGAGTCCGGGGATTTCCTCCCCGGCATCGGTGGCGAGGACGACGGCCTCAAGGGCGGCCTCAACGGCATCGACAACGGGCGGCTCCACTTCGACGGGGTGCGCATCCCCCGCGAAAACCTGCTCAATCGCTATGGCGACGTCGCCGAGGACGGGACCTACACCAGCCCGATCTCCAGCCCCGGCCGCCGCTTTTTCACCATGCTCGGCACCCTCGTGCAGGGCCGCGTCTCGCTCGACGGCGCCGCCACCCAGGCTTCGGCGATGGCCCTCACGATCGCCATCACCTACGGCAGCCAGCGCCGCCAGTTCAACGCCGGTAGCGACACCGACGAGGAGGTCATCCTCGACTACCAGCGCCACCAGCGCCGTCTGCTGCCGCGCCTGGCCACGACCTACGCGCACACGTTCGCCCACGACGAGTTCCTGGTCAAGTTCGATCAGGTCTTCAGCGGCCAGGCCGACACGGATGCCGACCGGCAAGACCTCGAAACCCTCGCCGCCGCCCTCAAGCCGCTCTCGACCTGGCACGCTCTCGACACCCTGCAGGAGGCCCGCGAAGCCTGCGGCGGCGCCGGATTCCTGGCCGAGAACCGGCTGGTCGGCCTGCGCGCCGACCTGGACGTCTTCGCCACCTTCGAGGGCGACAACAACGTGCTCCTGCAGCTCGTCGCGAAGCGTCTGCTCACCGACTACAGCCGCAAGTTCGCCTCAGCCGGCCCGGGCGTGCTCGCCCGCTACGTCGTGCAGCAAGCTGCCGGCCGCGCCTACCACGGTAGCGGGCTCCGCACCCTGGGCCAGGCGGTCTCCGACTTCGGCTCCACCGCTCGCTCCGTGGGCCACCTCCGCGACACCGCGGTGCAGCGGGAGCTGCTCACCGACCGGGTCGAAACCATGATCGCCGAGATCGCGGGCAAGCTCCGCTCGGCCGGCAAGCTGGCACCGAAGGATGCCGCGGCCCTCTTCAACGCCAACCAGGACCAGCTGATCGAGGCGGCCCGTTCGCACGGCGAGCTGCTGCAGTGGGAGGCGTTCACCCGGGCGGTCGAGACCGCCGAAGACGCCGGCACGAAGCAGGTCCTGACCTGGCTGCGCGACCTGTTCGGCCTCGGGCTGGTGGAGAAGCACCTGGCCTGGTACCTGATCCACGGGCGCCTGTCGGCCAAGCGGGCACAGTCGGTCACGGCCTACATCGACCGCATCATCGCCCGGCTCCGCCCCCACGCCGTCGACCTGGTCGACGCCTTCGGTTACAGCCAGGACCACCTCCGGTCGGCAATCGCCAGCGGTGCCGAGCAGGAGCGCCAGAACGAGGCCAGGGACTACTACCAAACCCAGCGTTCCAACGGCACCGCTCCCCGCGCCGAGAAGGCTCCCGCCAAGAGGTAGCCCCGATCCGGTGGAGAGTGCCCGTTCCGCCGGCCGCTCTCTACCGGAACGGGCACCCTCGTGTCGTACCCAGGTACGAGGCCGGCGGGCGCACAAGCGTCCGCTGGGCCGATGCGTGCAGCATCCGTCCCCCGTAGCGTCGATGACGGGCCGATTTCACACGGTGAGACCGGCCCCACCGATGTACAACGAGGAGACGGATGATTCAGGCACAGTCCCTGACCAAACGGCACGGCGGCAAGACCGCGGTCGACGCGATCGACTTCACCGTGCAGCCCGGCAAGGTGACCGGCCTGCTGGGTCCGAACGGCGCCGGCAAGAGCACCATCATGCGCATGATCGTCGGACTGGACCGGCCGACCGCCGGCTCGGTCACGGTCAACGGCAAGCATTACAGCGAGCACCGGGCGCCGCTGTGCGAGGTGGGCGTGCTGCTCGACGCGAGGGCCGTGCACACCGGCCGCTCGGCCCGCAACCACCTGCTGGCCCTGGCGGCCACCCACGGCATCCCGCCCGCCCGGGTCGACGAGGTGATCGAGCTCACCGGGATTGGAGCCGTCGCCCGCACGCGCGTCGGCGGCTTCTCCCTCGGCATGGGCCAGCGCCTCGGCATCGCAGCGGCGCTGCTCGGCGACCCTGCGGTGCTGATTCTCGACGAGCCCGTCAACGGGCTCGACCCCGAGGGTGTGCAGTGGGTGCGCCAGCTGATGCGGCACCTCGCCGCGGAGGGCCGCACCGTGCTGCTGTCCTCGCACATGATGAGCGAAATGGCTCTCACGGCCGACCACCTGATCATGCTGGGCCGGGGAAAGGTGATCGTGAATGCCCCGGTCTCCGAGATTATCGGCATGGCCGGCACGCACCGGGTGCGCGTGCGCACCCCTCAGTCCGCCCAGCTCGCGGCCCTGCTCGCCCAGCCCGACGTCACCGTCACCACCGGAGAGCCGGACCTGCTCGAGGTAACCGGTATTTCGGCCGGTGACATCGGCGAACAGGCCGCCGCCGCGGGCATCGTGCTGCACGAGCTGACCGGCGTGAGCGCGTCACTGGAAGAGGCTTACCTGGCCCTGACCCAAGACGAGGTGGAGTACCGCGCCAGCGGCTCCGCGCAACTGCAGGAGGCAGGACGATGACCGAGACAACCGCGACCAAGACGCCCGCGCCCGCTGCTTCCTCCTCCCCGGCCGCGGACGGCACCGTGCCCGGCGCCGCATCCGCTGTGCACGGCCTGAGCGCGGCGGGCTTGCTGCGGTCGGAGTGGATCAAGCTGCGCAGCGTGCGCTCGACCGCCTGGTCGTACGCCCTGCTCGTATTGGTCTCGCTCGCCCTCGCGGCGGTCATGTCCTCGACGCTCGACCTGCAGGGTGCGGACGCCTCGATGATCCCCGCGGCCGACCAGGCGACTTTTATCGCCCAGACCGCGACATTCGGGGTGTTCTTCGGCCAACTCATCGTGGCCGTCCTCGGCGCGCTGACCATCAGCGGCGAATACTCCACCGGCATGATTCGGTCCACGTTGACAGCGGTGCCGCGCCGGCTGCCCGCCCTCGCGGCGAGGGCCGCCGTGCTGTTCGTCACGACCTTCGTGATTGGTCTGGCCGCCAACCTCGGTTCCTATCTGGTGGCGTCGCTGGTGCTTTCCCGGCAGGGCTTGGGCGTCAGCATCGCGGATCCAGCCGTGTTCCTGCCGGTGCTCGGCGGTGCGCTCTACCTGGCCCTGATCGCGGTCTTCGCCCTCGGCATCGGCACCATCGTGCGCAGCGGGGCCGGCGGCATCGCGGTCGTGCTCGGTATCGTGCTGTTGCTCCCGATGGTGTTCCAGGTGATCGCTGCCCCGTGGGCCGCCGCGGTGCTGCCGTATCTGGTGTCGAACGCGGGCATCAACATGTTCGGGTTGATGTCGTTCAGCCCGGTGCCGATCGAATGGTGGGTCAACCTGCTGGTGGTGCTCGGCTGGCTCGCGGTCAGCTTGGTCGGTGCCGCTGTGGTGTTGAAGCGGAGGGACGCGTAGAGTCCTCTGAATGACCGAATCACTCCTCGCCCTCGGTCGGCCGCTTGTGCCGACCGAGGGCGAACTGCGTCTGCCGACACCGCCGGGGGTGGCCGGGCGGTTCTGGGCGCGGCATCCGTGGCTCAGCGATGCGCTGGTCGCGAGCGCCTATTTCGTGCCGATGGCCGTCGTCTTCCTGATCGACCTGACACGGCAGGCCGGACCCGGACTGCCGCCGCAGGCCATCATCACCGCCGCGGTGGTGATGGTCATCACGGCCGCACTGCTGGTCCGGCGGCATGCCCCGCTTCTCGTGCTCGGGGTGACCTGCGCAGGACTGGTCGTCGCTTTCCCCGGCCAGGGCGACACCCTGCCCGTGCTGATCGCGCTCTACACCGCCGCGGTCTACCGTGGCGTGCGAAGCGCCTGGTTCGGCCTCGCCGTGGCGATCGGCATCGGCGCCCTGGGTGCTTTTCTGGGCGCGAGCAGCTACGCATCCTGGCTTGCGGTCGCCTCCCAATCCGCGGTCCTCATGCTCGCGGCCACCCTGATCGGCGTCACGGTCGGCGATCGCAAGCGTTATGTGGCCGCGCTGGTCGAACTGGCCGCACAGCTGGCCCGAGAGCGCGACCAGCAGGCCCAGCTCGCCCGCATCACCGAACGCGGGCGCATCGCCCGGGAAATGCACGACATCATCGCGCACAGCCTCTCGGTCATGGTCGCGCTCGCCGACGGCGCCGACGCGCTGCTCGTCAAAGACCCGGAACGTTCGCGCGCTGCGCTGCGCGAGGTGGCCCGGACCGGCCGCGGCTCGATGTCCGAGATGCGCCGGCTGCTCGGCGTGCTGAGTGAGGGTCCTCAGGAGCAGGGCGACCCCGAGGGGACGGATGTCCCCCTCCGGCCCCAACCCGGCGCCGACCAGCTCGTCGACCTGGTCGAATCGTTCCGCGCCGCCGGACTGCCCGCCCGGCTGGAACTCACCGGGCGCATTCCCGGGAGCCAGGGTCTGCAGTTGACGGTCTACCGGATCGTGCAGGAATCGCTGACCAACGCGCTGCGGTATTCGGCGCATCCGACCGCGGTGACCGTGCGATTGACCCGGGTGCCGGGGCGGCTCGAGGTGGTCATCGCCGACGACGGCCGGAACGCGTCGGCCACATTGCCGTCGTCGGCTGCCGGGCGGGGCATCATCGGGCTGCGTGAGCGCGTCGCGCTCTACGACGGCACCCTCGTGGCCGGGTGCCGTCCCGGCGGCGGCTGGCAGGTGCGCGCGACGATGACGATCGACGAGACGGGGGAACGGGCATGACGCCGATCCGGATTTTGCTCGTCGACGACCAGGCGCTGCTGCGCACGGGCTTCCGGATGGTGCTCGAGGCCGAGGACGATTTTACCGTGGTGGCCGAGGCCGGCGACGGCGCCGCGGCGATCGCACTCGCCGCCGACCTGCATCCCGACGTCATCCTGATGGATGTGCGGATGCCCGGAATCGACGGCATCGAGGCCACACGGCGGATCACCGCCGCGTGCCCCGACAGCCGGATCATCATTCTCACCACTTTCGACCTCGACGAGTACGCCTTCGGTGGCCTCCGCGCGGGCGCGCGCGGGTTCCTGCTGAAAGACGCCCAGCCCGCTGAACTCACCGCGGCCATCCGGGCCGTGGCCTCGGGCGACGCCTCCGTTTCGGCGCGGGTGACCCGGCGCATGCTGGACCTGTTTGGAGCGAAGCTTCCGGGGGCAGATCGGGAGACCGACGGTACCGAAGCGGATGCCGACGCCGGCCGACTCGACCTGCTCACCGAGCGGGAGCGAGAGGTCTTCTTCGCGATCGCGGAGGGGCTGTCGAACCCGGAGCTCGCCGAACGTTTCTTCCTGTCGGAGTCCACCGTCAAGAGCCACGTCGGACGCATCCTGGCCAAACTGGAGTTGCGCGACCGCATCCAGGTCGTCATTCTGGCCCACCGGCTCGAATAGGCTCGGGGGTATGCGCACCTTCTACCCCGAGATCGAACCCTACGAAACCGGACTCCTCGAGGTCGGTGACGGGCAGACCATCTACTGGGAGGCATCCGGCAACCCCGACGGCAAGCCGGCCGTCTACCTGCACGGAGGGCCGGGCGGCGGATCGAGCCCGAAGCAACGCCGCGTCTTCGACCCGAAGAAGTACCGCATCATCCTTTTCGACCAGCGTGGCTGCGGTCAGAGCACGCCGCACGCGAGCGCGGCGGACGCCGACCTCACCACCAACACCACCTGGCACCTCGTGTCCGACCTCGAGAAACTGCGCGAGCACCTCGGGATCGAGCGTTGGCTGGTCTGCGGCGGGTCCTGGGGCAGCACCCTCAGCCTCGCGTACGCCGAGACACACCCGGACCGGGTCACCGAACTCGTGTTGCGGGGCATTTTCACGCTGCGCCCGATGGAACTCGACTGGTTCTACGAGGGCGGCGCGTCGGCGATCTACCCGGACCTCTGGGAGAGCTTCATCGCCCCGGTTCCGGTGGAGGAGCGCGGCCACCTGATCAAGGCCTACAAGCGCCTGCTGCACGACCCCGACCAGTACGTGCGCGAGCGGGCCGGCGTGGCCTGGTCCACCTGGGAGTCCTCGACCATCACGCTGCTGCAGCAACCCGACACGATCGCGCGTTTCACCGAGCCGGCGTTCGCGGTGGCCTTCGCCCGGATCGAGAACCACTACTTCACCAACTCGGGCTGGTTCGAGCCGAACCAGCTGATCCGCGACGCGGACCGGCTGAAAGACATTCCCGGCGTCATCGTGCAGGGCCGCTATGACATGTGCACCCCCGCGTTCACCGCCTGGGAGCTGCACCAGAACTGGCCGGAGGCCGATTTCAGGCTGATCCCGGATGCCGGTCACTCCTTCGACGAGCCGGGCAACCTGGACGCGATCATCGAGGCGACGGACCGCTTCGCGGCCTGAGGCCGGCGCGGGAACCCCGGCAACAGCATGCACCGAACGGTCGGATGGCGGTCCAGAAGATGTGCTCGCTCCCAACGAAACGATTCTTGCCGGCGGCCCATCCAGACCTAAGACATTCTCGCTCTGTTTGGTATCGCGCTACACATTTCGGTAGCATACGAATATTGCTCAGGTAACCCCTTTTCGGGGGGTCACATCACTCGCGCCCTTGATCGCGCACAATCTTGAGATGTTGTATGTCTGCTTCTTATGCACACCAAAAACCCCTCGACAAATCCCTGAACCGACACATCAATAACAAGCCACGTCTCGCCAAGCTATGGAAACGCACGGCCGCCCTTGCGGCGACGGTGCTGGCATTATCGGCATTAGTTCCGATGCCCGTGTCGGCGCTGACCCCTGCCCAGGCCGTCGCCGGTGCCCCGATCGCAGTGAAAGCGGCAGAGGCCACCTGGACCTCCATCCGCGAGCCCAACTCGCCCCACAGCACCTCGCTGTACGTCAGCGCCACGTCGGTGGCTGATAAGACCTTCCTGAAATTCGACACGTCACAATACACGGGAAGAAGCATCCTTTCGGCAACTTTGGACTTGAAAGTCGCGAGCACCACCTCTACTGCGCCCGGAGTGCAGGTCTACCCGGTCTCTTCGGCCTGGAGCGCATCGTCTCTGACTGAGTCAAACCGTCCCGCGCACAATGACACGGAACTGAGTGGTGCATCGGTTCGGGCGCTGACCGGAAAGACAATTTCTGTTCCGCTCTCGGGTCTGAATGGCACTGCGCTGTCCGGGTCGACTTCGTTTGAGTTGCGCTACGCTCAAAAGTTCGTCAGCACCTCGTTCGCAGGTAAGGGGGAGGCGCTCCCTACGCTGAGGCTCGTCCTCGCGGCTTCGACATCTGCGCCAGAGTCGGCCACCGGATCCGACAACCTGTCATTCGCGGTGCCCGGGCCGAATGCCAGCAGCAAAAAGGTCTTTGCACACTACTTTCCGCCGTACCCCATCTCCATCGAGAACAAGGAACCCTCATCGGACTACTACGCAATCAACTACCTCACCGCGCAGGGTGAGGGGGGCATTCACGCCAATTACGGTGGATTGCTGCGCGACCGCCCTGAGGGGCGCGCTCCGCGTTCGGGGGATTGGAAACTCATCGATATGAAGGAGGAAGTCACAGACGCGGCAGACGCCGGTATCGATGGCTTCACCGTCGACATCATGAGTTTGTCCGGCCTCAACTGGGAGCGAACGCTTGATTTGGTGCAGGGCGCGGAGCAGTCCGGCAGAAATTTCACCATTGTCCCGAACCTGGACATGACGGCCAGCGCCGGGAAGGCAGGCATCTCGACCATCGCAGCAAAGCTCGCCGAACTCTACGAGTCCCCGGCCACCTACCGCCTGAGCACAGGCGAATTTGTTCTCTCCTCCTTCGCCGCGGAGCGTCAGAACGCGGCCTGGTGGGGACAGTTGAAGTCGACGTTGGCTTCACAGTATGGAATCAAGACGGCATTCATCGCGGTATTCCTGAATGCCAGTGACGAGAACCTGAAGAGTTTCGCACCGATCAGTTATGCGCTGAGCAACTGGGGAACCCGGACGCCGGTGACCATCGAGAACGGTCAGGACTACGCAGCGAAGGCACATGCACTCGGCGTGAAATGGATGTCTCCCGTTGCCGTCCAAGACGTCCGGCCCCGGAGCTACCTTTACGACGAAGCCGGCAATACGGAAACCCTGAAGGCATCATGGAATCGTGCGCTGTCGAACGGTTCTGAATTCGCGCAACTGGTGACGTGGAATGACTATTCCGAGGGGACGTCGTTCGCTCCTTCGGCAGCGCACGGCGAGGCCTTCCTGGATATCAACGCGTACTACTTGAGCCAGTTCAAGACGGGCTCACCGCCGGCTGTCGTCGAAGACTCGATCTACTTGACGCACCGAATTCAGCCCTATGCTGCGCAGCCGACCACGCCTCAGCAGCTCATGTCGCCCACGTTGAGCGGAACTGCCATGAAGCCTCGGGACACCGTCGGAGTGCTCACATTCCTAACGGCGCCGGCGACGGTCACCGTCTCAATTGGAGGAAAGAAGACTTCGTTCGAAGCGCCGGCGGGAGAATCAAGCAGGACGTTCCCTCTGGCGCTGGGCACGATCAGTGCGAGTGCGGACCGGAACGGGGGCGAGATAGCCGCGGTCACATCTCCCTACACAGTTGTTGATCATCCTGTTGTACAGGACCTGCAGTATTACGCCGCGGGCAGCAGGACCAATTGACCAAGATCGCCACAGCATGGATGGGAGCTGCCGAACTGCTTGAGAGTCGGCGGCACCTTTCGGTTTCGAGTTGATGTGGTGGTACCGTCACCGTTTGCGGAATGCGTTTTCTTCTTCATGGCTGCGAACGAGCTGTTCATGTCGTGACGGCTTCTGCTCCGCCGCCGCGTTCGACATGTAATACCTGGCCCGATTTCGGCCGAGAAGCCGAGCGGGTGCAAGGTTTAGTATCGCGCCGAGCACCGGCGTCCCTGCCGCTTTGAGGCTCTCGACGGCTTTCCGGAGTTCTCGCATTTCGACCTTCCCCGACCCGACGACGAGAACTGCTCCGCCGAAATACCTTCCGAGGATTGCTGCGTCAGTCACTGGCAGGAGCGGCGGGCAGTCGATGACAACGACGTCGAACCGGTCACGCAGCGAAGCGAAAACCTGTTGTGCATGTGTGGAGGAAAGCAGTTCGCTCGGATTCGGGGGAACTTGCCCTGACAACAGGATCTGGAGCCGGTCCGGCCCCCAGGATTGGAGGACGTCATCCACGCTGGCGTCGTGGGCGAGAATTGTCGTGAGGCCGACCGAGCCCTCGAGGTCAAAATAATTGGCCAGGGACGGTCTCCGCAGGTCTGCTTCGACGAGACACACTAGGCTGCCGGAAGCCGCGAGTGTGATGGCGAGGTTGGCCGCCGTGACGGATTTTCCTTCGCCCGGAATTGACGAGGAGACGACGAACACCTTGTGGCGCTCATCTGCCTGGAGAAAATGCAGGTTGGTTCTGACCTGCTTGAATTCCTCGGCCCGGATCGGGCTGAAGCCCCGCTGCAGTACCAGGGGGTTGTTGACACTCCCGCGATCGTACACAATCGTCCCGAGCAGCGTCAGACCGAGTTGCCTGAGCTGCTCCGCGGTCCTCAATTTTGCGCTCGTCAGCTCCCGCAGGAGGATGAAGCCGAGCCCGGCAACGAACCCGCCCAACAACCCGGATACCAGTGCGATCGACGGACTGGGGGCGGAAGGCGAGGTGGGTATCGTCGCACTCTGCACGGACTCGAGGCGTAGCGGTGTGGTGCCGTCGCTTCTTTTCGGGACCAGACGGATCACAGTATTGACCAGACTTGTCGCCACCGCGTCGGCAGTGGCGGCGGCGCGGTCCGGCGAGGTATCCGTGACCGCGATCGAAATGAGAGACGTGTTCAGTGGCACCGAAGCAGATACCCGATCACCGAGTTCGCCGACAGTGGTTTTCAATCCAAGCGCGGTTATCACAGGGTCCAAGACGATCTGGCGGGTCGCCATGATGCTGTAATTGCGGGCCTGCTGTTGTGAATAGTTGCTGCCCTGCGCGAGGTCACTGGTGTTATCGCTACCGATTGCCGAAACGAATAATTCTGCTTCCGCGGAGTACTCAGGCTCGGTGGTTAGCACGTAGCCCGAGGCGGCGACGACGCCAAGAATGGTGTACACGACGAGCGCAACCCACCGGGATCGTAATAGGTTCCAGAATCCACGTTGATCCACGCGTTCGCCCTTCCCCATTTTGAGCTGCACTGGGTCGATCAGCCAATGCTGAGACTCTATCAAGAACCTCTTCGTCACAGCGACCCGCGTACGGGTGGCATATGCGTGACACTATGAGCACATGATTGCCCGACCTCTCATGCCGCCTCGGTGGTGGAAATTCCCCGTCGTCGCGGTGCTTGCCGTGGGTGCCATCGGGCTCGCACTCCTCGCGCTGCGGCCGGTCGGCGCGGAGGATGTAGCAGTGCCGAAAGACCCTTATCCCACCATCACCTCCGTCCCACGTGCGCCCACGGCCGTTTTCCTTGGTGGGGCATCCACCTCGGGAGCCGGAGTCAGCGGCCAGGCCACCCGCTGGTCCACTGGGCTCGCTGCAGAAAAGGGCTGGCAAGAGATCAATCTCGCGACAAAAGGAGGTGACATCGCTTTTGGAGTCACACCCGGAACCTGTGGGCCCTCGCCGTGTCCGAGCTACCAGGAATTGGTGGCCAAGACCGTCGGCCTGAATCCCTCCGTCGTCGTGGTGGCGGCGGAGCGGGCCGGCACGAATGTGGATCTGCCTGAAGCAGTGGCAACCATCAACGCCGCACTTGCCGCCCTGCGCGTCGGACTGCCCGATGCGACTCTGGTCGTCGTAGGCCCGGCGGCGCTCATCGGAATGGACGATACTCGGGCAGTCGAATTCGACAGAGAGGTTCGCTCCGCCGTGGCACGCGTCGGCGCCGCGTACGTTAGTCTGCTCGAACCGAATGTTCTCGATCCATCGATGGTCGCAAGTGACGGTATCAGTGTGAACGAAGCAGGACATGCCGCAATCGCAGCCCGTGTGAAAACTGCGCTTTCGTGAAGGAACCCGGACACGGCGCAGTCGGCAGTACGTCGGGGTCAGCAACGACTTTTCGCACCGTCCTCGGGGTTACCGTTCTCGGTGCAATCCTCGCCGCTGTCGTGCCGCTGTCGCTCATGGTGCAGGTGCCCGACGTCGGCAGAGGACAGGCGTGGATTCTGTCCTTGATCCTCGTGGTGTGGGCGGGCCTACGACTCGCCCTCATCATCGTTGTCGGCCGTCCGATGCTGTTCGACTTCTTCTTCTGGATGTTCGTCTACGTTTTCATGGGGATCGCTCCAACCGTCCAGATCCGAAGTGGTCTCATCTCGCGGACGACTCAAGGGATCGACGAGTCACTCGAGCTCCCCACGGCGGCCTTGGTCTGTCTCGGCGTCGCCTGCTATGAAATCGGGCGATTGGTTGCCTACGGGCATGAGCGCAGCAAGCTGACGACCGGGATTCGAGACCAGGGGAGTGCCCCCGTTCGGGCGGTAACCCGGGTGCGAACCTGGCCGACTCTGGTCCTCGTCGGCGCGGGCTTCATATTCAGCTTGTATTTCATCTCCAAGGTCGGTGTGGGATCGCTATTCGGTAGCAGGGATCAAGCCTTTGCCGCGCGTTCAGCGGCGTGGACGGACCCCGCCGTGCGCTCGATCATGTACGCAGTTGCCATCTATCCGTTGTTGGTAGGCATCGGTGCACTCGTGCAACTGAGGCGGAGGACGACGGGGCCGCTGTCGATGGCCTATAGCGGCCTGATCGCAGTCGGGATTGCAGTCCTTCTCACGGTGGTGAATCCGGTCAGCAGTGCGCGCTACAGCCTGGGCACTGTTCTCTTCGCCCTCGCCGTATACGCAGGAGCCCTACTCACCGTCGCGCGTGTTCGAACGACCCTGACTGCGGCACTCGTCGGATTGATCTTTCTGTTCCCCCTGGCGGATGCCTTCCGGCGACCGGAAGTCAACTTGGTGCGCAACGGTTTCTTCGGGGAGTACGAGGGGAACCCTGACTATGACGCATTCTGGCAAGTCGCCAATGCATTCTCGTACGGTCTTGACGGTCTGATTGAACCGGGGCGACAGGCGCTCGGCAGTGTTCTCTTCTGGGTGCCCCGAGGCGTCTGGCCGGATAAGCCTGTGGACACGGGGATTTTGCTCGCTCAATATCGCGGCTACAGTTTTCAGAACCTCTCTGCCCCGCTCTGGGCGGAATTCCTGGTCAATGGAGGCATCGGCATCCTCATCGTGGGTTTTCTCCTGGTGGGCTACTCCTTGCGTGTCATGGACAGTCGACTTCTCCCCGCATTCAATGCCTCGGGCTACTGGGCCATTGTCGGGGCAATCTTCCCGGTCTATATGACAATTCTCTTGCGCGGTTCACTGCTTCAGGCGACGGGAGCGGTGGCGGTCGCGCTGGCGTGTCTGCTTTTCGTCCGACAGCCGGGCAGGCCCCCCGGAAGCGACTCTCTCAGCGGTACGAACTGGCCAGAGCTTCAGCAATCGCCTGCATCCCGAACCGGTTCCGGCTAGCCAGCGCGCCGGCGCGGCCCATGCTGTGAGTCAGAACGTCGTCGCGTAGAACCGTTGCAACGGCGCCGATGAGAGCCTCGAGAGAGTCGTCCACGACAATTCCGCATCCGATCTCATTGACCGCCGGAGCGAGTCCGCAGCTATCTGTGATGACCACCGGCACGCCGAGTGACATGGCTTCGAGAACTGACATCGGATACGGTTCATCGACTGAAGGCAGAACGTAGACGGCGGCCCGCGCCAACCGTTCGTTGGTTGCACCCGGGGCTAGTGGCCCCTCCCAAGAAAGTACGCCTCTACGATCGGCCGCGTCGATGAGGCGTTGTACCGCTGGCCCCTCTCCCTCATCGGGACCGACCAGGGTGAACGACACCTGCGGGAATTCATCAGCGAGTGCGAGCGCCATTTCCACGAAAAGTTGCGGGCGCTTCCGGCGGGCGAGTCGAGCCAGGTAGAGAACTTCCGTGCCCGCATTGGGACCGCTCCTGCTCGCCGGCGCTGGTACGCCATTGGCGAGATGCTTCAGATTGAGCCCCGTGCCGGCAACGGCTCTGAGATCATTCCGTTCCTGGTCGGTGAGGTAGAACACCACCTGCGCCCCCCTCAGAGCCGGCCGGGTGACGAACGCGTCCAGTGGAATCGCCAATGGACTGTCCGAAGGGTCGATCATGCCGTGAGTCTGCATCACGTACGGTATGCCGGCCTTGCGTAACCAGCGCGCCGCAGGGAGGGTGACGAGGTCACGAGCGGCATGAATGTGCACGACGTCGAACGAGCGTGCGGCCTGTTTGAGCCAGTGCTGCAGGCCGGGTGCGCACAGGCCGGCGAAACCAATACCCGGGATGATCGTTCGGGCGGGGAACAGACGGAGCGGCACCCCGTCGAATTCATGGGGGGCCGCCTCGCCGAAACCGCGGGCGCCGCCGGCTACCACTACATCGTGGCCTGCTTCACGGAGGGCTTTGGCCTGGTTCAACGCGACGCGCACGGGACCTCCGTACTCACCGTTGGGACTGACGAGTGTCACGATGGAGAGCACACGCATTCAGGTCTGGTCCCGGTCCTGTGAGAGTGCTTGTCGTTCCGCGCGCGGAGCTCGCAGAAGTGCGCGGGCGGGCACGGTCCCGGATACGAGAGCCGTCGCGCCGATGACGCTGTCCTGGCCGATCCTGCTGCCTCGGAGAACTGTTGCCCTGGCCGCGATCCAGGCGCCGTCTTCCACGACAATCGGCGCATTATCGAACTCGAATGTCTGCGAGGTGCGGTCATGGCTGCCCGTGCACAGCATGACACCCTGGGAAATGCACACGTCACTTCCAATGACCACCGGCTCGAGATTCAGAATCCAGACTTCTTCACCAATCCACGAGTTGTCACCGACGACCAGTTTCCATGGCCAGTGGATGCGCACGCGATGGCGGATCAAGACATTGTCACCGATCGTGGCTCCGAAAAGCCGTAGGAGCACCACGCGGAGACGGGCCGGGCACCACCACCGGATAACGACGAGTCCGGAGATGAGCAGCCAGGCGATCTGCCAGAGCGAATTCCGCCCCCGTTCGTAGCCCGCGCCAGAGAATCCGGCCAGATTCCGGCGAGGGAGACCTGACGGTTGGGCCATCTGTGGTCTCGCGTCGTTGACTGACATGACGGTCAGTGTACGCAGACAACCGATCAGCGGCTAGATATCCCGTTGAACGATGTGCTGCTAGCTTGTTCGCATGCAACCCCGTCGATCTGAGCGTGGGCTGACGAGATGAGGGTGCGATGAGGGCAGGTGCGCCGCGCAGCAGACGGCTGAGGCGCGTTCGCGCAAGCATGAACACCATCATCGGATATTCGATTTCTATGGTGCTCCTGGCCGTTGTCTCGCTTGCGGTCATCCCCTCGATGGTCGCGGCAAGCGGCGCGGCGGCGTGGGGAATGATTGCTGCAGGCCAGTCCATCGGCGGAGTGGGTGCGGTAATCGTCGCTTACGGCTGGGGGCTCTCCGGGCCGGCTTCCGTGGCGAGGGCAGACGCGCACATGCGGCTCACCGCATATGCAGAGTCGGTTATCTGCAAGCTGCTGATCATTGTTCCGATCAGCCTTCTTGTTTTTTTTGTGGCTTGGAGTGTCGGTCGCGACTACGCCGTTTTCGCCGGAGTGGGCGCTCTGTCCACCGCGACCGTGGGACTGACGGCGAACTGGTGGTTCGTCGGTCTCATGCAACCGTACCGACTCTTGGTTTTGGAAACCATCCCGCGGGTGCTCGGTACCGGAATCGGCATTTTCTACATGACTCACGGGTCAAGCGCTCTCGTGGGTGTGCTCTGGCAGCTGATCGGGATGGTGGCGGCATTCGTGGCCTCCACCGTGTGGATCTTGCGACCATGGAAATTCCGACGACTCCGGTCGCTTCCGCGCAGGCGGGTTAAGGTGGTGCTTGCTTCGCAGCGGCTGGGTGTCACCTCGACCGTGCTTTCCTCGCTATATACCTCGACCCCGATTGTCATTGTGTCGTTGATTGCCCCGGGCGCGCAGCCGGTTTACGCCGTTGTCGAGAAGGTGCAGCGCCAGGTGATCGTGGGACTAGGGCCCTTTGTCACGATCCTCCAGGGCTGGGTGCCGAAGGCTCGTAACCAGGATCTCGTCCGCCGAGTGCGGAAGGGGCTGGCCGCCGCCGTGGTGTTCGCGGTTGCGCTCGTTGGTCTCATGCTGGCCATAGCCCCGGAACTGGTGGGTTGGCTCGGCGGCGGCCAGATCAAACCGTCCTTTCTCACCTTGATGCTGATGGCGCTCATCACCGGAGTGAGCCTGATCGAAGCGGTCGTCAGCAAGGCCTGCCTGGCGGCATTGCGCAGACTCGATGTGGTGACCAGAGCGACAGCCATCGGATCTCTGGTCGGCCTCCCCTGCGTCGCTATTGGAGCAGTGCTGTGGGGGGCAGAGGGTGCACTCTGTGGTATTCTCGGCGGGCTTTCGCTCAGGCTGCTACTCGAACTCTTAGGCATGCGCCGCGCAATCGCCCATCGCAATGAGGGCGCACTCGACGTCACAATGGATCCGGAAATCGAGGTGAGCGGCTCGTGAGTCAGATCAAAGACGCGATACGGGCGCTGGCTTGGGCGCTACCGGCGAGCACGGCTAAGAACCGGCTCCTTCGCTCGATCGGCCACGACATTCATCCGACCGCAATCGCTCGATCGTGTCTCGTCCTTCGGGTGACACAGGTTTCAATGGGAGCGAACAGCCGGATCGGTCGATGGAATTTGCTCAAGAACATGCGACGAGTGTCGATTGGTGATGACGCATCGATCGGCCGCTTGAACGTCATTTCATCCCACCCCGTGTATAAGCGGCTCTACCCGAACGGCGCGGTACTGGAAATGGGGCCTCATTCAAAAATTACGAGCCGGCATCAGCTCGATTGCTCCGGATCCATAGTCATCGGGGAGTATTCCAGTGTCGCAGGGCACGAAACCAAAATTGTGACTCACAGCATCGACGTTAAACGAAATGCCCAAGCGGCGTATCCGGTGCGAATTGGAGCGCGGAGTTTTGTCGGAGCGCGCTGTTTGTTTTTTGGCGGCGCTGTTCTGCCTGACCGGTCGGTACTTGCGGGGGGATCGGTGCTCGCCCGTGCGAGATCGGGCGCTTTGCCCGGACTGTGGGCCGGTGTTCCGGCTGTGCTCCGCGGGCCGATCGACGGCGAGTGGTTCGAGCGTTCCGCCACGGGAACCAGCCGGGTCTTCATTCCGGCCACGGGAGAAACTGTGGAAGACGCGCTTTAGCTGCGGGCAGACAGTGTGTGGAACCATTTGCCGAGCAGTAACGCCATTATCAGCGTGTTGGCGGCCAAGAGCAGGCTGTAGACCACGACAAAGGCACCAGGCCAACCAGTGAGGATGAAGCTGAGCGAGAGGATCCCGTAGTCGGCCGGCAGCAGAGCAATGGCCCTCGCTCTCGAGGGGCGCCGAACCCTGCCCTCGCCGATGGCCGGGGCAGTTGAGGCTGCTTCGGCTGAACGACGCAGGAGCAGCTCCGTCAGCAGGCCGCCCACGAAGGTGACTACGGACACGACCTGGAATGCGAGGGGCACGAGATACCAGATCGGCTCCGGCGACCAGAATCGGTACGCCGTGATGAGGATCGCGGCGTGGACGGCAACGATCTTGCCGGCGTCCACGACGTGGTCGAGCCACTCGCCTGCGGGGGAACCTCGACCGGTCAGGCGCGCGACCTGACCGTCTGCCGAATCCAGTGCGAAGCCGAGAACGAGGAGGACCATTACGCCGGCGGCTCGGAGCGGGCTTGGTTCTCCGCTGACCAGGAGAACAAGACCCCCGCCTGTCGCAAGGGCCGACAGCCCGGTCACCTGATTGGGCGTCATCCGGAGTCCGAAACACACCGAGGCCAGCACGCGCCCCAACGGCCGGTTGACGTATCGCGTGTACAGAGACACCCCGGCCTGTGCCTTTTGCGCACTCGCAAGCTGTGCGTGAGTTCCACGAAACTGTGTCATCACGGGCCATCCTCGAATTGATGAAGCGAGGGCAGGTGCCCCGTCTTCGGCTCATGGTAGCCCCTCGTTACTCGTCACTCCTCGGGGCATTGCGCGTGTGGCGCACAGGGCGTACGTTTCCGCCGATACCTCCTCTCGCAAAACATGAGCAATGCTTTTCTTACCCAAAGCGCTCCGAGGCCGCGTGAGTCTGGATCTCATAGTTAATTCGCAGTCATCCGAGCTTTTCGGCGACGAGGCTGTTCACCCGAGGGACAGGAAGCTATGCGAACGCTTGCCGCAATATTTACGACCGTGGCTGTTGTAGCCGGACTCGTCACGGCGAGTTCCGTGCCGCAACCGGCGTCGGCGCTCTCCGCCGGCGTCTCTTTCAGCGCGGACAACCTTTCGACTTGGCAGACGAACGGCGTCGTCTACGGGGTCGGCACGGTGCATGGAAAAGTTGTGGCGGGCGGAACATTTTCTCAGATCAGGCCGCCCAGCGGCGGTACGGGAGTGCCGAGGAACCAGGGCACGCTGGCCATTTTCAACGCGGAGACAGGGGCCCCCGACAGCTGTCAATTTGCCATGACTCTGAACGGGGCCACGCCAACCGTGCGCTCGGTGATTGCGTCACCTGACGGCAACACCATCTACATCGGGGGTAATTTTTCGACCGTCGGCGGAGTGAACGCCGCGCGGGTTGCCGCGATCGACCCGGTCGCCTGCACCGTCAAGCCGTTCCGGGTGGCGGGGATGTCCTCATTCGTCTTCGGCATGACTGCCACCTCGTCCACTCTGTACCTGGCTGGAGAGTTCCAGTCCGTCGGCGGCCAGGTGCGCAAGCGATTTGCAGCGGTGGACGCGACGTCAGGGGCGCTTCTGCCCTGGGCCCCGGCGGTTGAGACTATCGGGCGGGCCGTGGCCGTTTCGCCCGACCGAACCAAAGTTGCCATCGGTGGTGACTTTTTCACGGTCAACGGTCAAGACTCCCACTCCATCGCGGTCGTCGATTCGACCACCGGCGCGAACGTGCGTGACTACCCCCTCGGCTTCATTCCGCGGACATCGGTGACCAAGTCCCTGTGGTCGGACGGCACGTCGTTTTACGGAGGTAACGAGGGAACGGGGGGCGGAGTCTTCGACGGTCGCTTCGCCATCAATTGGAGCACGCTCGACCAAACCTGGCGCGACAACTGCCTGGGCGCGACACAGGCGGTGCTCGAACACCAAGGGACCCTGTATTCCGCGAGTCACGCGCACGACTGCTCATCGATTAACGCATTCCCTGACGGGAAACGTACGTTCTTCATGGCGCAGAACGCCTCAGACTCGGCTTTGCTGGGTTGGTTCCCGACTTCAAATGACGGCACAGGCGAAGGCATCGGCCCTCGAGCGCTCACCATTGCCACCGGTGCCACAACGGGAAAGAAGTACCTCTGGTACGGCGGTGAGTTCACCGTCGTCAACGGCACAGTCCAGCAGGGCCTCACGCGGTTCGGTCCGGATGACGTCGGTGCGCCGCCCACCCCGGTCGTTGCGGCCGAGGCGCTCACCTCGGGTGCCAACCAGATTCGCTTCCGTACCGTGGTCGACCCTGATGACAGTGCCTTGACGTACAACGTCTACCGGAATGGCGGGGCGACCCCCATTTGGACCGGCCTAGCCAGTTCCCTGTGGTGGACCCGTCCGCAGGTGACCGTCGTCGACACGAACGTTACCGCTGGCACGAATTACACCTACCGGGTGACGGCGAATGACGGCGTCAACACCAGTCCGCTCTCGGCGTCGGTCGCAGCCCGCGCCGTCACCAAGGGGGTTGACTACCCCAGCCAGGTGATCCAGGACGGAGCCAAGCTGTACTGGCGCATGGATGAGGCCTCCGGTCCTTGGGCGCAAGACAAGTCCGGTGCCACGGTCACGGGCCTGAACGGCCTGTACAAGAACGGCGTCACCTACCGGGCGGCTGGCGCGATCGCCGGTGACACCAACACCTCCGCAGCGTTCAACGGGACTGATGGCTACATCTGGAGCGACCAGCAGAAACCGGCACCCACCACGTACTCGATCGAAACCTGGATCAGGACGACGTCGACCCAAGGGGGGAAGATCATCGGGTTCGGGGATGGTCGGCCGAACACCGGGACTGGCAACACGAACCTGAGCGGGAGCTACGACAAACACATCTACATGGATAACCAAGGTCGCCTGACCTTCGGTGTCTACATCGGTCGCACCGAAACGATCAAGACGACCTCGTCGTACAACGATGATAAGTGGCACCACATCGTGGCAACCCAGAGCGGGACCGGGATGAAGTTGTTCGTGGACGGCGTCCGGGTGGGCCAGAACGCCACCAGCACCAGCCAGCAATACAGCGGCAACTGGCATGTCGGTGGCGACAACCTGAATGGATGGCCCAGCCAGCCGTCTAGCGCCTTCTTCGGCGGTCAGATAGACGACACCGCGGTCTATGGATCCGCCTTGAGCGCCGCGCAGATTGCCCAGCACTTCACTCTCGCTGGGGGGACCCCCGCCGTTCCGCCGACTCCGACAGACGCGTATGGAGCCAGGATCTACACGGACGAGCCTGATGTGTACTGGCGCCTCGACGAGACCTCTGGAAGCACGGCGAAAGACTCATCGTTCGACGGCCAGAGCGAAGGAGAATACGGCGCTGCAGTCCAGCTGCAGCAGCCGAAGGCGATCAAGGTCGGGACTGCCGTGCAGACCAGCGGAACTCAGGACGGCGGCATTGCGACCAAGACCGCACGCTCGTCGGTCGCCCAGTTCTCTACGGAAGCTTGGTTCAAGACGGACACGACATCCGGCGGGAAGATCGTCGGCTTTGAGAATGTCGCGAACGGTCAGGGTTCGAATTACGACAAGCAGATCTACCTGACCAATTCCGGGAGCATCATCTTCGGCGTGTACGTCGGGGGCTTCCAATTCATCGAATCGCCGGCGGGATTCAACAATAACGCCTGGCATCACGTAGTGGGCACGCAGGGACCCGATGGGATGAAGCTCTACCTGGATGGCGCAGAGGTCGGCTCGAACCCTACCAACTTCAACCAAGCGTTCGACGGCTACTGGCGTGCCGGTGGTGGCAACCTCAATAGCTGGCCCTCGCAGCCCGCGAGTCCCTACTTTGCGGGCATGCTCGACGAAGTGGCGGTCTATCCGTCGGCACTGAGCGCAGCAGCCGTCGCGGCTCACTACGAGCTGGGCTCCAGCACCGCTCCCGATGCCATAGCGCCGAGCGTTCCCGCCAGCCTGACATCAACCGTCTCGAACGGCTCCGTCGCGCTGGCATGGGCTCCGTCAACTGACAATGTCGGCGTCACCGGTTATTCGGTGCACCGCGGGTCTGCATCCGGCTTCGTCGCTGACGCCACGAACAAGATCGCCGACGTGACAGCTCCGTCCTATACGGATCCAGGGCTCGCCGACGGTACGTATCATTACGTCGTGGTCGCCTACGACGCTAGAGGCAACGCCAGCCCGGCTTCCGCGTCGGTACCTGCGACGGTGGCGACCCCCGACACTGTCGTGCCGAGTGTTCCGACCGGTCTAACGGCGTCGGTGTCGGGGAGTGCGGTTTCGGTGGCCTGGACGGCGTCGACGGACAATGTCGCGGTGACGAGTTATTCGGTGTACCGGGGGTCTACGGCTGAGTTCGTCGCCGATGCGTCGAACAAGATCGCAGATGTCTCGGTTGCGGCGTACTCGGATTCCGGTCTGGCGGCGGGTGTTTACTTCTACAAGGTGGTGGCGCGTGATGCTTCCGGCAACGTGAGTGCTGCCTCTGGCGCCGCGACGGCGACGGTTGCGGCCGCTCCGCCGCAGCCGGTGGTGCTGACGGCCGGCGCCAGTGAGGATGCGATGGTCTACAGGGTGCTTCCCACGACCAACTTCGGATCGGATGTCCAGTTGTCGTCGAGGGGCGCCGGCACTTCGCCCATCGAGTCGTACCTGAAGTTCGCTATTCCGGCCGCGCCGGAGGCCACTGTGCTCAGCGGAGCGACACTGCGGGTCCGAACCTCGACCGACACCACTGCGGCAACGGCGGACGCCCAAATGTTCAAGCTGCTGAGTGGGAATTGGACGGAGGGTTCGGTGAACTGGAACAACCGGCCCACCGGTCTGGGCGCGGACCTGGGGAGCCTCACCGGCGCATCGGCAACGAACACGGCTTACTCGGTCACGCTCGATGCGGCGCAGCTAAGAACTCTCGCTGGTTCAACGGTGTCCGTCGCGCTCGTGAGTGCAGGCCTGGACAACCTCCGGCTGTGGTCGACCAACAGCACCAACGCGACGTATCGCCCACTGCTCACCCTGACCTACACAGCGGGCTAGGTGTCCAGCGGTATCGAGGGACGGAGCACGGCTGACACCAGCCGTGCTCCATCCCTGCCGTCAATGAACCGCAGGCAGTTCCTCCTGGCTGGCGCCACGACACTGCTGCTGTCGGCCTGCCAAGCCGCACCCGCAGCCGCGCCCGTGCCCCCGGTCGCCGTTCCCCCGGCTGCTGCTGCACGATATGCGATCGGAGAGCTCCTCGGAACGACACCGTTCTACATAGCTCACCGTGGCTCCGGAGACAACTGGGTTGAGCACAGCTTCGATTCGTACAGCCGCTCGATCGATAGTGGGGCCAAAGCGATCGAAGTCTCGGTCAGCGCCACCTCAGACGGCGTGTTCGTGTGCCATCACGATCTGACGACCAAGCGGATGACGGGTGTCGACCTCCCGATCGCGGAAGTCACCTGGGAGGAACTGTCGCAACTCCGCAGCGACGCGAGAGCCTGGCTCGGCCCCGCGGCAGAACAGGAACCGCTGCCGTTGCTCGCGGACGTATTGGATGCCTTCGCCACAACGCACGTGATCTTCCTCGAAGACAAGCAAGGCACCAACACGAAAGCCCTGCTCAAGGTCATGGACAGCTACTCGCACTCCACGGAGCATTTCGTGTGGAAACAATGGGCAGGTGCAACGCAATACGCACTGGTCGACGGGCACGGTTACACAACCTGGGGATATTTCACTCCGGAACTTTTCGAGCGTGCAGATGAACTTGCGCCGCGTTTCGATTTGCTCGGGGTATCACACAGGGCGACGGATGCGCAGGTGGCCAAGTTGGTGGGCTTCGGCAAACCGGTTATCGCATGGGAGGTGCACTATCGCTCGATGCGTGACCGGATGAGCGACCTGGGCGTGGCCGGGATGATGTGCTCCAATCTGCCCTACGTGACCGGGACGACCGCTGGGAGTCAAGGTGACTCCTTCGAAACCGGGCTGCGGGCCGCCGGCGACCTGCCCTGGACCATTGACGAGGGCACCCAGGTGCAGCCCCTGATCGATGCGGGCGCCGCATCCGTGGCACTGCGCCACCGGGACGTGCAGAGCTACCTGATGGGCTCAATGTGCCCGGTGGGTCCCGGCTCGTATCGGATCACGTGTGAGCTCCGTTGGCCGGAATCGCTTCCGAGGGCGGAGCAGCACGCCGGGATCGCTTTCGGGGCCGCAGACGACCGGCCCTACCGAGTCAGGGCGGCTAGCGATGTGTCCGCGTACCACATGATTCTCCGGGCGAATGGCTCCCTTGAATTGTTCAGCCGGGTCGCGGGGACGACCGATGGCACGCAGTTGAAAGCCATGCTGACCGCCCCACCCCGGGCTTCGGAATGGGTGCGTCTCCAGATCGAAGTCCTCGCAAACAGTATTCGCATCCTGCGACTTGACGGTGCGGGCTGGTCGATGGAAATAGATGATGCGAGCTACCGGGGAGGCTATTTCTGGCTGTGCAAGAACTACCAGGACGGACCGCCGGTCGAATTCAGGTCAATCCTTGTCAGTTGACGTCCATTCGTTCTGGGCTTTCCATTTCCGCTTTACTTCGGTTCGTATGCATCCGTTGCCCCGGTCAGAAAAGGACTTGCCAACCGATCTTTCTCAACACCGCTGTCACATGCTCCCTGCTCCAGAATTCGCCGAAACCGGCTGATTGCAGAATCTGAGGAAAGGAAGCCGGCCGAGAACCGCCGCCCGGCCGCCCCGTACGCGGCCGAAGACTCCGCATCGCTACCGAGCATCTCCGCCGCGTCCACCAGGTCGCCAGGGACCGCGGCGTTAATTCTGACTCCGCCGCCGGCCAACGCAAGCTCATCGGCAGTGACGCTGGATTCATCAGTTGCCGCGATGACGGGTAACCCCGTGTTGAAATACGTCGTGAGTTTGCTCGGTACGCACATTTCCGTCAAGCCAGGCCGCTCATTGACGAGCAGGATGTCCGCGGCTGAGAGGGTCGCCTGGAACGTTCCTTCGGGTAGGGGATCGATGAAGTCGAGACGGCGGTTTCCGCCCATGGCTTCGAGTTGGTGCCGTTTGTTTCCGTCGCCGAGGAGAACGAATCTCACTCTCGATCCCCGCTTCTCTGCGATCTCTGAAGCGTGGACAACATTCTCGAGGGCCTGTTTGGCACCCATGTTCCCCGCGTGGAGGACGACGATATCGTCCGATTTCCAGCCGCGTGAGGTGCGCACTTCTTCCCGACGGTGGTCGCTCGAGTAGTCGGTATGGCACCAATTGCGAACGACCTCAACGGAGTTGACGTCGATGGCCAGCTCCTCAACCAGATAGCGTTTGAACCGCTCGTGGATCACGACGACCGTGTTCGCACTGCGAAGGATGGACCGCTCGATTCGGCGGAGCAGCCAGGTGGCCAGGTGGCCCCCTGTTCCACTCTCGGACACTCCGAGGCTGTAGATGTCCTGCACCCAAATGCAGGTGTTGGTGTGGACCAGGCGCGCACGCAGCATCGCCGCGCCCACGGAGAACAAGGCCGGCGTGACCAGCACGGCGACGTCGGGCTTGTCCCATTTGCTGAACATTGCCCGAATCCCGAAGCCGAGTTCCATGCCCAATCGGTTCCACAGACGCGGTCGCGACGGCACACCATGCGGGACCCTGGTGACGTTGACACCTCTAATTCTTTCGTGCTCATGTTCACGCCCGTCTGCGCGATTGTGGCCGCCGTAGCCGTCGTAGATACGCCATTGCGGGTAATGGGGATTGCCGGTGATCACAGCTACCGGGTGACCGGTCGCGGCCAGTGCCTCCGAGAGCCCAGCGGTGTAGACGGCGATGCCGGTCGGCTCGGGGGAATAGTTCAGTCCGATGATGGTGATCCTCATCTGCCCGCTCACCGCCCGCGAAAATTTGCTTGATGGGAAACAAACCAGGCGTAAGCGTCTTCAAGGCCGTCCTCGAGATCGATCGTCGGTTTCCAGCCCAGCGCCTGGATGCGGGTAACGTCCATCAACTTTCGCGGGGTGCCGTCGGGCTTGCTGTTGTCGAAAGTCAGACGGCCGGTGAAGCGGGTGACTTTCGCGATCGCCAACGCCAGGTCGCTGATGCTGCATTCCGAGCCGGTCCCGACGTTGACGTGCGACAGCATCGGCGAAGTGCTGGCCTGGTACACCTCCCGGTTTAGTTCCATGATGTGCACGCTGGCCGCCGCCATATCGTCTACATGAAGGAATTCCCGTCGCGGGTTGCCGCTGCCCCAAATGACCACCTCATCCTCCCCGCTTTCTCGTGCGTCGTGGAAACGCCTGAGCAAACCGGGGATGACATGGCTGAAGGATGCGTGATAGTTGTCTCCAGGACCATAGAGATTCGTGGGCATCACGCTTCGGTAGTCCCGCCCGTACTGGCGATTGAAGCTCTCGCACAGTTTGATTCCGGCGATCTTGGCGATGGCATACGGTTCGTTGGTGGCTTCGAGCGCGCCGGTCAGGAGGGCGTCTTCGGCCATCGGCTGATGGGCGGACTTGGGATAAATGCAGGACGAGCCGAGAAAAAGAAGCTTCGAAACGCCGAAGTCGTGTGAGGTCTTGACGATGTTGGCCTCGATCAGGAGGTTGTCGTAGATGAAATCTGCCGGTGAGGAGTTGTTGGCTTCAATGCCGCCGACTTTCGCGGCGGCGAGATAGACCTCATCGATGCGATTGCTCTCGAAGAAGCCTTGAACTGCTCGCTGGTCAACAAGGTCGAGTTCCGAATGACTGGCAGTCACGATGTGGACGTAACCCAACGACATGAGTCGGCGCACGATCGCCGAACCCACCATTCCGTTGTGTCCCGCGACATAGACAGCAGCACCGGTGTTGCGGTTCACCAGCTTTCCAGGGACACGAGGGAGGGAAAACCGTGACTTTTCAGGAGGGCGGTCTTCTGCGCGATCATCAGGTCGGAAGCGACCATTTCCGCGCACATGTCTCGCACGCTGATCTCCGGCAGCCAGCCCAGCTTGAGGCGCGCGCGTGTCGAGTCGCCGAGCAGGGTGTCGACTTCGGCTGGTCTGAAGTAACGGGGATCGACTCGTACGATGACATCACCGGGGTGAACGGCAGGCGACAGGTCGCCGACGACGCTGTCGACAATGCCGATCTCGTTAAGTCCCCCACCCTCGAATCTCAGGGTGATGCCGAGCTCGCTCGCCGACCATTCGACGAATTCGCGCACAGAATATTGCACTCCCGTTGCAATCACGAAGTCCTCCGGTGAATCCTGCTGGAGCATCATCCATTGCAGCCGAACGTAGTCGCGTGCGTGGCCCCAGTCGCGAAGAGAGTTCAGATTTCCGAGGAACAGGCAGGGCTCGAGACCTTGGGTGATGTTGGCGATGGCCCGAGTGATTTTCCTCGTCACGAACGTTTCACCGCGGCGTGGGGATTCGTGATTGAAAAGAATCCCGTTGCAGGCGTACATCCCGTAGGACTCTCGGTAATTCACGGTCATCCAGTAGGCGTACAGCTTGGCGACCGCATACGGAGAACGGGGATAAAAGGGTGTGATCTCGCTCTGAGGTGACTCCCTGACCAGTCCGAACAGTTCAGATGTCGAGGCCTGGTAGAACCTGACCCTGTCCGTCATCCCCAGCAATCTCACCGCCTCTAGTAGTCGCAGGGTGCCCAGAGCGTCGATGTCAGCGGTATATTCGGGCATTTCGAAGCTCACTGCAACATGGGATTGTGCACCCAGGTTGTAGATCTCATCCGGCTGCACCTCGTGAATAATGCGAGTGAGGTTTGAGGAGTCGGAGAGGTCCCCGAAATGTAGGAAGAAGCGCGCGTTGTGCTCGTGCGGGTCCTGATAAATGTGATCGATTCGCTGTGTGTTGAGCTGCGACGAGCGGCGCTTGAGTCCGTGCACCTCATAGCCCATGGACAGAAGAAACTCGGCCAGATAGGAGCCGTCCTGGCCAGTTACCCCGGTGATGAGTGCCCGTTTCGGAACCATGGTCGTCCTATCGCTCGCTGTTGCTGAAGTCATGAACCGGTTGGTTGCTCGGCGCGTTGGAGGACAGGGCCGTCAGTGCAAGGCGAAGGGCCGTGCTCGAGGTCGAAAGAGTATACGGAAAGTAGACGATTTCTACGCCCACCTCGGCGAACTGATGCTCAAGACGGCGCCCCTTCTCGGTGCCCTTCCAATCGTCGCCTTTGAAATAGACGTCAAAGCGAAGTGAGCGCCAGGTGGCTATTTTGTCTTCGGTGATTTCAGCTACCGCTTCATCGACAAAGGCGATATGACGAACGATCTCAAGCCTCTCGGCCAACGGCACAACGGGTAGTGAACCCTTGGTCACCAGGAGCATCTCGTCTGAGAGCACGCCGGAGATCAAATAGTCGCACTGGTTCTTCGCGTGTTTGAGAATGTTGAGGTGGCCGATGTGAAAGAGGTCGAAAGCCCCGCCAGCGTAGCCGACTGTTCTTGTCACGGTGATTCCTCCGTTGATCGGTTTTTCTCGTTCGCCATCAGTACGCACCCACCGGGCGCATGACGGTTTTGAAAGTGCGCCAGATGATGATCAGGTCACCAGCCAGCGACCAGTTCTCCACGTAATAGAGGTCGAGCCGCACGCTGTCCTCCCAGCTCAGATTCGATCGGCCGTTGACCTGCCACATCCCCGTCAGGCCCGGCTTGATATAGAGACGCCGGTGCACGTGAGTTTCGTAGGCTTCAACCTCCACCGGAAGTGGTGGGCGCGGGCCCACGAGGCTCATGTTCCCGACCAGGATGTTCCAGAGCTGAGGAAGTTCGTCCAGCGAGTACTTGCGGAGCACACGTCCTACCCGAGTGATGCGCGGATCATTGCGAATCTTGAACAGCGCCCCGGATGCCTCGTTCTGGTCGAGCAGGCCTGCGAGGTCGTCCTCTGCCGTCTGCACCATGGAACGGAATTTGACCATGAGGAAGGTGCGTTCGTTGCGCCCGCACCGCTCCTGGTGAAAGAGGACGGGACCAGGAGAGTCGAGCTTCACCGCAATCGCGATAGCCACCAGGAGCGGCCAGAAGACAAGAAGTGCGATCCCGGACACGCCGATGTCCAGGAATCGTTTGAGTACGTGCTTTGTGCCCTCGAACTGCGGGATCTCAACGTGGATCAGGGGCAAGCCCTCGACCGGCCGGAAATGGATACGAGGACCGGCGACATCCGTGAGTTGATTGGACAGCACCAGGTCTGCGGATGTCCCCTCCAGCTGCCAGCCGAGGGTGCGGATGTACTCGCTCCCCCAGCTAGGCTGGCCCGCGACGATCACCGTATCGACGGCAAGATCGGCGGCCGCGACGGCGACGTGTGCCGGATCGGAAACCACCGGAATCGTTCGGCTTTCGATTTTCACCGGGGACTCCGAGCCGTTCGCGAGTGCCACCCCCACCACGTAGTAGGTGGCGCCGGCATTCTCGATCTGGCCGACCACGTACTCGACATCGGCGCGATTGCCCACCACGATGACTCGCGCTAGGTAGTGGCCGAAGAGCCTCTGACGCAGTAACCACCGGCGCCACAGCCAACGTTCCAGGACGAGGCCGAACATGCCAAGGGGGAGTGCGAGCACGAAGAAGCCGCGCGCGACGTCGACCTGGAATGCCAGGAAGCCGATGGCGAGGAGGCCAAAGGAGATCGCGCTCGCGTTGATCACCTGTTTGTACTCGGTGGCCCCGATACCAATGACGTGGGAGTCCCTGGTGTGGAAGACCCCCAGGGTCGCGATCCAGCTGAGCGCGATGAGCAGGGCGACCAGCCAGTAGTCGGCCCGATATCCGCCGACGGATGCTTGGGCATCCTCACCGCCGAACCTGACGATCAGGGCTGTCGCGACCGCGGTCGTGACGATGCCCACGTCGCTCATCAAAAGTTTCGCCCGAAACTGTCTGGCCCAGACCAGACCGGACGACTTCGCGTCGACGCTGACTGGGTTCTTGAGCGCCGGTTCCGGCACCAGGGCCAGCTTCGGCTGGGCGTTGGGGAGGCGCCCCGCAAAGGGCAGGCGCGGTCGAGGGTCCGTCAACGTCTGCTCACCCCGCCAGTAAAGAAGCGCGGCAGGGCACGGGGAAGTGCTCGGGGCTCGGCCTGGGTGGGGCCGGTGAAAATGGGTCGACAAGTAAGTCGACACGTCGCGGACGTGATCACGTAAATCCTCTGCATTTCGGGTGTACAGAGCTGGATGGGATTCACCCGGGGGAGCCTGTCTAGGGAACGAGACAACCCGAACAATCCAACAAATGATAAATATTCACCTGCTTGAGAGCTGACCATACCCCCGATTGCCCAAGTCGGCTCGGACCCCGAAGGGGGGGGGTGCTCCTATATTTTTATCAAGCGGCGAGTTGGTGTTCAGTTTCGCAGCATGGCGAATAGAACATCACATCACATCCCTGTCGGGTGAGGGTGATGAGGGCGTGGTTATGACGTTTGTCTTGGGCGATTTTGAGGTCGTAGTAGGTCCGTGAGGCGGGGTCTCGCAGGGCGGTGAAGGCGGACAGGAAAAAGCACGTTTGAAGATCTTGTTTCCTCGTCGGGAGGGATGTTCGCCGCGGATCGAGGAGTCGGAGGGTCGGGTCACGGGTGCGAGGCCGGCGTCGAAGGCGAAGTGGCCGGCGGTTTCGAAGTACTTGCCGGCGACCTTGGTGAGGAGCCGGGCTGTGGTCCTGATCCCGACTCCGGGCATGCTCGTCAGGACGGAGGACAGAGGGTGGTCGTTTATCAACTTCTCGACCAAGACTGCGATATCTGACCGCTGCCGACGCAGGGCGGCGAGCTGTTCGGCCAAGCGCGGGAGGAGGGTCGCGGCGGCATGGGTGCCGACGACTACGACGGTTTATTCGCCCAGTGCGTGGGTGGTTTCTTCCGCCAGGCGGCGGCCCATCCATGGGGCCGGCTTCTGCAGCCGAGTGGCCATCCGGGTGGTGCCGGCTACTTTCATCGCCGCCGGTGGCGGATAATGCTGGAGCAGGTGTAACACCGTCGGGTGGTCCAAGTGCGGAGCCGCGACCCGCTCCAACGCTGGGTCAATCTGGGTGAGTAGCCCGCGGATCCGGTTGCTGGCCGCGGTCACTTGACCGAGGATGTCATCGTCAAAACTGCACAGCATCGGCAGTTCCGCGACCGATTCATCGGCCAGCTGGATTGACCGCAACGCGTGTGGCACCGTGCGGGAGGCTTGAGCGGTGATCGCGGCGTCGCGAGCGTCGGTCTTCGCCTCACCCCCGTGGAGGTCGGCGATGCCGAGCACCGTGCCGGACTGTTTCAGCTTTGCCAGCACCGCCCGCATCTTGCCTTCGTCGTTCGGTAATGCTTCGTCGAAGAGGACCTTGCAGCCCCGGTTTAGGGCGACGGTGTGGTGCTCGCCTTTGCCAACATCCACACCGACGAACACGTCGACGCGGTCATAGTTTTCGATCATGACTGCTCGATGAGTCGTATTCGTGGTCTGGTCTACGGCGTCAAGTCTCGGCATCCACGATTTGAACGACCTCGGCTTTACTCCTAATCGAGCCCCTATCAGCGATCACCCGTCGCCAATCGAGTCCGGTGACGACACCCCCTGGATCATCAACGACTGGGGGCAATAATCATGCTGGACCCGACAGACCATTACCAATCCAGTCCACACTTTTCGGGCCTACGAAGAAAGTAACGGGGCGGGCGGAGCTCACGCTTCTCGGTGCGCTGGAGCATCATGTGCACGGCGGACGGGTGGCCGGGCCCGCAAGAGGGGCCGCACCACGGGAATCGCCGTGGGCGGCGGCGGGGCCGCCAGCGCCACCGGGCCGTTCTACTGCCCGCCGGATGCGACCATCTACATCGACACCGCGTTCTTCGGCGACCTGCGCACCCGCTTTGGCTCGTCGGGCGGCCCGCTCGCCGAAATGTACATCGTGGCGCACGAATGGGGCCACCACATCCAGAATCTCGATGGAACCCTCGCGGCCTCCCACGATGGACAGACCGGGGCCGGCTCCAACGCGGTGCGCGTCGAACTTCAGGCCGATTGTTTCGCCGGCGCCTGGGCCGGGGCCGCCTCCGGCACCCGCGAGACCGGCGGAGTGCCCTTGCTGATGCCCATCACCCCGGCACAGATTCAAGATGCTCTCAGTGCGGCATCCGCGATCGGCGACGACCGCATCCAGGAGTCCATGCAGGGCCAGGTCAACCCGGAGGCCTGTACCCACGGCTCCAGCGAACAGCGCCAGCGGTGGTTCCAGACAGGCTTCGACGAAGGCGCCGGTAGCTGCGACACGTTCGCGCCGGCCGACGCGGTGCTGTAGGGCGGGCGAGTCAGTTGCGCGTGAGCATGCCGTCGTGTTCGATGTAATCTTCGCCGGTGACCGGACACACGAAGCGGTTGTCTCCCTCGGCCCGCAGGGGCAGGCCGCTGCGCCCGACCCAGCCGGTGCGCCGAGCCGGCACGCCGACCACCAGGGCGTAGTCGGGGACATTCTCGGTGACGACCGCACCGGCTGCCACCATGGCCCACCGTCCGATCGTGAGCGGGGCGATGCAGACCGCGTGGGCGCCGATCGACGCGCCGGTACGCACGGTCACCCCCACGAGGTCGCGGTCGTCGGTGGCCCTGAGCGTTCCGTCGGGATTCACGGCCCGAGGATGCGTGTCATTGGTGAAGACCGCCGCGGCGCCCACGAAAACCCCGTCCTCCAATAGGGAAGGCTCGTAGATGACCGCGTAGTCCTGGATCGTACAGTGCCGCCCAACCACGACGCCGGGTCCGATATAGGCGCCGCGGGCGAGAACGCACTCGGGGCCCAACCGCGCGTATTCGCGCACCTGCACCAGCGGGCGGATCGTGCAACCGGGGCCGATGATGGCGCTTGGATCGATCTCGGCCGACGCCGCGACTCCCATCACGGTCCCTCGGGCGGCAGGGAAAGGGTCGGGTGCTCCGCGAGGGGGCGGAGGAATCGACGATAAAGAAGCGTATTCACGGTGATTCCCTGCAGTTCGGGTTACAGGTCGGAGAAGTGCTGCCGCGGTGGTTGCCGCGTGCGCCGCTGCCGGGAATCCTCGCACGATATCTGCGAACAATCTGACGTTTTCTCAGCGTGTCACAGCACGGAATGTACCCCCGTTCGGACGCAAGCTACTAGGACCTCTTGGGGGGGGGGGGCTTGGTTCGGGAGATGAACGCGCTGCGAGCCGGAGTCTTGCCCGGGCGGCCTACGGATACCGGGCTGCGAGGCAAAAAAAGAAGGCCACCCCAGTAGAAGCCTGGGAATGACCTTCAGTGGCCCCGACCGGCGTCGATCCGGTGACCTTTCGATTTTCAGTCGAACGCTCTACCAACTGAGCTACAGGGCCAGAAGTGGCTCCGAGAAGCCGCTCCAAGGAAAAAAACCCTCTCTTTCGAAAGGGCTTGTTGCCTGTGCGACCCTGACCGGACTTGAACCGGCGACCTCCGCCGTGACAGGGCGGCGCGCTAACCAACTGCGCTACAGGGCCTCGTATGAAGAGCTAACGAGAGTCGAACTTTGTCTAGCTGTTTTCGTACTTCCTTATTCTTGCACATCCCAGACCTGCAGGATGCGTAGCCCCAACGGGATTCGAACCCGTGTTAACGCCGTGAAAGGGCGCCGTCCTAGGCCGCTAAACGATGGGGCCGAGACGCCATAAACCTCATGGCTTCCGACGCATAAGCATACGGTCTACCGCCCGGGAATCTCAAATCGAGAGCAGAAAGTGTTCCTCCCGGGGGTGTCGCAGGCATTGAGCCCGTGAATTTCCCAGGTTTCGCTTGACGGGCCGCTAGATTCAAGGGGGGTGTTTTTGCCCTGTTGTTGTTACTCTGAGCCGTTCTCAAGCAGTAGCAGATGTGTGTAACGAGCCCGATCGGGGAGTAATGAAGCGCACGACAGTTCCCTTCAGCCGGGAAGCACGAGCGAGAAAGGCGGGTGACGGATCCGCGGGCAGCAGGCGCAGTCGCCGCCACCGTGTCAGTCTGGCGACCGGTCTCGTTGCTGCGCTCTCCCTCTTTGTCTCCCTCATCGGTCCGGTCGGCCCGGCCCGGGCCATCGACTATCCAACGTGGCAGGACGTGCAGAACGCCAAGTCCAACACGGCCGCCGCCTCGGCGCAGGTCAGCCAGATCCAGGGTCTGATCGCCGACCTGCAGACCCAGGTGGCGCAGACCCAAGCCGAATCCGAGGCCCGCGGAGCGGAACTGCAGGCAGCGCAAGAGAAGTTCGACGAGGCCAGCCGGCGCGCCGCCGACCTCGAGGCGCAGTCCGCCGCGAGCTCCGCGGTGGCGGCGACCGCGACTCGCCAGGCCGGTCAACTTGCCGCCCAGCTCTACCGCACCGGCGGCACCGACCTGAGCGTGAACCTCTTTCTCGACGGCGAGGGGCGCGGCGAAGACGCCGATGCGCTCCTGTCCAAGCTCGGCAGCATGAGTAAGCTCGTCGAACGCAGCAGCAGCGTCTACGAGCAGGCGCAGACCGCCACCAACGTGGCCGAGTCTCTGGGTGACCAGGCCAAGGTCGCCCAAGCCGAGCGCGAGAAGCTCCGCATCGCGGCCGAGGAAGCGCTCGTCGCCGCGCAGGCCGCCGCGCAGGCGGCCGCCAATGCCCTGGCCGAGTCGGAGGCGAAGAGAGTCGAACTCGACGCCCAGCTGGCGTTCATGCAGGATGCGCAGGCCACCACGTCGGCCGGCTACGAGGCCGGCGTGGTCGAGCGGGCGCGACTGGCCGCCATCGAAGCGGAACGGGTGCGCGTCGAGCGCGCTGCGGCCAGCGCGCGGGCGGCCGCAGCGGCCGCAGCTGCAGCGGCCGCGAGGCCGAGCAACGGGGGAGGCTCGTCCGGCAGCTCCGGCGGCTCAGTCGGCGGCGGTGGCTGGGCGGTTCCATCCGGCGGGCGCATCACGGACGGCTACGGCCCGCGTGCGCAGATCTGCGGCAACGAGGGCTGCAGCAAGGGCTTCCACAGCGGCACGGACCTCGGCGCCGGCTGCGGCTCGGGAATCTACGCGGCCAGCAGCGGCACCGTCGTCTACGCCGGTCTCTACGGAACCTACGGCAACTTCGTTTTGATCCAGCACGCCAACGGCATCTCCACCGGGTATGCCCACATCCGCTCGGGCGGCATCTTCGTCTCCAACGGCGAGAGCGTCTCCGCGGGGGAGAACATCGCCAGCGTTGGGGAGACCGGTGCGGCCAGCGGCTGCCACCTCCACTTCGAGGTGCGCACCAACGGCAGCCAGATCAACCCGGTTCCGTTCATGTCGGACCGGGGCGCGTCCCTTGGCTAGGGACACCGACCGACGGGGGTGGCGCAAGAAGCCCTCCCGTCTGGTCGCGGCGGTCGCCCTCGGAGCTGTCTCGGCATCCGTGGGCGTCGCGGCGCCGGCGGCGTTCGCCGTGCCCGGCTACCCCAGCTGGGACGACGTGGCTAAGGCCAAGCTCAGCGAGGCCACCAAGCAGGCCGAGATCGAATCGATCACCGAGATGCTCCAGGGCCTGCAGATCTCGGCGGCGGCGGCCACCAAAGCCTCGCTAATCGCGGCGGAGGCCTACCGGGTCGCGCTGGACGACCTCGAAGCGGCCACGGCCCGTGAAGCGAGCCTGGCGAAGCAGGCCCAGACGGCGGAGGCCCGTGCCGCGACCTCGAAGCTGCGGGCTGGCCTGATCGCAGCCCACCTGGCGAAGACCGGCGCCCAGGATCTGTCGCTGAGCCTGTTTCTCAACGGCGACAACTCCGATGAGTTGCTTGGACGGCTCGGCACCGCGAGCAAGCTGAGTGAGCAGTCGGACACGATCTACCGCGAAGCACTGCAGGATAAGAACACCTCCGAGTCGCTCGGGGAGCAGGCGGCATCCGCTGCCGAGGAACGCACCCGGCTCAGCGCGGAATCGCTGGCCAGCTACGAGGCGGCGAATGTGGCCGCGCAGGCCGCCGAGACGGCCTACGAGACCGAGCAGCGGCGCTCCACCGAGCTGTTCGCGCAGCTGGCCCTGTTGAAGGACACCACGGCCGAGGCCGAACGCGCCTACCGAGCCGGTCAAGATGCCGAGGCGGCGACGGCGGCCCTCGCCCGGGCGCAGGCGGCGGCCGCCCAAAAGACCGCAGCCGACGCCCAGAAGGCCGCGGGCGGCAAGAGCACGCCCCGGCAGCTGGCGGCCCAGCCCGCGCCCCAGCCCGCAGCACAGCAGCCCGCGTCACGGCCGGTCACCCCGGCCCAGGCGGCCC
>NZ_PJJU01000018.1:0-14042 GCF_002929635.1 Cryobacterium sp. M25 | reverse complement strand
CCTCGGCCGCCCGCAGCCGCTCCGCCTGGGCGCGCGCCTCGGGCTCGCGGGCCGCCGCCAGCGCGGCCGCCGCCAGGGCCTCGTCGACGTCATCCAGCCGGTCCGGCAGCTCGTCCAGGAGCGCCTGGGTCTGCTCGACGGATGCCACGTGCAGGGCGAGCTCCCCCTGCAGCGTCACAATCTTGGCCTCGATGCCGGGCAGCAGCCGTTCGACGTCGAGAACGTCCTTCAACGATCCGAGCCGGCCCAGGAGATTCTCGATGACGGCCTTGAGGCTCTCAGTCGTTTCCACCAGACCTGGGTCGTCCTGGTACTCACGCCAGGCGCCGTGCGCGTACGATTCGCCGACCACAGCACGTTCGAGCGCTTCCTCCGCCTCCCGACGCGTGCGGAGCGCCGGCCACACGCGGGACGCACGGTTTGCGGCCAGCACGGCCGCCCGGTCAAGGGCGACCGTCCCCTGCCGGGCCTCGAGAACGGCCAGGGCCGAGTGGGCTTCGTTGCGGCGGTCCTGCCGGCTGCGCAGGTCTTCCTGGGCCTGCACGTCGGCGGCGGCCAACTCCAGCGCCGACGTGGCCCGTTCGGCCCCCGCCGACGCCTCGGCCAGCAGCTCGTCCAGCTCCGCCAGGGCGCCGTCGAACCAGGCCCGGTCGCGACTGCCGGGCGCGTCATCGGAGTCGTCGCCGGGCAGGTCTTCGCGCTGCAAGTGCCGGGACGCGGTGGCCGCCAGGCTGGCCAGGCGCTGGCGCACGGATTCCAGCGCATCATCGAGCGACTTGCGCCGGCTGATCAGCCCGAGTTCGAGCTGCTCGAACCGGGCGGTGCCGAAGAGGGTGCGCAGCACCCCTCGCCGGTCATCGGTCTTGGCCAGCAGGAACCGCTGGAACCGGTTCTGGGCCAGCAGGATCACCTGCAGAAACTGGTCCTGCTTGAGCGGCAGGATGCGGCTGAGCTCGTGCCCGACGTCGACCGGACGGGTCGCCACGCTGCGCCAGCCCTCAGGGGTGTCCCGGTCGTCGTGCAGGTCACGGATGTCGAGGCGCGCGTCGGGCGGTGACATGGTCGTACCCGGGCCGCGCTTCTTGTTCTTCTCGTACCTGGGTGTGCGGTAGATGCGGTAGTCGTTCTCGTGCAGTGCGAATTCCAGCTCCACGAAAGTAGGGTCATCCGGTTCGCAGTGGTCACTGCGCAGCTGGGACTCCGTTCCCTCATAGCGCGGCACGCTGCCGTAGAGGGCGAAGCAGACGGCATCGAGGATGCTGGACTTGCCGGCCCCGGTCTTGCCGGTGATCAGGAAGATTCCATCGGCATCGAAGCGCTCGAAGTCGATCACCTGTTCGTTCTTGTAGGGGCCGAATCCGGCGATCCGCAGGCGTTTGATCTTCATCGGCTCAGCTCCCTCAGGTCACCCTCGGTGAGGAGTTCCGCCACCAGGTCTCGTTCGAAATCGGATTGGCCGACCCCGTTGCGCACGAACTCGAGGAACCCGGCGACAATCTCGCGGTCACTCTGGCGGTCGATGCGCTCACCGTAGCTGACGGCATCCGAGTCGACGACGACAGCGGGCCGATGCTCGAGCGTGACGCAGTGCGGGAATCGTTTCTGCAGGCGCCGGATGCCGTCGAGGGGACGCACCTGGTCGGTCAGGATGGCCGACACCCAGTCGGGTTCGAACTCGGCCAAGGCGTCATCGGTCAGGAGCTGTTCGATCTCGCCGGTGAGCACGCTGAGTCGCCGCGGAACCGGAAGCTCGATCCATTCGATGTCGGCGGCAGGGCCGGCCTGGAGCTCGACCAGCCAGCAGCCCCGCGGTTTGCCGGCCTCCGAGAAGGAGTAGTGCAGTGGTGCTCCCGAGTAGCGCACGCGGTCGGTGAGGTGGGCCCGCCCGTGGATGTGGCCGAGGGCGACGTAGTCCGGTCCTGTGAAGACCGACACGGGCACCAGATCGAGTCCGCCCGCGGTGATGTCCCGCACGGCATCGGTCGCCGCGGCCGCGGGCACTCCCGCCGCGAAGCAGTGGCTGAGCACCACCGATCGCCCGCCGCGCACGGCCAGGTCATCGCGGATGCGCTGCATCACGACGGTGAGCACCTGCTCGTGGGTCTTGAGCGGTTCGTCTGCCGGCCCGTGAAAAACGCTGAGGTGCCGGACCAGCGCCGGCTCCAGGTAGGGGATGCCATAGAAGTGCACGGGCCCGTGATCGTCCGGCACGGTGACCGGTTCGAGGAACTGCTCCGGCCGGGTCAGCACATGGACTCCCGCGAGTGCGGCCCACTCCGCCTGGAAGCCGAGGCGGGTGGCGGAGTCGTGGTTGCCGCTGGTCATCACCACCGTGGCCCCTGCCTGCTTGATTTCCCGCAGCACCGCCGCGAGCAGCGTGTAGCTCTCGGCCGACGGCATGGCCGAGTCGAAGATGTCGCCGGCCACCGCCACCACATCGATCCGGCGCTGCCGCACCACCTCCACCAGCGCATCCAGCACCTGATGCAGGGCATCCAGGGTCGAATGGGTGTGGAAGGTTCGCCCGATGTGCCAGTCGGAAGTGTGCAGGATCTTCATGCTGCTCACGTTATCGCCGACGGCCGACACCCGGCGGCACCGGGCAGCGCCGGGCAGCGCCGGGCAGCACCGGGCAACGGGTTCTTTGTTTGTCTTTGTTTTTCTTGACAAACAAAAACAAACACAGGTAAAATTTTTGTATTCTACAATCTCGTGGTTTCGGCCACTCAGCGTCGAGGAGGTCGCCATGTTCGCCGAAGAACGTCAGTCCCTGATCGTCGATCTGGTCACCAGTTCGAACCGGGTCACGGTCAGCGATCTCGCCTCCCGCTTCGATGTCACCCCCGAAACGGTGCGCCGCGACCTCGACAGCCTCGAGGGCGCCCGCCAGCTGCGCCGGGTGCACGGCGGCGCGGTCGCGTTCGACCGGCAGAGCATGTCCGAGCTCAGCCTCGAAGAACGCCAGACGCAGCGGCAGGACGAGAAGCAGCGCATCGCGGCCGCCGCCCTCACCATGATTCCCTCGAGCCAGACCGGCTCCGTCCTGCTGGATGCCGGCACCACGACCGAGCTGCTCGCCGACCTCCTGCTCGACTGGACCCCGGCAGCCCCCGGTGACGAACTCCTGGTCATCACCAACGCGGTGCCGATCGCCACGAAACTCGCCGGCAATGACGCCATCTCGTTGTATATCCTCGGCGGCCGCGTGCGCGGCCTCACCCGCGCCGTCGTCGGTCCCAGCACCATCGCCCAGCTCGATTCGTTGCGGCCCGACATCGCGTTCGTCGGCGCCAACGGCGTGCACGCCGAATTTGGTTTCAGCACTCCGGATGCCGTTGAATCCGCCGTGAAGACAGCCATCGTCCGTTCGGCCCGTCGTGTTGTCGCACTGGCTGATTCCTCCAAGCTCGACAAGGAAACCCTGATCCGCTTCGCGGCCCTGGGCGACATCGACGTGCTGATCGCGGACGCTCTCCCATCAGATGAACTTGCCGCAGCCCTGGCCGCGGCCGACGTTGAGGTTGTGATCGCGTGATCATCACGCTTACCCCGAATCCGAGCCTGGATCGCACCATCGAGCTCCGCGCCCCGCTGGCCCGCGGCGAAGTTCAGCGCGCCGGTTCATCCCGCGAAGAACCGGGCGGCAAGGGCGTGAACATCGTTCGCGCCCTCAAGGCCTCGGACATCCTGAGCCTCGCCATCCTCCCCGGCGACGAGTTGGACCCCGTTCTGGTGGCCCTCCGGGCCGCGGGGGTACCCCACCTCGGCATGCCGATCGGCGCCTCGCTCCGGAGCAACGTCGCGCTGACCGAGATCGACGGCACCACCACCAAGGTGAACGTGCCCGGACCGGTGCTGACCGCCGCGCAGCAGAGCGACCTGATCGAACTCGTGCTGGAGAAGGCGGAGGGTGCCAGCTGGCTCGTGCTGGCCGGATCGCTGCCGCCTGGAGTGCCCGTCGACTTCTACGCCGACATCACCCGGGAGCTCCGCAGCCGGTTCGGCGCGAGCGCCCCTCGGGTGGCCGTCGACTCGTCCGGCGCGCCCCTCGCCGCCGCCGTCACGGCCGGACCGGACCTGATCAAGCCCAACGCGGAAGAACTGGCCGAGCTCACCGGCATCCCCGACCCGGAGAGCCTCGAGGGCAATCCGGTGCTCGTGGCCCGCGCCGCCGAGCGTCTCGTCGCCACCGGAGTTGGCGCCGTGTTGGCCACCCTCGGTTCCCAGGGTGCCGTGCTGGTGACCGAAGACGGCGCCTGGCTCGCGAAAACGCCGCCGATCGTCGCGCGCAGCACCGTCGGAGCCGGCGATTCCTCCCTGGCCGGCTACCTGCTCAGCAGCATCGTCGGCGGCTCCGCCCCCGACTCTCTCCGCCAGGCCGCAGCCCACGGGGCCGCAGCCGCGTCCCTGCCCGGATCAACCGTTCCGGCACTGCACCAAACCAGACCGGGCGACGTCACCCTGACGTCTCTCAACACCCATCCAAAGGAGGATGTCCAGTGAGTGCACTGATCACCCCGGAGCTTGTCGCTCTGGATAAGAACCTCGGAGCCGCACCCTCGAGCGTAATCCGGCATCTTGCCGAGCTCGTCGTCGGCGCCGGCCGCGCCACCGAGATCGAGAGCCTCTACGCGGATGCCCTCGCTCGCGAAGCGAAGACGGCAACCGGCATCCCCGGCGGCCTGGCCATCCCGCATTGCCGTTCGGCAGCCGTTACCGAGCCGACGCTGGCGTTGGCCCGACTGGCTTCGCCGGTCGACTTCGGCGCCGCCGATGGTCCCGCGGACCTCGTCTTCCTGATCGCCGCTCCCGAGGGCGCGGACCAGGAACACCTCAAGATCCTGGCCAAGCTCGCCCGCTCGCTGATGAAGGCCCCCTTCACCGCCGCGCTACGCGCCGCGAAGACCCAGGCCGAAATCGTCGAACTGGTCACCAGCGTCGTCTCCCCGGCTCCCGTGGCCGCCGGCGGCGTCGCCGGCGCCGGCGCCAACGTCGGAAGCACGCCCGCGGCATCCGCCGGTGTCAAGCGCATCGTCGCTGTGACCGCCTGCCCGACCGGCATCGCGCACACCTACATGGCTGCCGAATCGCTCGTTGCCGCGGCGAAGGCCGCCGGCGTCGACCTGCAGGTCGAAACCCAGGGCTCGGCCGGCCTCACGATGCTCGACCCGGCCGTCATCGCCGCGGCCGACGCGGTCATCTTCGCCGTCGACGTCGACGTTCGCGGTCGCGAGCGCTTCGCCGGTAAGCCCGTCATCCAGGTGCCCGTCAAACGCGGCATCGACGAACCGGCCAAGCTCATCCACGATGCCCTGGCCGCGGCCCAGAACCCCAACGCCCGCCGCGTCGGCGGCACCGTCGGTGCGGCCGAGGCCGAGGAGACCAGCGAGCACTTCGGCCAGAAGGTCAAGCGCGCCCTGCTCACCGGTGTCAGCTACATGATTCCGTTCGTCGCCGGTGGAGGTCTGCTGATCGCCCTCGGATTCCTCCTCGGAGGCTACGAGATCACCGAGGTCGCCGACACGGTCACCCTGGAGAACAACCTGTTCAACCTGCCGGAAGGCGGCATGCTGACCTATCTGGGAGCGGTCTTCTTCAAGATCGGCGCGCTGTCGATGGGCTTCCTGGTTCCGGCCCTGGCCGGCTACATCGCCTACGCGATCGCCGACCGTCCCGGAATCGCCCCCGGTTTCGTCGCCGGTGCCGTCGCCGGGTTCATGGGTGCCGGTTTCCTCGGCGGCATCGCCGGTGGTCTGCTGGCCGGTGTCGCAGCCGCCAGCTTCGCCAAGCTCGACGTGCCGCGCTGGCTTCGCAGCCTGATGCCCGTCGTCATCATCCCGCTGGTCGCGTCGATCGTCGCCTCGGGCCTGATGTTCCTGGTGCTCGGTGGCCCCATCGCGCTGCTGACCACCGCCCTGAACGAGTGGCTGTCCGGCATGACCGGCGCCTCCGCCATCCTGCTCGGCCTGATCCTGGGCCTCATGATGGGGTTCGACCTCGGCGGACCGGTCAACAAGGTTGCCTACGCCTTCGCCGTCGCCGGTCTCGGCACCGCAACCATGGCCAACCAGGCTCCGTGGCAGATCATGGCCGCGGTCATGGCCGCCGGCATGGTTCCGCCGCTCGCCATGGCCCTGGCCACGGTGCTCGACCGCCGACTGTTCACTGTCGCCGAGCGCGAAAACGGCAAGGCCGCCTGGCTGCTGGGTGCGTCGTTCATCTCCGAAGGCGCCATCCCGTTCGCTGCCGCAGACGTGCTCCGCGTGATCCCGGCCTCCATGGTGGGCGCCGGCGTGACCGGTGCTCTCTCGATGGCCTGGGGCGTCACCTCGAAGGCCCCGCACGGCGGAATGTTCGTCTTCTTCGCCATCGACAGCTTCGCGCTCTTCGCTCTGGCGATCGCGATCGGAACCGTCGTCACCGCCATCCTGGTGATCGCGCTGAAGCGATACGCTCGAAAGACACCGTTGGTCACCGCGGACGCAGCAGCGCCCGCCCTGGTCAACGCTTGACCGCACGTCGGCCGCTCCGAGAAATTCGGGGCGGCCGACGCGTAGCATCAATAGCGCAGTATTTCTGCTGCGCAAGAATAGAGGTTGTCCCGTGCAGAATTTCACTGGTGTAGGCGTAAGCCCCGGCCGGATCATCGGATCCGTTCGCCAGATGCCCAAACCGATCAGCGAACCCCCGGCAGGTGAACGCCTGGATGCGGCGACTACACCCGAAGTCGCAACGGAAGAGCTGCGGACAGCCTCCAAGGTGGTGCAAACCGAGCTTCAGCGGCGCGCCGAAGCCGCCACGGGCGCCAGCAAGTCGGTTCTCGAAGCCACCGCGCTGATGGCCACCGACCCGATGCTGATAAAAGCTGCAGTGAAATTAATCGTTACCGGAACATCCGCCGAACGCGCGATCTGGGAGTCCGGCGCATCCGTCGCCGAGATGCTGCACAACCTCGGTGGCTACATGGCCGAGCGGGCCACGGATGTCCTCGACGTGCGGGCCCGGATCGTCGCCGAGCTGCGCGGCGTCACCGCCCCCGGCATCCCCCAGTCTGACGAGCCCTTCGTGCTCGTAGCCGAGGACCTCGCCCCGGCCGACACCGCCACCCTCGACCCGAACAAGATCCTCGCCCTGGTCACCAGCGGCGGCGGACCGCAGTCGCACACCGCGATCATCGCCCGCGCCCTCGGCCTGCCGGCCGTCGTCGCCGCCGTCGGCGTCGACGCCCTCACCGATGGCACCGAGGTCTACGTGGACGGCGCCGCCGGAACCCTCCAGGTTGACCCCGGCGACGACGAGCGCACCGCCGTCACGGCGTGGGAGCACGTCGCGGCCAGCCTGTCCGTGTTCGACGGCACCGGCACCACCGCCGACGGCCACCTCGTTCCGCTGCTGGCCAACGTGGGCGGGGCCGCTGACGCGGTCAAGGCCGCGGCCGCCGGCGCAGAGGGCGTCGGACTGCTCCGCACCGAGTTCTGCTTCCTCGAGCGCGACATCGAGCCCACCATCGACGAGCAGGTCGTGGCCTACCGCGGCGTGTTCGACGCGTTCCCCGGCAAGAAGGTCGTCGTGCGCACGCTCGACGCCGGCGCCGACAAGCCTCTGCCGTTCCTCACCGACAGCACGGAGCCCAACCCGTCGCTCGGCGTGCGCGGTTACCGCACCGACCTGACCAGCCCCGGCGTGCTCAAGCGCCAGCTCACGGCAATCGCCACCGCCGCGCAGGCCTCCTCCGCCGTGGTCTGGGTGATGGCACCGATGATCGCCACGGTCGACGAGGCCGCCGACTTCGCCGCCATGTGCCGCGTCGCCGGGCTGAAGACCCCCGGCGTCATGGTGGAGGTTCCCTCCGCGGCGCTCCGCTCCGCGAGCATCCTGACCGAAGCCGAATTCGTCAGCCTCGGCACGAACGACCTCACCCAGTACACGATGGCCGCCGACCGTCAGCTCGGCACCCTCGCCGCGCTGAACTCGCCGTGGCAGCCCGCCGTGCTCCAGCTGATCCAGCTCACCGTCGCCGGGGCGATATACGAGGGCCACAACAAGCCCGTCGGCGTCTGCGGCGAAGCCGCCGCCGACCCGGTTCTCGCCGTCGTACTCGTCGGGCTGGGTGTCAACACCCTGTCCATGACGGCCCGGTCGATGTCCGCCGTGGGCGCCGTGCTGAAGTCCGTGACGCTCGAACGGGCGCAGGAACTTGCCCAGATCGCCGTTTCGGCCCGTAATTCGGACGAAGCGCGTACCCGCGTGCGCGCCGGATTGCCCATACTTGAAGAGCTGGGTCTCTAGCCGCTTCGGATTTACGTCGCATCGCATCATCGCCGGCGAGCCACCCCTTCGCCGGGCACCAATTAGGAGGAACCATGTCCGAACGTAAAGCCACCATCGCGAGCCGTGTCGGCCTGCACGCGCGCCCCGCATCCCTCTTCGCGGCGGCCGTCGGCGACCTGACCCTCGAGGTCACCATCGCCCTCGAGGCCGACCCGGCCGAGGACGCGATGGATGCCTCGAGCATCCTGTCGCTGATGAGCCTGGGTGCCGCCAACGGCGACATCGTCGTGCTGCGCGCCGAGGGCGACGGAGCCGATGAGGCTCTCGAATCCCTCGTCAAGCTCCTCGAAACGGACCTCGACGCCGAGTAGCACCCCCGACCGAAGGCACCCTCAGTCCGCGCGAATCATGCCGGAGTGAGGGTGCCTTTTCGTGGGTCAGGCTCCGACGCCGGAGGTCAGGCCCGGTCGGGCGTGACCAGGGTGATGAACGCGCTCAGCTGGGCCAGACTCTCCACACTCGAGGGCAGGGTCTCGGTCAGGGCCGGCGAGTAGACCAGCCAGGCCGCCCACTGGGCACGGGAGATGGCCACGTTGAGCCGGTTTGCCAGGAGCAGGAACTCGAGGCCGCGCGGTACGTCCTCTGCCGCGGAGGCGGCAAGCGAGACCACGGCGACCGCCGCCTCCCGGCCCTGGAACTTGTCGACGGTGCCCACCGGCACGTCACCCAGGCCGGCCTGCACGAGGTGGCGGCGCAGCAGCTCGACCTGCGCGTTGTAGGGCGCCACGACGATCACGTCGCCCTGCGCCAGCGGTGCGCTCCGGCCACCGGATGTCCAGGGTCGGCCGAGCAGACCGGTCACCAGTGAGACCACGGCTTCGGCCTCCTCCACCGACGAGGTGGAATTGAACCGGTGCGGCACGGGCACCGGGTGCAGGCCCGGCTCCACAGCCTCGAGTCGGCGATCGGAGGGGTGCGAGCGCAGCCGCCCCTCGTAGGACAGCGCCGACACCGGAGCGCAGATCCTCGGATGCATGCGCCAGCTGGTCTTCAGAAAGTAGCCGAATTCCGGCGGGAGCACCTGGTGTCCGTCGCTGAGCCAGCCCAGAGCCGAGCCGTCGACCGGTTCGGGGTGCGTGCCCTGGCTGACCTGCGGCAGCTGTTGCGGGTCGCCGAGCAGCAGCAGGCGTTCGGCCGCGACGGCCGCTGCGATGGTGCTGGCGAGGGAGAACTGGCCGGCCTCGTCGATCACGAGCAGGTCGAGGGAGCCCCGCGGCACCCGGTCGGCGTTGCTGAAGTCCCAGGCGGTGCCGCCGAGCACCCAGCCGCCGGACTGCCCGGTGAACCGGGCGAAGGTCTTGGTATCCAGGAGGGTCCACGGCACCGGCTTTTTCTCGTCGCCCTTTTTCGCTTTCTTCCCGACCTGGCCGGGCTCCAGCCCCGCCTCGATTCCGGCGGCGAGTACGGCCCGGAGCATGTTCTCGACCGCAGCGTGGGACTGCGCGACGACGCCGACGCGCCAGCCGTGCCGCACGACGAGGTCGGCGATCACCCTCGAGCCGACGAAGGTCTTGCCGGTTCCGGGCGGGCCCTGCACCGCGAGGTAGGACCGGTCGAGCACGAGCAGGGTGTCCCGGATGGCGGTGCGCACATCCCCCTCACCGTCGCCGTCGCCGGCACCATCGCCCTCGCCGTCGCCGTCCCCGACACCGGCACCATCGCCGGGGCGCGCCGGTGGCTGCACCAGGGGCTGCGCCGGCCCGCTTGCCCCGAGCAACCGGGGCGGGCGTCGGCGCAGCAGGTCGAAGGCCGCGTCCGGCAGCGGTTCCGGCCACCGGGAGAGCACGGCGCGGCCCCACTCCGAGATCGCGGTCACCTGGCTACCGGCTGGCGGCGGGGTGCCGGGGGTGAGGGCGATCGGCATTTCCCGGTGGGCGGGTGCATCGCGTTCGAGCACCTCCTCGACCAAATAGACCGACTCGTCGATCACGTCGATGATGGTCGCCCTGTTGTGCGCGGTGCGCGCTCCGGGAGCGTCGCTGCGGCTGATCGGCGGGTAGGGCAGGTCGTAGAGCAGGAACGGCTGCTGCCCGACCGTGAGCGAACTGCCCGGCGCGAGTGCCCCGGTCAGGCGCAGTACCCGGCGGTCGAGCGACTGGCGGCCTTCCCGGTGCCAGCCCAGGTGAAGGGCTGCTGTTTCGACGATGAGCACGTCCCTGGTGTCCGCCCAGTCGTCCACGGGCGCGCCCAGGCGACTGTAGTGGTCCCACCAGAACGATTTCTGCTCCCGCCGGTGGTAGTCGATCGCCGCCGAGGCGAGGGCGAGCGCGGTCTGGTCGGCGGTGCGCTCGGCCGGCGGAACGTCGGCAAGCAGCGCGGAGAGTTCCAGGTAGACCGGGTCCGGTTCCCGCACCGGCAGGGGCACGCCCGCCAGGGTCGCCGGCGACGCTGCGGTGGCGCCCGGCTGCTCGGCGGCGCGGGCCAGCAGCCAGTCGCGCAGGCGCAGGGTGGAGCGGCAGTCGTACGCGTTGTAGCGGGCGATGTCCGTGAGAATCTGCTCTGCGGCATCCGTCTGTCCGGCGGCCAACAGGGTGCGCGAGCGCACGTATTCGGTGATCGAGTCGGCGGCGTTGGCCACGCCCTCGCGTTCCTCGAGCCCCATGTAGAGCGGTTCGAGCTTCTTGAGCGAGTAGCTGCGGCTGCCGATGCGCAAGCCCTGCCGCACGATCGGGTAGAGGTCAACGAGCACATTCCGGCGCAATAGGTCGTCGACCGCTTCTTCGCCGACCCCGTGCCGGGCGGCAAGGCCGAGCAGGTGGGTGCGCTCGTAGGGGGCGTAGTGGTAGATGTGGAGCCCCGGATGCCGCGAACGGCGCTCCCGCACATACTCCAGGAAGTCGATCAGGGCCTGACGTTCCTCGGCGTGGTCGTGCGCCCAGAAGGTGCGGAAGGTATCGTCCGGCAGGGCCAGACCGAACAGATAGTCCAGCCCCCACTGTCCGTTGCCGGCCTCCTGGTAGAGCGGGTCACCCTCGAAGTCGAAGAAGATGTCCCCCGCGTCGGGTGCGGGCAGCGCCGCGAGGGCGGCCGGGTTGATGATCTCCCAGTTCAGTGGCCGGCCGGGGGCTCGGGGGGCGATCTGCAGCCGGGCCTGCCCCTGCAGGGTCGCCAGCGTAACGTCTGACAAACCGGGGACGGGCTCGCGCCGCGCGGCGAGGTCGTCGATGGAGCGGACGCCCGCGGAGCGCAGCCGGGCGCGCTGGCTGAGCCGCAGGTTCGCGACCAGGAGCACGTCCCGGTGCTGCTGCACCTGCTCCTCGCACAGGTCACAGCGGCCGCAGGCGGCGTAGCGAGGGTCACCCCACGGGGTGGGTGCAGGGTCGGCGAGGCGTTCGTCGACCAGCCGCTCGAGGCGGGCGCGCCGGGCGCGGTAGACCGGCAAGATGTCCTGCAACCGGTGCGAGCTCGTGCGGCCGTCGCCGAGCAGAAGGTGCACGTTCAGCCCCGTCGGGATGCCCATCCGCTGCAACTGGTCGCTATACGCCGCCAACTGCAGCAGCGCCGTGATCTTCGCCGAGCNGAGCGTGCCAGCTTCGTGTCGTAGACCTCGTAGGTCGCGGCATGGTCGGCGGGGTCGGCGGGGTCGGCGGGGTCGGAATGGTCGGCGGGGTCGGCGGGGTCGCTCTGGTCGCCGCTCCCGGTGCGGATGATGAAGTCCGCGTAGCCCAGGAATCGCCCGTCGAAGAATGCAGCCTGGAACACCACCTCGGCCCCTGCGCGCAGGGCCGCCTCGCTCATTTCAACGGCGGAACCGATGTCGGCGAGGTCGCCACGTTCGATCTCGACGACGGTGCGGGCCGCGCGCAGCTGTTCGAGCATCCGCAGTTCGTGGGCGTCGCCCAGCTCGGCGGTGCGCTGGAGCATGGCGTCAGCGGCTGCCGGGGCGGCGTCGATGCGTCCCAGTTTCGCGTCGAGTCGGCGCAACAGTGCCCACTCGCACGCGGCCGCGGCGCTGAGGTCGCTCGCCGAGTAGACAACGGTGGCAGGGTCTGGCAGGAACACGTCGATCTCCTCTTTGCGCACGCACAACCACACCGGAAGCGCTGGTCACGGTGGTTTCGAGGCTAGCCGACACCACCGACCAGAACAGGGGGTGCCGCGCCCTTCCCCCTGCAGCCGTGCTCAACTAGGGTTGGCCTACACGCGGCAGACGAGGTTTTTGATGGCTGTCCGCGCGGCGGTTCACTGTTGATCCGATTCTGGCCGATTGCGGGCCCGATGTGCGACGACCGAGTGCCGTTTCCCTGCAACCAAGCGAGAAGGAACACACCGTGACTGACAGCCAGAACCCCGTACCCACTGCCAACGCCACCGGCCCCGACGCCCACAACATCAAGGACTGGACCGACCTCGGCAAGGAGATGTGGTCCTACCTGACCGGCAAGAGCGCCGCCATCAACTACAGCTTCATCGACATGACGGTGGAGGTGCCGCGCGACATCGGCCCCGACGCCCCCCGTGCCACCTGGAAGCTGAACGGCACACTGCGGGTCACCACGAGCGAGGGTTCCGGCACCGAACCGCTCACCAAGTAGTCATGAGCCCCACCACCCGCCTGGACATCGACCTGGAGTTCTCCCTCGCGGAGCCGGGCACACCGGGCGACACCACGGAGGCGACCGGCGCCGAGCAGATGGGCGGAACCATCACGGCCAACGGCCTCGACGTCGAGATCTTCTCCAGCAGGCCCGAGATGTTCGTGCGCACCAGCACGATGAAGCTGAAGGAGCTCCGCGGCCTGGCCGGCGACCTGGCCGAGCGCGGTCTGACCGTCTCCGTGTCAGGCCCCGACGGCCTGATCATCCGGCTGGGAGCCGTCAAGGCACCCGTCATCCAGCGGCTGCTGACCGGTTCGTCGCACATTACGCTCGGCAGCCGGGCCGCGCTGGTTCCGCTCCTGCGGCGGCGCAGTGCTGCACCGGAGGCGGGCCTGTCCCTGCCGTTGCCGCCGGCCACCCTGTTGCCGTTGGTGCCGACCTTCGACCGGCGCATCCGTCGCCGGGTGACCACGACGCACTACACACCGGGGGCAGGCCGGCCCCGGCTGGTTTTTGTGATCGGCTCGAAGAACTGGAACGGTCAGATGCCGCGCGAGTTCGATCTGCTGCCGACGGTCACCACCATCGGTTCGGCCCCGGATGCCGACCTGCAGCTGGCCGGTCTGCAACCGTTCCATGCCGAAATCCGCCACGACGACAACGACGAGTACGTTCTGTATCCGCTCGGCGACGTTTCCGGCGGAGCCAAGCGGAATTACCGGCAGGACGAGAACGATGGGCAGGTCCTGCGCACCGGCGCCCGGATCGAAATGGGTCCGTGGCGCATGGCCTACTTCCGTGAGGAGTACGCCGACCACGGCCGCCCCCACGGCGGTCGCGTGGGCGGGGAACTGTCCGTGCAAAAGCCGCAACCGAGCCGCCGCGCAGCCCGGTTGGAGCGCGAGGCCAACGCCGCCGGTGCCGGCACCACGAACGGCGGCACCGAGCCGACGACCGCGCGGCCGGGGCCGGTGGACGACTCCGAGATCTAGGGTGAGGTCCGGGTCGGCAGATCCTGGCTGCGCCACTCGCGGCGCACGCTGTGGAAGCCGGCACACGGTAGAACGTGTGCCGGCTTCTCTAGTATGGGTCGCGACGGATACCGCCGCGCCCTGCGCCGCCCTGCGCCGCCCCGCGCCGCCCTGCGCCGCCCCGCGCCGCGCTGCGCCGCCC